>NZ_JBSKBR010000004.1:0-334797 GCF_053714315.1 Mesorhizobium sp. PL10 | reverse complement strand
CAACCCGCCAGCATTCTCATCTTGATTGACGCAACGCTCGCACCTTCATTGTCGCGCCGCAAGCGAATACTTGAGCGATCAAAACGAAGCCCAAACGACCGATCTCGTCGGGCTGACTGCAGACATTGTCGATCGTGGCACGGCAGTCGGCATGTATTTGCACGACCTCGTGTATGTCGCGGCCGAGCGGTCGGCGTTGCAGACGGGCAGTTTTGGGGCCGGAAGCGGATTGTCCGCTTTTGTGTCCGTAGCGGAGATAGCTGACCTTCAAGAGAATCTCACGGCCTGTTGAGTATCTTGGCTTCCTATAGCCTGAGAGCGGTCCTAAAGGTGGAGAACTCGTCATCAGTGATAGTGATCTGAACCACGTGCTGCGGCTCGGGGTAGGCGCCGGTCTTCACGTCGGAGATGAACTCGCGATAGGCGGCGATGCGCTCACGTGCAGCCGCTCATATTCGGCGGCGAAGTTGCGGTAGGTCTTGGCGTGGCGCGGCTTGTGGCCTGATGTGTTGCCGAGCACATCCTCGCTGAAGCAGTCGATCTGCGAGATTGAACAAAAAATCCGGTCTTATGTAGCAAACGCACCAACTTTCCGATAGCCCGCCGGCATCGTTTTCATACCCTGTAGGCATGCCAAGAGTTGCCCCTATCGTACGATCTACCCGATACCAACACGCCATCAACACGCTTATTGCGAAGCGTGCCGAGATATCGGGCGCAGTCCGGTTCAAGGGTGCGGACCTAGCTGACGATCTCCAGCACATAGACGCCGTGCTGCTCATTCTAGGCTACAAGGGCGACCCTTCGCTTATCGTGCCGCTACGGCGCACCCCAGGCCGCTTCCGCAAGGGCGAGCTTTACCGGCTGATCCTGAAGCGCGAGGCGGAAGGCAGCAACGCCAACAAGGAAACGGCCCGGCGCATTGTCGCAATGAAAAGGCTGGGAGCCGTCACTGGTCGAGCGGATAAGGCAGTGCGTCAATACCGCGAAAGTCCGGCGAAGGCGGAAGGCTCGCAATGCCCTTATGGCTGGGTAGCGCCAAACGGCTTAGTTGCACAATTTCTAATATGCGATAATTTTAAGCTGTGCGGGAGAGGGGTCCACCCGCAGTGACCGGTGCGGCCTGCACCCCCAAGCAAAACCCGGGTCGCACCGGTCATCATCCCGGCCAATCATGCGGTTCGCGCTGGCGATTTCTCTGCATTTCAAGGAACTGTGCGGCGTGTTGGCCCCATTCGGCGGCCGTAATTTTGTTTTCGCTGACAGACTTTCTGAAAGCCTCGCGCAACGCGACAAGGTCAAAGACCCACAAGCCTTCGCCTTCGTTGCTGTTCGATGTCACTTCACCCATCCTCATTCAACGGCGATAGGCCCTTAAGGTTCAGGTTGATAGGAAAGGTGTCTGACTTTTTTTGGGTGCATCCGGGATCATGCCTCGCATCGCTGCCAATAGCCCTTCCAGACACGCGATACCGAATGATTGAGCGCGCCACCAAAATGCGGCCAACGCCGCTCGCTCCCACACGGCGCGCCGCCTAGCTCACGGTCCCCTCCTTTGGAGGCGGTTCAACGTGCTTGGTGCGTTTGCTACATAAGACCGCAATAATGCTTCTAGGTTGAGAGCTTGGTTGCTTCTTGCCGAATCGGAAGCGTGGTCTGGGCTCTGGGCCAACAGACCCGGGGCGCCATCGACACTCTCTAAGCCGGCAGCTTTGCAGCGAGAACGTCTGCTCTGCGGATTTGAGGCGGCGCCGCAAGTAGTTCGCTAGCCTTAGCCATCAGCGCGGCGGCAATCGGTCCAGCGAGATGAGCTTGCCGGCCGGTCTCGTCATTGAATGTGTCGAAGATCGCAAAAGTATCGGTATCTAATCGGATCGCGAACCAGGCGATTGTCCCAGCCTCGGCCACAGCAAGATCTCGCGCACCCGCCAGGAATGCCGCGACCTCTTCTTCTTTTCCAGGCTTTGCCTTCAGTTCAACAAAGAGCGATACGCCGGTCATGATCCTTCTCCCTATGGGCTGCATTGCCATCAACGATGACGCTCGACCGTCTCTTCCTGATCAGAGCGCCGAATGATCCCGTACGGCCTCGGCGAGCGCCGGTTTAAGGTCGAGGAAGCGCTGGTCGATAGCAGCCGGGTCCTCCCGGTTGAGCGCGATCATCTTTGACCGTGCCTCGCCGCCGCGGATCACCTCGAAGGCGTCCGCCTCTATGCCCGCGACAATCGCGTCCGCCACCGACGAGGCCGGCTCCCGGCTGAAGCCAAGATCGGGCCCCGCGCGGTTCGACTTCATCATCGGCGTGTCGGTCCCGCTCGGATAGACGGTCAACATATGCACGCCCTCGCCTTTCAGTTCCCGCCGCAGGGCCTCGCCGAAACGGGCAAGCCCGGCTTTCACGGCCGCATAGGTGGCGTAGAAGGGCGTGCCGACCAAAGCTATGCCGGAGGTGACATTGACAACCAGCCCGTCTCCGCTTGCCCGCAAGGCCGGAAGGGCGGCCCGCGTCAGGAGGATCGGTGCCACGAGATCGACCTCGACCATGGCCCGGATCTCGGCCTCCGAAGTATCCTCGAGCCGTCCAGCCCGCACGCCGCCGGCATTGTTGATCAGGATGTCGAGGCCGCCAAGCGTGGCCGTCGCGGCCGAAAGGGTTGCGGCACGGCCTTCCTCCGTCGATACGTCGGCGGCGACCGAATCGACCTTGCCAAAGCTGCCGAGCCGGGAGACAGCCTCCGCCAGCGCATCCTGTCGCCGCCCCGAAATCACCACTTGCGCGCCTTTTGCCAACAGCGCTTGCGCTGTGGCAAGGCCGATGCCGCTCGAACCTCCAGTGAGGAGAACCTTCTTGCCTTCCAGCTTCATGGTCTTCAGCTCCACGCCCTCACGACTGCGCTGCCGGCCGGGCGGCCCATTGCGCCGCCTCCGGGAAATTGGACGGAAACAGCGCCCGCTTCGTCTCCTCGTCGTTCACCTTCTTGAATTCGTGATCCATGCCGACGGCGCGGGCGCGGGCGACCGCCGGACGGGCGTCGATCTTCTCGAACCAGCGCTTGATGTTCGGGAATGCCGCCAGCGGCTCTTCCTCACCCGTCATCACGCGCGAGGCGCGGTCGATCCAGCCCCAAGCCGACATATCGACGATCGAATAGTCGGTGCCGACGATGTAGTCGCGTCCGGCAAGGTGATCATCGAGCACGCGATAATGCCGCTCAACCTCACGCCGGTAGCGGTTGATGGCATAGGCATTGCCTTCCGGCGCCGCATACTGGAAATGCACCGCTTGACCCGAGAACGGCCCAAGGCCGGTGCCGAGGAAGAACAGCCACGACAACAGTTCCGGACGGTCCGCCGGGGTGCCGATGCAACGGCCGACCTTGTCGCCGAGATAGAGCAGAACGGCGCTGGAATCGAACACTCGCGCTTCCTTGCCACCGGGTCCTTCCGTGTCCACAATCGCCGGCACCTTGCCGTTCGGATTGATGGCGCGGAATGCCGGCAGATGCTGCTCGCCCTTGCTGGTATCGACCGGCACCACCTCGTAGGCAAGTCCGGCCTCCTCCAGGAACAGCGCGACTTTGGCAGGGTTGGGCGTGGGGTGGAAATAGAAGCGGATCATGGTTCCTCCTCAGAGCCGCCTTGGCCCGGATTGCATTTTAGATCGTTCGATATAAAATGCATTGCACGGCGAGCAAAGGCAATAACTTCACGCGGATTTGTTGAAGCAGGCATGGCGAGACCAAGGGAATTCGATGAGACGGCGGCCCTGGATGCGGCCATTCAGCAGTTTTGGGCGAATGGCTATGAGGCGACCTCGGTCCGGGACCTCGCCGGATGCATGGGCATTACCGGCGCCAGCCTTTACAACGCCTTCGGTGACAAGCGTTCGCTTTACCGGCAAGCGCTTAACCGGTACGTCGACCAGAGCTTCGGCGACAGGGTTCGTCGCTTCGAGACACATTTGCCGCCACGCGAGGCAATCCGGGCCTTCTTCAGCGAGATCATCGAGCGCTCACTTGCCGACCCTCAGCGGAAGGGTTGCATGCTGATCAATTCAGCATCGGAAGTCGCGCCGCATGACCCGGAATTCCAGCCCGTCATCGCCAACATCCTCGCCGAGGTCGAGGCCTTCTTCCGGCGCTGCGTCGACAAAGGCCAAAAGGACGGCTCGATCGCTTGCCTTCTGTCTGCCGACGATCTCGCCCGGCACATGCTGGCTATTCTGGTCGGCATTCGCGTTCTCGTGCGTGCTCGACCAGAGCGTGAATTGCTGGAGGGGATGGTACGGCCGGCCATGGCGATGTTGGATAGCTAACCCGCGGCCCTGTCGGTAATTTGGCGGCTAGTAGGGGTCGCGAGAGGACTGACAGCTTCGGCCGTGGATCTTTGATTGCGGACGTTAAGTTCGGCGTGGGCATCGTCGTGACCTGACCCAATCCGGTATTTGCCGTGAGTTGGTCCGGCCGAGCGCAACGAGAAACGGAGAAGCGGCTTCAACTTGCGGGTTGTGCCAGCGGAAATCCCCACGTGCCGTTGAGGATTTCTGCTCGCGGGCGGAACAGACGTACCGTGTAATTCCAACCCGGCGCGATCGGCAGGCAGTTCTGGATCTTGCCGTCGCAGCCGCCGAACTCGATGGTGACCGAGCCGTCCGGGCCCTTTTTTGCCGTGACGGAGTTCACCGAATAGGCATTGTACTGGTTGGGCTGGAGGTAGCCCTTGCTGTTGTAGACGGTGAGCGACCAGAACCCGTCCACAGGCACATCCCCGACGCTGAGCTTGTGGACCGTGCTGCCGTCGTTTCGGGCCGGCGTGATCGGCAGATAAAGCGCATCCTTCTCCGGGTAGCCGCCCCAAAGCATGGCGCTTCCGATCAGGTGCCTGACCGGGTCGACCTCACTCGCATTGGCGCCAAACATGCGCCGAGTATCCGAAACCGTGGTCCCGAGCTGCACAAGCGCGGCTTGTATTTTTTTGAGGCCTGCCTCGTCCCAATCGGGAATTTCGAACGTGCCGGGACGTTCCTGGCTGAACTTGATCGCATCCTGCAGAGTGTGGACCTCATCGACATCGTCCTTGTGCGAGAAGTCGACAAGGAAACGGACGACGACAATGGCGTAGCGCGTGCCGATCATCTCCTTGGTCAGGATATGAGTACCCGCGCCGTAATACGTGGCCGAAGTATATTGATCCTGGTTGACGACCTGCATCCCCTCGAAGCGCTTGCCGGCGTCCGGCGGGGCGATCGTCACCGGCCCGGCGTCGAGGTCGACGATCGCGAATGAATACAAGGTGTCGCGGTTCGGGCGAGGAATGCCTTGCTGCACGGGAGGCGCAAGCTCGCGGCCATGGCGGAATTTTCCGAAGCCGCCGTTCTTGACCACCCCGGCGAAATTAACGTCGGTCTGGGCGCGGATGTAGTTGTCGACGGTGACGGGCTTGGCAGGCGCGGCAGTTGCCTGTGCCGATGCGATGGAACTTGCTATCGCCAGCGACATGGCCGCCAAGATCCTCATGGTGGTCTCTTTCATGATGCTTTCCGTACAATGAGCCCTTCCCCGTACAGCATCCTAGATCGGTCAAATATGGAAATTAACGACCAAGATTGACAGCAAGCCTATCGAATCTGGTAGGCTATGCCATGGACTTGAATGCCACCCGGATGTTTGTCGCGGTTGTCAGAGCCGGCAGCCTCTCTGCTGCGGCGGGCCGTCTCGGAATGCCGCTTCCGACGCTGAGCCGCCGAATCCGTGACCTGGAGCGTCAACTCAAGGTGCAACTGCTGGAGCGCTCGGCGCGCGGCACGAAATTGACCGACGCCGGGACAAGGCTGTACGAGCAGGCCGCCCGCGGGATCGAGGCATTGCTGGAAGCCGAGCAGGCCGTGGTGAGCGATCAGGCACGGCTGAAGGGGCGGTTGCGCCTGTCCTTGCCGCAGACGTTTCAGCCATGGTGGGATCTGATCGCCGCCTTCCAGCGCAGCTACCCTGGTGTTCAGGTTTACGTCTACTCAACCGAGCGTCGCATGGACCTGGTTGAGGACGGCATCGACGTCGCCCTTCGTGTAGGCGCGGTCGTTCACGAGGCGATGGTGGCGCGACATATGCTGTCGTATCGCAACATTCTTGTCGCCAGCCCGAAGTTGGTGGAGCGCTTCGGCATGCCGGCGGAGCCCGACGCACTTCATCGCTTCCCCTGCGCGGTATGGGCGTCGCGCGTCGATGCCGCGGTGCGCTGGGAGTTGGGCAGCCATGTGGTCGAGCCCCAGGCGGTCCTGTCCACCAACGATTATCACCATCTGTGCAGCCGCGCGCTCGGCGGCGACGTGGTGACGGAACTGCCGCCGTTCCTGGTGGCCGCGCCCATCCGGGAGAAGCGCCTGGTGCCGTTGCTGACGCAGTACCCTTTGCCGGAGTGGTCGATCAATCTGGTCTATCCGCCTCATCGCCACCCATCCACCATTGTCAGGACCTATCTGGACTTCTGCCAGGGCTATCTTCCGAAAATCGTCCACGCTTGCGATGTCGGTGCCCCGGGATGAGGGAAAATCGAGCCTAGAACAAACGCCCGCTAGCAAGCAGCGCAGTGAATGACTGCTTCCTTGGCGCGACCACGACCTCCAGGATTGTCACCTGCGATGTCGGCTTTCGGGCGTGTTGATTTTCACTGAGAACTGACCCGGCATTTCCACCGAGATTTGACCCGCCTGTCATGTATGTTTCGGTTCGGGGTTGAGGGTCAAGGTTCTGGCTTTCTCCTTCGCTTTCTTAGGCTCGTGTGCGGAGCTGTTCTTGAACCGGAAGCTGTCGTTTCCGGTTTCCAGGATGTGGCAATGATGGGTGAGCCTGTCGAGAAGGGCGGTTGTCATCTTGGCGTCGCCGAAGACACTCGCCCACTCGCTGAAGCTGAGGTTTGTGGTGATGATGACGCTGGCGTTCATAGAGCTTGCTCAGCAGATGGAAGAGCAATGCCTACCTGATGCACCGAACGGCAGATAGCCAAGTTCGTCCAGGATCACGAGATCGGAATGCACGAGGCGATTGGCGATCTGGCCGGATCTCCCCTGTGTCTTCTCCTGTTCCAGCGCATTGACCAGCTCGACCGTCGAGAAGAAGCGAACCCGCTTGTGATGATGCTCGATGGCCTGCACGCCGAGGGCCGTGGCAACATGGGTTTTGCCTGTTCCGGGGCCGCCGACAAGCACAATGTTGTGAGCTTCATCGACGAACTCGCAACGATGAAGCTGCCGCACGAGTGCATCGTTGATGTCACTGCTGGCGAAGTCAAAGCCGTTGAGATCGCGATAGGCTGGAAAGCGTGCGGTCTTGAACTGGTAGGTTGTCGACCTGACCTCGCGTTCTGCCGTCTCGGCCTTGAGCAGTTGCGACAGGATCGGAATGGCAGCTTCAAACGCCGGCGCTCCCTGTTCGGTGAGTTCGCCTACAGCTTGCGCCATGCCGTGCATCTTCAGGCTCCTGAGCATGATGACGATTGCGCCGCTGGCAGGATTATGACGCATGGCGCACCTCCAGGGCCTTTCTCAAAGCATCATAGCGTTCGACATTGGCCTTCGGCTCGTTGGTCAGCGTCAAGGCCTGAGGAGCATCGATGGTGGGGGCGTGAGGGATTTGCCATCGATCAGGCGATGGAGCAGATTCAGCACATGGGTCTTGGTGGGAACACCGCCTTGCAACGCCGTTTCCACGGCGCAAAGTACGGCCTGCTCGTCGTGTTGAAGGCAAGCGCCAGTATGTCGACCATCTCGCGATCGCCGCCCGGCTTCTCGAGCAAATGCTGCTGCAACGACCTGAATGCATCGGGAAGTTCAGCAAACGGTGCTCCGTTGCGTAGGGCGCCTGGCTTGCGCTGAACGACAGCCAGATAGTGCCGCCAGTCATAGATCGTCTGTCCTGGCCGATCATACGAGCGATCGACGATGCGGCGATGTTCACAGACGATCAGACCCTCTGCAGCGACAACGACACGATCCGGATAGACCCTAAGGCTCCCGGGCCGATTGGCAAAGGACGCCGGAACGCTGTAGCGGTTGCGCTCTAAATGCACGAGACAGGCATGAGAGCCTGGGCTTCCTCAGCCCAGATATCGGCAATGGTGCCGCGCATTCTTCCATGCGAGGTCTTGTGCCAGAACTCTTCGCATCGAAGCTCCAACCAGTCGTTCAGGGCTTCCAGTGATGGAAAGCGTGGAATCGGTTGAAAGAACCGGTGACGCGCATCCTGCACGTTCTTCTCGACCTGTCCCTTCTCCCAGCCAGAGGCCGGATTGCAGAACTCAGGCTCAAAGAGATAGTGGCTGGCCATTGCCATGAAGCGGACATTGACGTCGCGCTCCTTGCCGCGGCCGACTTTGTCGATCGCTGTCCGCATATTGTCATGGATGCCGCGCCGGGGAACGCCGCCAAAGACACGGAAAGCATGGTTATGGGCGTCGAACAGCATCTCATGCGTCTGCAACAGATAGGCTCGCACGATGAAGGCCCTGGAGTAGCTGAGCTTGGTATGGGCCACCTGCAGCTTGGTGCGTTCATGGCCGATGATTGCCCAGTCCTCGGACCAGTCGAACTGGAATGCTTCACCAGGATCAAACGAAAGCGGCACGAACGTCCCGCGTTCTGTCGTCTGTAACTCCCTCGGCAGATCAGCTTTCCACTCCCGAGCAAAAGCCGCGACACGACCATAGGATCCCTCATAGCCAAGGCTAAGCAGATCGGCATGGAGCTGCTTGATCGTGCGTTTCTGTTTGCGGTTCTTTTTGGCTTCCGTCCTCAGCCAGGCTGACAAACGGTCGGCAAATGCGTCAAGCCTGCTCGGCCGCACTGGAACCTTGAACTTCGGCTCCACCTCGCCCACCCGCAGGTATTTGCGCACGGTATTCCGCGACAGGCCGGTCCTACGGCTAATCTCACGGATCGATAGATGCTCTCGAAAATGCCAGCGTCGGATCACGCTCAGTAATGCCATGTCGATCACTCCGTAGCCCCCGCTGAAAAAACGCGGGGCAAGGTTCAAACATGGGTCAATTCTCGGTGGAAATATCCCGTGTTACCGGGTCAGTTCTCATTGGCAATCAACACCCGGCGCCAGTCCCGGCGCCGGGGCTTCCAACGGTTGGGCCTTTAGGCCCAGGGGGCCCCGAGTCTTAATTGAGGAATATCTAATATGCTTATAAATTCATCAGCGCGGGGGATTCACCCAATCCCGCATTGGCCGGTGCAGCAGCGCTGAACCCAAGCATCCCAACTGCACCGGCCATTTGGCTACGGCTCGTCGTGGTGGAGGGTGACTTCGCCAGGTTCGAAACCGGTGGCCTGCTTAAGGAACAGTTTGGGCGTATTCGGCCCATGCTCCCGAGCCGATTTCTTGAATACCTCCCGCAATTTCTTGGACATACGGTTCATCGCGTTGCGGCTAATCGATCCAGTCGAAGCCTGACTTCTTTGGGTTATGTGGTCTTTTGGGCGAGGCCGACAAGAAAATTCAGAGGCCACCGACTGTCCGGCCTCGGGGGAACAATCCACCGAGGCAGGATCTGAGTAGCTAAAGGGGTCTCCTAAAACCCAAGTCGGATCCAGACACGCTGGCGATAGCACCGCCTGCGATAGCGGCCATGACGCCAATAGCGGCGGCAGATCCGTCTCCAGCCGCGGCGCCTACGACGGGGACGATGCCACCGGCGATGATAGACAGGCTGCGGCTGCGTGCCATCGTCGTCGAAAGGCTCCGTATCCGGCACGTCGAGTTCATCGAGAATGCCGGGACCGGCATTCGGAACCCCGGCCACCGCATTGAGTGGTCGAACCGTGCTGGCAAGGGCCGCCGCCCCCGCAACACCAAACATTGCCGTCAGGAATGATCGCCGATCCATCAAAACCTCCCATTCATCGCCTGCCCGAAGGGGCAGGCTTGCGTTGAAACGCGTGCGGAACACGGGCGGTTCCTGACAGTTCTCGAACAGGGCTACTATTTCGTTATTGCGGGCCGCGGACATGACCCGGCCTTCGTGCCCCAGGGCCCGCGAACGGACGCTTTCGTTCGTGAGCAGATCGAGTTGGTCGGCGACGTCCTTCGCGTAGACAATAAATCGGCTGACGATCGCCCCTGACAGGCGGACCCGGAAGAAGCCGCTGGTAACAAGTCGACCTAATGCGGCAACTGGTTGATGACGAAGATTGCCGCCGCAACCGCCACCACCATGAGCGAAACCGCGATCACGCGTAGGCGCTTCGATGAAATCTGGCGCCGAGGCCGGGCTATTTTTGTGCCATTGTACGCGCTGTAAATGCGCCGGCCATCTTCGCCGAAGCGGGCGCTGTTCGGATAGGCCTTCCTTGGCTTTGGGCGCGGTCGAAGTATTCCCATGGCCGAATGATAGCCTAGCAATGCGTATTAGCGATTCAGAAAGGCCCCGACAGCGCGCGTTTCCCGCCGCCGCCATCTCCGCCGACGCGTCCCCGCGCCTTGGCGCCCCGGTGGCGGCAAGGAATCGCCACTGCGCCCGCCGCCCTTATCTCGCCATCACTTCTTGCTGTTCGCACCCTCGCTTGAGGCGATACATCTCGGGCAATAATTGTCTTTCCCGCCGAAGGGAGCCCATCACCAGCGCGCTCTGAGGGTCAGAGGCGGCGGTCCGTTTAGCCAAGCTCCCTGGCTGGCGCAATGCGGTGCGCAGGACCTTGAGCACGCAGTAGGTTCTGCCGGCAAAATGAAAGCCCACACCGTCACCGGCACGGGCTTCCATCAGCCTCCCGTGTTCGATCCGCCCGGGAGCCTAGTAGGGCGAATAGCACTGCTGACGTGGGCCGTCATAAGGCTGGAAGGTGTTGTCCGATGCGCGATAGGATCTGTAGCGGTCGTAACACCACTGCACATGCGCATCGCCGCCACGATAGACCCGGTTCTGGTTGTTGATGATTGCGCCGGTAATCAATGCACCAGTTGCGAAAGCAGCAAGCGGGAACCAGAAGTCGCCGTGACGGCGATAGCCGCGACGGTATTCGCGGTAGCCGCGATGACCGTTCCAATACATGCCGTCATTGCGGGAAAAGTTGCGATTGCGGTTGAGGTTGCGGTGTCGTCGCCAATCCTGGTACTGCACGGCCTGCACGTCCGACGAAAGCCCTTGCACCAGCGGCACATAGCTCGGCTGGGCATTGACCGGGACGATCTCGGCCGCAACGAACGAAGCGGACAGGGTTGTCGCCAGCAAACCCGATATGATCCTGTTCATGGTTTCCTCCTTGAAAAGGGGGCGGTTGACGTCCCTTGTGGCAAGGAAACGGGCAGGCCGGGCAATTGTTCCCGCCACGAATTGCAAGCGATTGTTTTCGTGTGGGTTCCTCGCTGGAGACATGGACGCGAAACAGGGGCTTCAGGCTCTGGTCTCGTCGGTGCGCGATGCCCGGCTGCACCACGCCGAGCCCGGGAAATCCGCCTTCCATGCCCCGCTTTTTCCTAGGAACGCCTGCCGGACGTCAGATGAACGAAGGCGGCCAGATAGCTCGAAAGCGCTAGTCAGAAGCGCCCCCAGGCTGCCGGCTCCAGGAGCCATGACGACGTGAGCAAGGCCGATATGATAGCCCCATCGCCAGCAAAGTGATCTTGGCAAAACCAGTCCTGCCACACTAGCTAATGCGCCATGCCGGCATTGCAGTTCACATGAGCGTGTTGAAAGGCCACGCCAGCGCCAGCACGAAGTGGAAGGGCGGGCGCCCCAGCGTACGAGTCTTCCTTGCCTACTTGCGCACGCTCAGTGACAAGCCGATCCCGCTGCCCTGAAATCCTGGATTGCCCATCTGATCAACCCAACGGATTTGTTATCGGCTTCGCCGGTCCTCGCGAAGAACGTTGTAGAGAAGCAGGCCAGCCATCAAAGATACAACGGCGCCTAACATGTCCTGGCCGGTCAGTCCTGAATAAAATAGGAAAGCGAATGCCAACTCAGCCATGGTTCACCCAGGAAGTTGTAGGACCTCCTAGAGAACCTTTAGGGCGCGCTAATGTTCCTGCGGGCCCGCGCGGATATTCCCCACCGCTAGGGGCAAGCCGTCCAGCCCCTTCCTCTTCTCCGGCGGCGTGGTTCGTGAAATGCAGCATCCGGTCATCGCGGCCGGCTGCCCTGCACTCGTGGCAGAAGATCACCTTGATCAGATCCCAATGCATGCAGCCCCTGATCCGGTCCGAGCCGCTTGACCAGTTCGGAGCGCCCATTTCGCTCTGAACGATGGATCCCGAGCAAATGTTCCCGGGGACATAGCCCGGCCCTGCGAAATCCGCCCCACCGCGGAGCTGAAACCAAAACAAAAGCGAGAACGGCGGCGACCTGATCCTTTTGCAGGAGTTACCGAGGAGTTGCGTGCTTGGTTTGACGAAGAACCGTGGCGGATGAGCCGGGAGCTGCTCGAGCGTCTGCAGCCGGAGCGCTCAGAGAAATACCCCGATCTCCTTTTGCGCACGCTGCAACGCCGGGTGAAGATATGGCGCAAGGAAAAGGCTCACGCGATGGTGTTTTGTACGCCGCCGGCGATCACGATCGTCAAGACAATGACTAGGCATCCGGCAGGAACTGTCCATCTGCCTTTCTGGGTGGGCAGCGAGTGGTGCAAGCAGTTCGTTGGTGAACAGTGGTCACAGCGCACACCAGGCGCGGCTTCTCGCGTCTGGAACAGCAGAAGCTTCGCGAACGCAATGAAGCTCTCGACTGCCGTGTCTATGCTCGCTCCGCCGCGTGGATCAATCGATGCCGGCCGCTGGCCAGAATCGACCTGGCGCGACCTCGAAGCGCAATTCGGCAAGAACGTCGTTGACCTGGAGCCTACGACGCCAGCCGAAGCCAGGGCGCCGTCATTGACCTCAGCTTCGAACGCTCAAAACACTCGTTCTCAAATCCGGCACCCCGGCGCGGGACAAGGCGGGTTCGCCTGAGCCGCTGGATGGAGTGACGAAGCGCCTGCCGAGACAACGGCGCTATCCGAAACGAATCGGCCTGCGCGGCGGACGATTTGCGCCATCCTTCGCTCCCCCGAGAATTGTAACGCCCGGCGCTGGATTGATGCGCTGGAGGGGCCCGTGGGTTGCGCAACGCCTTGTCATCGAGGTCCATACCGGTTTCGGCGGCTTACATCGCCTCACTCTGCATCGCCGAATAGGGCGCTAGTCCTGCGTGTCTCGCGCTAGCGGTATAGGTCCGCCCGTGTTGGCGGCAGGCCGCTCGGCCGCCGCGCGCGCTTGGTGGCGACGGTCTGGAAAATCTGCGCCGAGGGGCGCTCGAAGGTGATTGAACAGCCGCTGAGATAAAGTAGCCAAAGCCGCGCCTTGGCCTCACCGACTTCGGCGATCGCTTCGTCTAAGCGGGCCTGCAGTCGTTCGGCCCACAGCCGGCAGGTGCGGGCATAGTGCTCGCGCAGATTCTCGACATCGTAGACGAGGAAGCCATGCGCCTCGAGATTGCCTAAAGTCATGCCGATCGTGTCGAGCTCGCCGCCGGGCGCCTGCGCCATCTCGGCCTCGGAGGGGGGATCGACGCGCAGTAGCCCAAACAGCTGCCCCACGTGCCGTCGCTTGGCCTGGTTGAAACGGCGTGCCATCATCGTCAATTAGCAGTCATCTAAACGTTCTGGTGCAATCCGTTTGTCGGCTTTATGCCTAGCTCTTATCACTTCCTCGAAGGAGCGACCGTCGCGTGAACACGGACAAGCGAACCGAACGGCGACTAGCCGCAATTCTAGCCGCCGACGTGGCCGACTATTCTCGACTCATGCGGGCGGATGAGATCGGTACGTTTCGTCTGCTGACTGCTCGTCGCGAAGTAATGGACAGTCTCATTGGGGAGCATGGCGGAAGCATAGCCAATACCGCTGGAGACAGTGTGCTGGCAGCATTTCCAAGCGCAGTCGATGCGGTACAATGTGCCGCTGCCGTTCAGAGGCTACTGGCCACTGAGAACCGCGAGCTTCCAGAAGGAAAGCGTATGGAGTTCCGGATCGGCATCCACGTGGGGGATGTATTCATTCGGGGCGCTGACCTGTTGGGCGATGGAGTGAACGTGGCCGCTCGCTTGGAGGGACTCTCCCTGCCCGGGGGCGTCTGCCTGTCGGCGATGGCATACGAGCACGTCCGCAACAGCGTGCCATTTGCTTTCGAGGATCTTGGATCAAAGCAGGTTAAGAACATCGAGGAGCCCCTCCGGGTCTACGCACTTAGGCTTGCTGACGTCTCTTTGAAGAATCCGAGTCGGGTAGAAAAAGCGCCTCCTCTTCCGGACAAGCCTTCGCTTGCGATTCTCCCTTTTGCCAACCAGAGCGGCGATCCTGCTCAGGATTATTTCGTCGACGGAGTGGTCGAGGATCTCGTCCGAGCACTATCCCGACTTCGTTGGCTGTTCGTAATCGCCACCAGTTCCAGCTTCACATATCGGGACCGCAAGATTGAGCTCAACCAAGTCGGCCGCGAGCTGGGCGTGCGCTATGTGCTGGAAGGCAGCTTACGTCGGGCCGGAGAACAGATCCGTCTCAGCTGCCAACTGATCGAAGCCGTTACGGGTATTCTCATATGGTCGGATCGGTTTGACGGCAGCGTCGCGGACATCTTCAATCTTCAGGATCGGCTGACGGAGAGCATAGCGCGAGCGGTGGAGCCGAAACTTCGCCTGGCAGAGATTACGCGAGCGCGCACCAAGCCAACCAGCGACCTCACTGCCTATGACCTCTACCTCCGGGCCGTTGCGGAGTTGAATGAGCACAGCGCGGCGAGCTTTGAGCGTGGCGAAGCGTTGTTGCGTCAGGCCATCGATCGAGATCCAGATTATGCTGAGGCAATCGCCCTCCTGGCCACCAGCATAGGACACTCGGGCCTGAACGGCTGGAAACCCTTGACGGAGGCTATGGCACAGGCCTTGGAACTATCCCGCCGAGCGGCGCGTCTGGACAACGCCAGCGCTGAGGCACTCGCCACAGGTGCCTTTGCCGAGGCACTATTCGGAGGTTCGTTCGAACGATCGGAAGAGCTGGCCGCGGCGGCGCTCCAACTTAATCCGAACTCGATCTTTGTCTTGAAAAATTGCGGGAGCGCACTCGGCTACGGCGGAGAGACCCACCGCGCCATCGAGCTGTTTGAGGCAGCTCGCCGGATCAATCCGATTGACCCTCGCAGTTTCCAGACCATGGGCGGTCTGGCCTCGGCGCACTTCTTCAATCGCGAATTTGAAACGGCTGCGTACTGGGCAAGGCGCGTGCTCAGTGAGCACCCACATTACCATATTGCCCGCCGCTACCTCGCAGCGGCACTGGCTCACCTCGGCCGGCTCGATGAAGCTGGGATGGTGATAGCCGAGCTTCTTGAAGCGCATCCGGGGTCAAGCTTGTCCCGATCACGCAGGAGCACATTTCGGCACTCCTGGATGCTGGACCTCTATGTCGACGGGCTTCGTAAGGCTGGTTTACCAGAATAGCCATCTGACAAATGCGCGAACCGGCCTATCGGGCCCAGTAGGCCGATAACTACCATAGGCAATGTGTGAACTGCCTGCCACGGTTCCGAGCGCCTAACGGCTCGGATGCTCCTGAACGCATCGACCCGCGGGTGCTCGGAGCTAATGTCTGCTTCGAAGCGGCACCAACTTGCAGGCGATTGGCGGGAATTGGGCGCAACGCTGCCATTCGGTAGAAGATGAAACGAGTGGCTGGATCAGCTTCTTGAATCAATTTGGGCGAACCGCTTCGTAACCCATTGACAAATAACGATTATGTTAGTCGCCGAGGGTGGGAGATTATAGAGAAAAAGCAATGGTTTAGCGGATGGTTAGCCAACCCATATCCTTCGTATGATCTCGTATGGTCTGGCGGACCTAAGGGCCGGGAGGAGGACTAAATTTTCAATACAGGCGTTGTCTCTGTCTTCTCCCACAAAAAGGCTGATGAATGGATGTCAACCAAGGTTATGAGCGCGGTGGATTTGGGAGATGAAATCGGACCGGCGGCTTCCGACCGTTCCGCGTCATGGCGAGCGCGGGACAGGCCGTGAACCATCTCGACGAACGCTGTGGCGGCGAAACGCCGGATATCCTCGACCATGGCTATGTGCTTGTGGATTTCGCCAGCGGCGCGCGCCCTGCTGGAACTCTGCATGTCCGCCGAGGGCAGCCGTTACCAGGAAGGGCTCTGCGCCGTCGGTCGGCGGCAACGCCGCTGCTGCGATCGCGCAAAGCTTTTCCGCAAATCGCCGCTGATGGAGACCGTCGCGATCGAAGTCTTCATGTCGCCGTCACGGCTTGATCCGTCATCTCGGCTGAAACCATCGCCGCCATTTCCTTGCAAGCCTTCAAACCGCTTGCCTCTTCGACCGGTTCCAGCGGAGCGCGGACCCGCGACCAGACGACGTCACCGGTTTGCGCCGCCAAGATCGCCTTGACTGCCGGCACGACGGGCAGCTTGAGCAGCCTGTCGAGCAAGGCATCGATCAACGGATCGTCTTTGCCGCGTACCAGCTTCGCCACCAACGCCGGGGCGAAATTGGCCACGCCGCTGATTGCGCCGCTGGCGCCCTGCCTAACCGCCTTGGCCAGATGGCCTTCATGGCCGACGAGAATGGCGAGGTCGCGATGTTCGGCAAGCAGCGCCGTGGTCTGGTTCCAATCACCGCTGGAATCCTTGACGCCGGCAATGAGGTTCGGAAAAGCGATGCGCAGGCGCGCAACGAGCTTGGGGCCGATGTGCACGCCGGTCAGCCCCGGGATGTTGTAGAGGATGACGTCGCGGCCGGCCGGGCCCGCGCGCTCCAGCACCTCCGCAAACCAGCGATAGACACCTTCTTCGGTCGGCTGCTTGAAATAGAAAGGCGGCGTCAGCAGGATGCCGCCGCAACCCCCATCGAGCGATCGCCTGACGTGGTCCCCGGCGTCCTGCGACGACGGCCCGTAGACGCATTCGACTAGGCTGCCGGCGTCGATCCCGGCAGTGGCCATGCGCTCGTAGAGCGGAGCGCGGGCCGAGGCCGAAATGGAAATGCCTTCGCCGGTCGTGCCGAACGCAGTCACCACCCTCATGCCTTGACCGAGCAGGTGTCTGGCGTGGGAGGCGAAGCGCGGCCAGTCGATTGCGCCTTTATCATCGAACGGCGTTGTCAGCGCCGCGCTGACACCGATCTTCTTGCGCATGGGATGATTGTCGAGCACTGGGGATATCCTTGGTCAGTTGGGAGATGTTTCGAGAAGCATTTTCCGCAGAGCGCCGAGATCGACCGGGGTCCGCCCGGTGAAGATGCGGAAGGCGTCAATTCCTTGATGGAAGAAGAGTTCGTAGCCGCTGAGCACCTTGAGGCCCGCCACCTCCGCCTGCTGTTTGAACATCGTGTCGACCGGCGTATAGACGGCATCGAACGCCCATCGCTGCGACCCGAGCAATCCCACCGGCACCGGAGATCCCGGATAGCCGATCATGCCGAGCGGCGTGCAGTTGACGATGCCTTCCGCGCCGTCCATCACCGAGCAGATATCATCGCCGGATGACGTTTTGACGGCGCCCTCGGAGACTGCCGAGATCGCGGCGGCGAGTGATCGCGCCTTTCCGGCATCGTTGTCGATGATGATCAGAGCTTCGGCCCCAAGCGCAAGCAGCCCGAAGGCCACGGCCTTGCCGACGCCACCGGCTCCGATGACGACGACGTTGCCCGGCGCCAGAACGCCGAACGCCTCGCGATAGGCGGCGATGAAACCCGTATGATCGGTGTTGTATCCGTTCGGGCCGTGCGGCCCGAACACCACCGTATTGACCGACCCGATGCGCCTGGTCAGCTCGTCGTCGATCCGCAGCCTTGAAACCACCGCCTCTTTGTAGGGATAAGTGACGTTTAACCCGCGAATGCCGCTGTCACGGCAGGCATCGAACACGGCATCGAAATCCTTGCCCATGTCGCGCGGGATGAAGAGGTCGTAGCTGACGTCGAGGCCGCTGAGCCGGCCGGCGAGACGATGCAGGTCCGGCGAGCGCGAGCGCTTGATGTTGTCGCCGATCAGCCCAAGCCTGACCGGATCGGCCAGGCCGGAGCTCCGGATATCCTGCGAAGCCGTGCTCATCCCTGGTATCCGAACTGCCTCGGTAGCCACAGCACGATCTCCGGAAATAGCATCATCAGCAGCAGCGCGAAGACCAGCACGCCGATGAACAGCCAGATCTCACTGATAATTTCGCGCAGCGGAATGCGCGTCGTTGCATTGATGACGAAGAGCACAACCCCATAGGGCGGTGTGATCAGCCCGATCATGGTGTTGACCACCACGACGACGCCGAAATGCACCAGATCGATCCCGAGCAGCCGGCAGGTCGGGATGAACAGCGGGACGATGACGAGGATGATCGTCGATGCGTCGAGCAGGCAGCCGAGCAGCAGCAGCAGGACATTGACCAGGAACATGAAGGCGAGCGGCGCAATGTTGAGACCTTGCAGCGAGGAGGCCAATTGCGCGGGAATGTTCTCGCTGGCAACGATGTAGTTGAAGATCAGCGCGCCGCCGATCACCAACCCGATTGCGGCCGACGAGCGCGCGCTTTCGGAGAGGATCGCATAGAGGTTGCGCCAGCTCAGCGCGCGATAGAAGACGCCGGCAAGGATCAACGCGTAGGCGGCAGCCACCGCGGCGGCCTCGGTCGGCGTGGTCGCGCCACCGTAGATGCCGTAGAGCAGGATCACTGGCATCAAGAGCGCAGGAAACGCGTTGAGCGTCACTTTAGGCAGTTTGCGCAGCGGCACCGCTTCCTCGACGGCGAAATCACGCTTTCGCGCCAGCCATGCGTTGAGGCCGATCAGCACAGCGCCCATCAGCAGACCGGGCAGAATACCGCCGAGAAACAGAAAGCCTATCGAGGCGCCGGAAACCAGCGCGTACATCACCATCGGGATCGACGGCGGGATGATCGGCCCGATGGTCGAAGCAGCCGCGGTGATGGCCGCGGCGTAGCCGCGCGGATAGCGGCCGTTCCTGGTCATCATTTCGATGATGATCTTGCCGAGGCCCGCGGCATCGGCGACCGCCGAGCCGGACATGCCGGAAAAGATAAGATTGGCGACGACATTGACGTATCCGAGCCCGCCCCGCAGGCGGCCAACGATCGCCATGCAGAATTGCAGCAAGCGCTCGCTGATCGTGCCGGCATTCATGATATTGGCGGCGGCAATGAATAACGGTACGGCCAGGATGATGAACCCGTCATAGAGGCCCTGGATGATCTGTTCGGCGGCAAGTCCCAGATCCTGGCCCTTCACCGCGAGATAGACAATCGCCGCCAGGATCATGGAATAGGCGACGGGGGTGCCGATCCCGGCAAGGACGAACAGCGCCAGCAGGCAAAGGGCGAAGGCGACGGTCACAGCGGCCTTGCCTCGTCATGCGGCTCCGGCGCGGCGCCGCGAAAAAGCTGCCAGGCGCGCAAGGCGTATCGGACGATGACAGCGACCGCGAAGAGGCCATAGACGCTGAATACGACGTCGAGCCGGATTCGCAGCGTGGCGCTCTTCTTGATCTTGTAGAAGGTGATGTAGTCGTATGTCGCCGGCAGCGCCGCCAGGAATCCGGCAACGATCGCCGCCGCCGAAATCAGCGCCAAGATACGCTGCGTGCGGCGACTGGCGATCAGGTAGAACAGATCGAACGTCACATGGTCGCGCTCGGTGAGTACGAATGCCGAACTCCAGAACACCAGCCACAGCCATGTCGTCAGGCAGACCTCCAGTGTCCACCCAAGGGGATCGTTGATCACGTAGCGCGTGAATATCTGCAGGATGAAGGCGCCGAACATGGCCGCGAGCAACGCCACCGCCACATTGTCGGCCCGCGCCTGCAACCAGCGGATGGTTGCCGACATCCGTCTTCCCCTGGTCAGAGAGCGTTGATCTTGTCGACCATGCCTTCCGGCCAGTCCTTGGCGAATTGCGATTCCAGATAGGCCTTCTGCACATGGCTGCGGAAGGCCTCGAGATCAGGCGCGTAAACTTTCAACCCCTTGTCCTTGAAAAACTGCTCGAGCTCGGTCTCCAGCTTCAGCTGCTTCTGCCGTCCGGATTCGGCGGCATCGTCCGCCGCCTTCTGCACCGTCGCCTGCTGATCCGGCGTCAGGCCGTCCCAGACCTTCTTGGAGAAAGCTAGGTAGTTCAGGTCGACCAGATGGCTGGTCAGCACGATCTGCTTGGTGACCTCGTAGAATTTGGAATCCTTGTCGGTCGGCAATGGATTATCCTGGCCATCGATCGCGCCGGTCTGCAGTGCGGTATAGATTTCGGTGAAGGCGATCGGCACCGGGTTTGCGCCAAGCGCCGAGCCGAGGAACTGCCAGGCGTCCGTACCCGGCATTCTGAGTTTCACGCCGGCGAGATCGGCCGGCGTCTTGATCTCCTTGTCGGTCCTCAGATTAAGCTGGCGGCGGCCGAGATACATGACTGTCAGGAGCTTGACGCCAAGCTCGTCCTCGACCTTCTTCTTCATCGGCTCCATGAAATCGGCAGCGAAGACTTTCTTCTGGTGCTCGGCGTCGCGATGCAGGTAACCGGCGGTGAAGATCGACCATTCTGGGTAGATCGTCGCCAGTTCCTGCGCCGAAGTGATCGACATTTCGAGGTTGCCGCGGGCAATCGCCTCGAGTTCGGTGCCCTGCTTGAACAATTCGGCGTTCCAGTGCGGCTCGAATGTGGCGAAGCCGTTGACCGCGGGTGCGAAAACCTCGGTCAGCGCCACCGCTCGCTGGTCGCCCGGTGTTGCCGGTGACGACAGCCGCAGTGTGATCTTGTCTTGTGCGAGCGCCTTCGTCGCTCGAACGCCAGGAATGCCCGCCGCAGCGACGGCCAAGGCGGTGGCACGGAGAAACCTGCGGCGATCCATTGTTCTAGTCATGCTTTCCTCCCTGAATGCATGTTGCGGGCTGCGTCGCTCGCGGACCCGACAGTGGAACATTGCATGACGCCAACCGAGCTTCAACCCATGAAATTATAGACATCAGAGATTTCGAATTTCATAGGACGATCCAGGAAACGCTCCTTGGGGCCAGCTCTCATTGCGGCGAGGCTGGCTTTGCACGCCAAAAGGTAATCGCCGCCATCAGAAGGCGCGCGCGTCCACGAGCGGGTTGCGGTGGCGCGCAGGCCGCCACCTGGCGGGTCAGGCGGTCAAGCCATGCTTCACGCCGGCCTCGACATGACGGCGAAGGATTGCCTGTGCGGTCGCCACATCCCGCGCCAGCGCCGCATCCAGCAATTGCTTGTGTTCGTCGGCCGCGATCTGCCCGCGGAAGGTCAGCGAAATCATTTGATATCGTAAGTATTTATCAAAAACGGCCGCATGCGTTTCCATCAGCGCGCGAGAACCGCAGGCCGAGATCAGCGACTGGTGGAATTCCCAATCGTAACGTTTCCAGTCCTTGGTGACCGACCGATCGCCGCCGATCATCCGGATTTCCATCTGATGCAGCTTGTGATGGGCCGACACCACCCTGCCCTCCCAATCCATGTCGCCACCGGCGAAAGACAATTCCATCGCATGGCATTCCAGCAATAGCCGCAGCGCCGCAATCTCCTTGAGATCCTCGGGCGAGACCGGCGCGACCTCAAAACCCCGCTGCCCCTCCGCGACGACAAGTCCGTCGGAAGAAAGGCGATTGAGGATCTCCCGCAGGGTCGAAACGCTGGCGCCATAAAGGCCTTTCAACTTGTCAAGTTTGAGCTTCTCGCCAGGTGCAAGCCGGCCAAAGATTATGTCTGCCCTTATGTGGCGATAGGTCGTGTCCGATACTGTGGCGCCGGGAGCATTAGCGAGCATATTGCAGGAATATCATAAATTTCCGAAAATACCATAGATCACGGGGATTCACGGTGGGCCACCGCCCGACACCGAGGGCAATTTCAGAACTGTGTTGTCAGTGCCGTCAGCCATTCGGGAGAGGCGTCGACCAGCACGGTTTCCAGTCGCTTGTCTAATCCAGAAAGGATCGCCGCGGCGGTCAGGATGAGCATAGCGCCGAGGACGATCTTCAGACCGCCGCCGGCGCCGGCGATGCGGTCCCGCCAGCGCAGCAGGGCTTCGCGTGACAGCATACCGAGGGTCAGCAGCGGCAGGGCCGCCCCGATGCCGAACAGAACCATGGTCGCAGCCACCTGGCCAAGATTATGGCCCTGCGCGGCAAAGACGGAAGCCGCACCGAGGGTCGGACCAACGCAAGGGCTCCACACCGCGCCGAGCAGCAGACCGACGCTGAACTGGCCCGAGAGGCCCATGGACGAAAACCCGCCACAATGCTGCTCGACCCAGTTGCCGGCGGGGCCGGCGGCCAGCGCCGCGCGCGCCTGTAATGTCGGCACTACCAGCATTGCGCCGAGAACGAGCATCAGCACCGCAGCGGCGCTGCGAAAGACGCCATCGTTAAGTCCTATGGAGAAGCCGATCGCAGCGACGAAAAGTGCGATCGCCGTGAAGGATTTGGCCAGGCCGGCTGCCAGCGCCGCAGGGCCGTAGCGATGCTGGCTGACGGCGGCACCCAGCACGATCGGGATCAGCGGCAACACGCAGGGCGACAGCGTCGACAATGGCCCTGCCAGGAACGAGGCCGAGACCGAGCAGCATCGCCGCTATTCAGCTCGTGCTGTCAAGCAATTGCTTGATTGCATCCGCCTTGGTAACGCCGACGAGCCGGCCGACCTCCCTTTTGCCCTTGAAGGTGATGAGTGTGCTCTGCATGCGGGCGCCGAACGCACGGACGATGTCCTTCTGCGAATCGAAATCGACTTCGAAAACAGCCAAGTCAGCATAGTCGGCCGAGGGCAGCAATTTGGCTAAAACCTTCTTCTGCGCCTTGCAGATCGGGCACCATGAAGCGCTGATGTCGACCAGGATCGGCTTGCCGGCTTTCTGAGCTTCCTCGAACGCCTGCTGGTTATAGGCCATGCGATCGCCCGCCATCGCCGGCGGGGCGGAGGCGAGGCTTGATAGGACGGCCAGGGCGATAAGAAACATACGGCGGTCGAGCATTTTTCCTACTCCGTGAGCGTGGTGGACGGCCGGCTCGGCAGCCGGGCATGAGCTAACAGTTCGTTATTCGTGCCGCCACGGCCAGTCGTTACAGGTTCACGGCAACATTACAGATGCGCCGGGCAATCGGCGAGATCCGAGCCGAAGAATGCCGCCGGAAGCGTGTGCTGGGACGCGTGATGGTTGAAAAGTTCGCGTCGTGCTATGTTACATACAAGCTGCAGACTTTCTTTCGCATCTTTGACGGCGCTAGCGACTCGGCCGGAAACGATTACGAGAAGGCAGGCCTCAGCCAGCAAAGGGTGTCCCTTGCGTTATTGTCTAAACATTTGAGGTCGGCGGCGTGTCCACCATGTGTCCGTTGCCGCAAAGGGAGGAAAGACAATGGACGGAGAAGCGCATTCCAAATCAAGGCGAAGCTTTTTGAAGTCGAGCGGACTTGTCGCCGGGCTCACGGCGGCGACGGTAGCGGCTCCCTGGGTTCGCAAGGCTGGAGCGGCGGATACCATTACCTGGAAAATCCAGACCTCTTGGCCGGCAGGTGTCGGACTTGAAACCTTTCAGAACTGGTGTGGGACCATCAAGGACAAGACGGGCGGCCAGCTCGTATTCCAGCCATTCAAGGCCAAGGACATCGTTGGCGATTTCGAGCTTTTCGACGGCGTCAAGAACGGCGTTCTCGAAGCGATGAACTCGTTCTCGCTCTATTGGGCGGGCAAGCTTCCGGCTACCGCTTTTCTTTCGTCCTACACGATGGGGCTGCGTTACCCGCACGAGTGGGACATCTTTTTCTATTCAAAGGGCGGCCTGCAGGCCGCACGCGACCTTTATGCCGCTCAAGGTCTCTACTACGTCAACCGCATCCATCACGGCCCGAACATTATCCATTCTAAGACGCCGATCCGTTCGATCGAGGATTTCAGGGACCTCAAGCTGCGCGTGCCGGGCGGCATGATCGCCGAGACATTCGCCAAGGCCGGCGCCAAGACGACGCTGCTGCCGGGCGGCGAGGTGTTCTCCGCGCTGGAGAAGGGCACGATCGATGCTGCCGATTACACAGGCCCGGCGGTGAACTGGGCGCTCGGATTCCAGCAGGTGACCAAGTATATTTCCATGGGCCCGCCCGGACTGATGTCGGTATACCAGCCTGTCGACCTGATGGACTTTGCCGTCAACATGAATGTCTGGAACCAGCTCCCGGACAATCTCAAGAAGTTCGTCGAAGACGAAATCCAAGTCTATTCCAACACCCATTTCGGAGCCATTCAGAAGGCCGACATGGAGGCCTGGCAGAAGTTCCTGGATGCCGGCATTGAAATCAATCGGCTAGGACCAGACGATCTGCAGAAGTTCCAGGAAATCGCCGTGCCGATATGGTTCGAGTGGGCCAACAAGGACAAGGACGCGGCGCGCATCTTCAAGCTACAGCTTGAGGTGATGGAGAACCCGACCGTCGGTTACGTTACGCCGGACATGTATCAGGGATTGTCGATCAATCTTTGAGGCTCTCTGCGCCCGTCCTGGCTGGGGCGGGCGCACTCTTCTTCAACAGGCGTTCGCCGATGCCCTCACTCACTTTTGTGCTGCCGCACTGGCTCTACTGGTCGAGCCTCGTGCTTTTTCCCCTTGCCGCGGTTTTCTTTGTCTACCACGAGCGGGCACGACGCAATGCTGGTCGCGCCAACCTCTTCCTCGCCTATTTCTTCCTGGTCACTGCCGGTTTTCTCGGCATGCACCGTTTCTACCTGAAGAGCCGCTGGGGATTCTTATTCATCCCCTTCTTCGTGGCCGTGCTTTGGACGAGTGGTCAGGTGCGTGAGGGCCGCGAGACATTGTCGCTGGCACGGTCCCAGGCCGAGCACGCCGAGCGGACCTTGACGCATGCCAAGGCGGACGTTGCATCCGGCAAGGCAGGTGCCGCCGATCGCCTTGTGAAGGCCGACGCGGATGCGGCGACCGCGCGTGACAACAACGCCGCCGCCATTGGTGGGCTCGCCCGTTCGACGAGCCTTGCGCGAGTTGCCGGAATTCTCCTCGGCCTCGTTCTCGTGGGCGACATCTTTCTGATCCCCGGCCTGGTTCGCCGCGCCCGCGAACGTGAAGGCCAACCGGCCCCAACCGACGCTCACCCGCTCGTGACCGACGTGCCCGCCACACCCGTCAAGCGGCCGCTCGCTATCTTCCGGCCCGTTGACTGGCTGGTCAGGGTGACAGGCGAGTTGGTCGCCTACTGGGCGGTCCTCGCGGTCATCGCCTACTATTACGAGGTCGTGGCGCGTTACGTTTTCAATTCGCCGACTAACTGGGTGCATGAGAGCATGTTTCTCATGTTCGGCATCCAGTACATGCTGGCCGGTGCCTATGCCTATCGCGACGAAACCCATGTCAGGGTGGACATCGTCTACAGCCACCTCTCGGAACGCGGTCGTGCGATCTGCGACATCATCACCTCGGCCTTCTTTTTCCTGTTCACGGGCACCATGCTCGTCACAGGCTGGCGTTTTGCCAGTGACGCAATGGCGGTTGGCGAGCGCTCCTTCACCGAATGGGGTATCCAATACTGGCCGGTAAAGCTCGCCATCCCCATCGGGGCGGCGCTGTTATTGCTTCAAGGTCTGTCTCGGCTGATGCGCGACATCGCCATTGCCACCAGAAGGATCGGCTGAGCGATGGGTCTCGAACTTCCTATTCTGTGGCTCAGCATATTGATGTTCGGGGGCTTGGGCGTACTTCTGCTGCTCGGATTGCCGATGGCCTTTTGCACCGGCAGTCTTGCCGTGCTCTTCCTCTTTCTGTTCGGCAATTCGGCCATGCTGAACATGCTGCCGTCTCGGGTCTTCCCGTTCATGACGGATTATCAGCTCTCGGCGGTACCGCTTTTCATCTTTATGGCCGCGATCCTCGAGAAGGCGGGTATCATCGAGGAACTGTTCGACGTCGTCTACAAATGGCTGGGCGGGCTGAAGGGCGGGCTCGCCTCGGCCACGGTGATCTCCTGCACGCTGCTGGCCGCCATGGTGGGCGTGGTTGGGGCGACGGAAGTGACGATGGGCATGATCGCGCTGCCCGCGATGTTGCGCCGCAACTACGACGCCAAGCTCGCCTGCGGCTCGCTTCTCGCCGGCGGAACGCTTGGCATTCTCATACCCCCTTCCGTCATGGCGATCGTCTACGCAGTCGTCGCGCAGCAGTCGCTAGGCGAACTCTTGATCGGGTCGGTGTTTCCCGGGTTGCTGCTGTCGGGGATGTATGTCGCTTACGTGACGGCGCGCTGCTACATCAACCCGAAGCTCGGGCCAGCATTGCCGCCGAACGAGCGCATCGCCTTCGCCGAAAAACTCAAGCTTTTGCGCCGTACCTTCATGCCGATACTGCTGATCCTGCTTGTGCTCGGGGTCATCTTCATGGGCATTGCCACGCCTGTCGAGGCCGCCGGCATCGGTACGTTCGGTGCTTTCATCGTCTGCGCCGCACACCGGCGCCTGACCTGGGGCACAATCCGCGACGCCAGCGTATCGACCCTGAAGGCTACGGCGATGGTCATGTGGATATTCTTCGGTGCCACCATGTTCGTCGGCTTTTTCATCCTGAAGGGCGGGCAGAACTTCGTGGCCGACTCCATTCTTGGAACGGGTCTCGCGCCCTATGGCGTTCTTGTTTTGATGATGGTGATCCTTTTCGTCCTCGGCATGTTTCTGGACTGGGTGGGAATCCTCCTTCTGACCGTGCCGATCTTTCTGCCGATCCTAAAATCGCTTCAGTTCGGCGGCGCGTTCGGGTTCGCCGGCGTAACTCCCGAAGACGTGCCGCTTTGGTATGGCGTCATTTTCATGGTCAACATGCAGATGGCTTTCCTCAGCCCGCCGTTCGGCTATTCGCTGTTTTACCTGAAGAGTGTCGCGCCGCCGGAGATCTCGATGGGGACAATCTTCAGGTCCGCGGTCCCGTTCTTGTGCCTGCAAGCGATCGGAGTGGGCCTGTGCATCGTGTTCCCCTCGATCGTGGTGTGGCTGCCGAAAGTCATGTACGGGGGCAATTGACCGGTAGATGCGGCTTTGGCCACTCAAGGCGACCGGAAGAATCGAATTTCATAGCCTTGCGCTTGAATGGGCGCTTTTTTGCGTTCCCTTACCCGCCGTGACGAGATCGATTCTTGAGACAATCCTGGCTGTGAGTGCTGGCGTAGCGCTCTCGACCAGTCTTGGTTATCTCGCCTACGCGGCGCCTGGCGATGCAGTGCCTTTCCTGGACTGGCTTACCAGTCCATTCACTTTCAGCACGTTCCTGTGGGCCGTTCTTGGGGCACTATTCGGACTCAGCGCGCTGCAATTCCGACGCGGCCGCTTCCTTGCCGGCCACGATGCCTGGCGAGAGACAGACAAGGCCGCTGGCGGACAGGAGCCGACTGGCTGACACCTCAGGGCGCGGCCCTGGCCGGTAGGCCAAGCGCTTTTCGACGCCTCTGCAGCCAGAAAACGAGCCCGAACAGCAACAACGCTGGAAGCACGAACCAGTAGCGTGACGGGCGGTCGTTCGGCACCATGATGCCGATGATTTCGTCGCCTGGCTGCAGGCCGCACTTAGCCGCCTGGCTGCCGAGCCGCACGATGCCGACGGTCATGGTATCGCCAAGCGCGCTCACCGTCAGTCCAGCGCTTTCCAGCCGCTCTGCCACATTCTTGCCTTCGGCCAGATCGAGCCTGATCAGCTTCTCGATCTCGTCACCATTGATGTTGAACGTCTTCAACTTGAGACGAACCGCCTGACCCGCAGGCGTGGCATCGACAGTCTGGTTCAACTGCGACACAGGTCTGGCAACAAAGGGCTCATCGAGCAGATCGAGCCAATAGCCCGGCCGAAACAGCGTGAAGCAGATAAGCAACAGCGCGATGGCCTCGTACCACCGGTTGCGAACCAGGAACCAGTTCTGCGTCACCGCCACGAAGGCCACCATTGCCAGCGCGGACGTGGCTATGACGACGACAAAATCCAGCGGTCCCTGGATGTCGATCATCAGCAGGCCGTTGTTGAAGATGAAGATGAACGGCAACAGCGCCGTCCTGATTTCGTATTTGAAACCCTGAAAGCCGGTCTTCACCGGATCGGCGCCCGAAATCGCGGCCGCTGCGTACGCCGCAAGGCCGACGGGCGGCGTCACATCGGCCATCAGTCCGAAGTAGAAGACGAAGAGATGCACGGCCACCAGCGGCACGGCCAGGTCGTTCTGCGCCGCGAGATCGACCATCACCGGCGCCATCAGCGTGGCAACAACGACATAGCTGGCCGTGGTCGGCATGCCCATGCCAAGAATGATGCAGATAAGCGCAGTGAACAGCAGCATCACCATGAAGCTGCCGGCCGAGATGAATTCGACTAGCTCGGTCATCACCAGCCCGACGCCGGTCAGGAGCACCGTGCCGACGATGATGCCGGCCGTCGCAGTGGCGATGCCGACCGTGGTCATGTTTCGCGCGGCCGCCGACAGCCCCTCGACCAGATCCACCAAACCTTCGCGCCAGCGCGGCGCAAGATCTTGCTTGCGAAAGAACGCCGTCAGCGGGCGCTGCGTGACGACCAATGCCATCAGGGCGGCGGAGCCCCAGAAAGCAGAGAGACCGGGCGAAAGCTCCTCGACCATCAAGCACCAGATAAGGAGCACCACCGGCAGCAGGAAATGCAGCCCCGTCCGCGCCGTCTCGCCGAAATGCGGTATCTCGCGAATATCGCCCTTGAGGCTGTCCAGCGGCAGGTCGGGGTGCCTTGCCCTGTAGGCGACGAGGCCGACATAGACGACGGCAAGTGCGGCGACGATGATCCAGGTCGCGGCGCTGCCGAAGACGGTCTTGGTCCAGCCGATGCCGTAATAGACGAGCCCGGCCAGGATGACAAAGGCGCAGATGCCCATCAGCGAGCGCAGTGCCCCTTGCAAGGCGGGATGGCGGCTACGCGACGGCAGGCCCTTCAATCCCATCTTCATCGCTTCGATGTCGACGATGTAGAAAAGTGAGCCGTAGGTCAGCAGGGCGGGAAAGAAGGCGTGCTTGACCACCTCGGCGTAGGAAATGCCGACATATTCAGCGATGAGGAAGGCAGCAGCGCCCATCACCGGCGGCATGATCTGCCCATTGACGCCGGCCGCGCATTCGATGGCCCCGGCCTTGACCGGCGTGTAGCCGACGCGCTTCATCAGGGGAATTGTGAAGGTGCCAGTGGTGACAACATTGGCGATCGATGATCCAGAGATCATGCCCGTCAGGCCCGAGGCGACGACCC
Organism: Mesorhizobium sp. PL10; assembly: GCF_053714315.1. Taxonomy (NCBI): domain Bacteria; kingdom Pseudomonadati; phylum Pseudomonadota; class Alphaproteobacteria; order Hyphomicrobiales; family Phyllobacteriaceae; genus Mesorhizobium; species Mesorhizobium sp. PL10. Next base: position 305,502 of record NZ_JBSKBR010000004.1, on the reverse strand, counting down.
CGGCCTTGGCGGGGCCGCCGCGATATTTGCCGAGGATGGAAAATGCAAGCAGGATGAAATAGCCACCTGCCCCGGCTCGCTCGAGCAATGTTCCAAACAGCACGAACATGAAGACGACGTTGGTCGAAACACCAAGCGCGACACCAAACACGCCCTCGGAGGTGAGCCACATCTGCGAGGCGGCACGCGACAGCGTCGCGCCCTTGTGCGCCAGCAGGCCGGGCATGTAGGGCCCGACGAAGATGTAAATCAGCATCAGCCCGGCGACGACGGTGATGGCAGGGCCGACGGCACGCCGGGCGGCTTCCATCAACACCACGATGCCGACAATGGAGATGACGAGGTCGGCGGTCGTGGGAAGCCCGGGCCGCGCGGCGATCTCGCTGTAGAAGACGACGAGGTAAAGGGCCGCGGCGGCACCGGCCGCGGCAAGCACCCAGTCAGGCAGCGGAACGCGGCTGCGTGAAGAGCTTTTGAAGGCGGGGAAGGTGACGAGCGCCAGGAACATCGCAAAGGCCAGATGGATCGAGCGGGCAATCCCATCACTGACGACACCGAAACCGAGCATGTAGGGGATCGGCGAGGAGTACCAAAGCTGGAACAGCGACCAGGCCAGCGAAACCGCCAGGACCAGATGCGCGGCAAGCCCGGCCGGCTTGCGGCCGCCGGTGTCCGCTTCCGCGACAATCTCGTTCAGCCTGTCGATATCGACGTCCTCAGGTGCTCCTGCGTTGCGGAACCGGTCTGTCATTGCTCCCCTCGACCATCTTGTTTTTCATTTTGGTCTTTTCGGTTCTCCAGCCGGACCGCCGCTCGGGCGGCCCGGCCCTCCTGAAGCTCAGAGCCAGCCCTTTTCCTTGTAGTAGCGCTCCGCGCCGGGATGCAGCGGGGCGGAGAGGCCGACCTTGACCATCTCCTTGGGGTCGAGATTGGCGAAGGCAGGGTGCAGCTTCTTGAAGTCGTCGAAGTTCTCGAAAACCGCCTTGACCATTTCGTAGACCACATCGTCGGGGGTCTTGCCGCTCGTCACCACGGTTGCGCGCACGCCGAACGTCGTCGTCGGATCGGGATTGTTGGCGTACATGCCGCCGGGGATGGTCGCGACCGAATAATAGGGGTGCGCCTTCACCAGCGCGTCGACGGCGGGGCCGGTCAGCGGAACGAGCTTGGCGCCGCAGGCGGTCGTCGGATCCTGAATCGCGGCAGACGGATGGCCGACGCCATAGAAGAAGCCGTCGATCTTGTTGTCGCAAAGCGCACTGCCCTGCTCATCGGCCTTGAGCTCCGCGGCGAGCGAAAAGTCCTTCAGCGTCCAGCCCATCTGCTTCAACAACTCCTCCATCGAGGAGCGCGTGCCGGACCCGGGATTGCCGACATTGAAGCGCTTGCCCTTGAAATCCTCGAATACCTTCACTCCCGCATCCGGCCGCGCCAGGACGGTGAAAGGTTCGGGGTGGACAGAGAAGACCGCCCGCAGGTCCTTCACCGCCTTGCCGTCGAAATTGCCGACGCCGTTATAAGCCTGAAACTGCACGTCGGACTGGGTAAGGCCGAAATCGAGGTCGCCGGTATTGATCGAATTGACGTTGAAAACCGAACCGCCCGTCGATTCGGTCGAGCAGCGTATGCCGGTTTTCTGCCTGTCCTTGTTCATGAGCCGGCAAATGGCGCCGCCAACGGCATAGTAGACGCCAGTCACTCCGCCGGTGCCTATGGTGATGAACTTCTGCTCGGCGAACGAAGGTGTGGCGGCAAGCAGGCACGCCGCCGTGCCCGATGCTATCAGGGTTTTCAGCAGACTACGCATTTCGACTACCTCTCTGGTGGTTTGGTCCCGGCCTTGCGCCGGGCTCTGGTCAGACACGTCCCGCCAAGTCGGGAGCGCGCAAGGCTGCATCGACGGCATCGCCAAGCCGCTCGACAATGGCATCGATGTCCTGGCTGGTGGAAATGAACGGCGGCGCGAGCAGCACATGGTCGCCCCGGATGCCGTCGATCGTGCCACCCATGGGATAGACCATAAGGCCATTGTTCATGGCCTCGCGCTTGATGCGTGCGTTGAGCTTCAGCGCCGGATCGAAAGGCTCCTTCGAGCCGCGGTCGGCGACCAGTTCGATAGCCTGGAACAGGCCACGGCCACGAATGTCGCCGACATGATGATGATTGCCGAAGCGTTCGGCCAGGCGCCGCTGAAGATGCACGCCCATCGCCTTGACGTTGTCGAGCAGATGATCGCGACGGATCACCTCCTGGACTGCTAGGCCGGCGGCGGCGGCCATCGGATGGCCCATATAGGTGTGGCCGTGCTGGAAGAAGCCGGAGCCGTTCGCGAACGCGTCGAAGATTTGCTGGCCAAGCAGCACGGCGCCGACAGGCTGATAGCCGCCGCCGAGCCCCTTGGCGATGGTCATGAGATCGGGAACGACGTCTTCCTGTTCGCAGGCGTGAAGCGTGCCGGTGCGGCCCATGCCGCACATAACCTCGTCGAGGATGAGCAGCACGCCGTAACGGTCGCAGATGGCCCGTATGCGCTTCAGGTAGTCCGCCACCGGCGGCACGGCGCCAGCGGTCGCGCCGACCACCGTCTCGGCGACGAAGGCGATGACCTCGCCGGAACCGAGTTCGAGTATCTTGTCCTCCAGCGCCTGCGCCGCCCGCGCTGCGTAATCGGCGTCGCTTTCGCCCGGCAATTGATGGCGATAGGCAAAACATGGATCGATATGGTGGGTTTCGATGAGCAGCGGCCGAAATTGCCGCCGCCGCCATTCATTGCCGCCCGCGGCGAGCGCGCCGAGCGTGTTGCCGTGATAACTCTGATGACGGGCGATGATGTGGCGGCGCTGCGGCTCGCCTTTCTCGACGAAATATTGCCGCGCCATCTTCAGCGCCGCCTCTACCGCTTCCGATCCGCCGCTCAAGAGATAGGCATGGCTGATCCCAGCCGGCGCGTCTTCGACCAGGCGATCGGCCAAACGTTCGGCGGCCTCCGTACTGAAGAAGCCGGTGTGGGCATATGCGATGCGGTCGAGTTGATCATGCAAAGCGGCAATGACGTCTGGATGGCCGTGGCCGAGACACGACACCGCCGCGCCGCCGGATGCATCAATGTAGGAGCGGCCGTCGCTGTCGAATATCTGGATGCCCTTACCCCCGACGGCGATTGGAAGCGAACCTTTGGTGGCGCGATGCAGTAGATGGGTCATTTTTTGCCGAGCCGTGGTTTCAGATGAACATTGAGTGCTGCATGGTGCTCGTCGGTGCGTCGTATCTCCGCCAGCGCCTGCTCGCCGCCATGGCCGGCGACGACAGCCGCCAGGATTTCCGCAACGGCGAAGGCCGGCGCCATGGTGTGAAAGAACGATGGGGTCTGCGTCGGAACGAGGATGACCTCCGCCGCGACCTGGGCGAGCGGCGCCACCTCGCTGTCCGTGATCGCGACGACGCAGACACCGCGTCCGGCCGCATATTCGGCGACTTCGACCGTCTGACGCGTGTAAGGGAGCACACTCGCCACCAGCAGCACATCGTCCTTGGTGGCGCGGCCAATTGCGTCGGCACCGGTTCCGGCCACTCCATCGAGCAGCACCGATTTCTCGCCAACGAGCGACAGGACATAGTGGATGTGCCAAGCGACAGGATGGCTGGAGCGCAGGCCGAGGCAATAGATCCGTCGCGCCGCCGACAGCCGTCTCGCCGCCGCCACGATGCGGTCCAGCATCTCTGGCCTGGCAAGCCGGGCGAACTGGGCGGCAAGCGAGTCCAACATCTCGGAGGCTTGAGCCCGGTCGCCTTTGAGCTTCTGGCTGCGCAGCTGAACCCCCGCTTTTCCGGCAAAGCCGGGATATCCGCTCCGCACCGCTGCCGCGTAGGAATCGCGCACTACGTCGTAGCCTTCGAAGCCGAGGTGCTGGGCCAGGCGCGTCATCGTGGCCGGCTGCACGCCCGCCTGTCGCGCCTGCTCGCGCATGGAAAGAAGGGCCACGTCGCTCGGATGGTCGAGCATGTAGCGAGCCGCAGTCTGCAGCTGCGCCGACATGCCGTCGAACTCCGCGACGATGCGTTCCGCCAGGGGCCCCTGATCCATCGTCGCAGTCTGCCGCGCTTCGATTTTGATTGCAACAAGTGTTTCACGAGTTATCCTTGTGATCCAATTGTCCAATCATCGGTCTCCGCATGCAGTCTCAACACTCAGATAGGCCTGTCGCGATCGCCGTCGCGCCGAATGGCGGCAGACGCACCAAGGCCGATCATCCGGGCTTGCCGATGACGCCGGCCGAACTGGCCCGGACGGCGGGGGAGTGTCTTCAGGCTGGCGCGGCCATGATTCACCTGCATGTGCGCGACCGGGATGGCCGGCACATTCTCGACCCCGACGCCTATCGCGCCGCCACCGCTGCCATTCGCGAGGCGGTCGGTGACGCGATGGTGGTCCAAATCACCAGTGAGGCGCTTGGCTACTATCAGCCCAGCAGGCAGATGGAAGTGGTGCGCGAGACCAGACCCGAGGCCGTCTCGCTGGCGCTGCGTGAGCTTGTTCCCGACCGACATGCCGAGCCAGTTTTCGCGTCGTTCCTCGCCTGGCTGAAGCGCGAACGCGTGCTGCCGCAGATCATACTCTACGATCCCGACGAGGCACGGTATCTGTGCGATCTGCAGCGGCAGGGCATGATCCCCTGGGACGACGTTCCCGTGCTCTTCGTCCTTGGCCGCTATACGACATCGCAGCAATCGGCGCCCACGGATCTGCTGCCGTTTCTTTCGCCCGGCATTCCGCGCTTCCGTTCCTTCATGGTCTGCGCTTTCGGTCCCGACGAGGCCGCCTGCGTGTCAGCGGGAGCGCTGCTCGGTGGAGATGTCCGCGTCGGCTTCGAGAACAATCTTCTACTGCCGGATGGTTCAGCGGCGCCGACGAATGCATCCTTGGTCGACACCGTGGCGCAACTGCTCCGGGGCTTTGGACGGCGAATCCAGACAGCTGCCTCGCTTCGGGAAGCGGCTTCTTAGCCGACCCGCAGCCCAGCGGAATCGAAGAGATGCATCCGCTCCGGCGACATTGTGAAATTGATTGGTGGGCCTTGCTACGCCGCTGACAGCGCCAACCTTACTGCGCCCTCACATAGTTGTGACTGGTCTGGAATAGTTTCCGGTTGGGCACGGTATATGTGGCATTGAGGTGAAGTTTGTCCGCACTCGCTGTTTTGGAAAATTTCCGAACGCTCCAGCATATCGTCACAGGCGCTAGAGTGCGGGGGGCGAGCGTGAGCGCTCAAGGACCAGCGCCGGCGTGCTCGCGACCGAAAGTTCTGCCGATCGGACCCAGCATCCCCTTGCCCTGTCTCCTGACCTGGGTCGCCCCTGCGGAGAGGCCTCAACATGTCAATCGATGGGTCTATTTCCGGCATCAACCTGAAACGATGGGCGTATCTCAAAGGGAGGAAACCATGGCAAACGATCAAACACTGTCGCAACGCTTCGACGAATACCAACCGTCCAAGACACTCTGGTTTTGGTCGGTAGTAGGTGCCGCTGTGCTGACGATGATCGTCGGCTTCACGGCCGGCGGTTGGACGACGGCTGGAACGGCGTCGGAAATGGCGAAGACCTCCGCCATCAAGGCCAAGGCTGAACTGGCTGCCAATCTCTGTGTCGAGAAGTTCATCACAGCGTCGAACGCCAGCGATAATCTGGCTAAGCTCAAGGGAACTTCCTCATACCAGAGAGACAGCTTTATCAGCGATGGCGGGTGGCTGAAACTGGCCGGCGTGAAGAAGGATGTGCCAGGCGCCGCGGATCTGTGTGCGGACAAACTAGCCGCGATGGACACCATCCCGGCGAACAGCGTAGCTCAGGACAACACCAAGAGCTAATCGCCGACCCTTGGTTTTCGCCCGGCAGCGCGAGTGTTTTGCTGGGCGGCCATCACAATGGAGGCATAGCGATGTATGAAGCGTGGTTTTCGAGGCCGGTGCCGGTGGTCACCGGCATATTTGGCGAGATCAGCAACCTTTCCAACGCCAATCAAGCAATCGACGTACTTACCAAGCACTGGCGCAACGCGAGAAGCCCAAAGCATCTGGCGGCTCTTAGAGCCTGTCGCCAAGCTATGAACGGTGGTATCGGGGCTGACGTCGCCAGGGACGCCTTAGTCGACGCGGCCCGAGAGGCGCACATGCTTGTCGAGTAGATAGCCCGCTGTCATGTTAGAGCGTTGGGCGCCGTTCGGCACCTTAGCGGTTCCACGGCAGATTAAGGGTCGGGGGTGGCTCGGCCTCATCCATGCTGCTCTGGTTGTTGCTTTAGTCGCAGCACCCGCCAGGCCCACAGATGTCAGGGCAGAAGCTGGGCCCCTTCCTCTGCCTCGCTTTGCCTCGCTGAAAGCTCCATCCGCCAATCTGCGCGTCGGACCGGGCATCGGCTACAATATCGAATGGGTCTTCAAACGACGTGGCATCCCCTTGGAGATCTATCAGGAGTACGGCAATTGGCGCCGGGTGAGAGATTGGGACGGAAGCACCGGCTGGATTTATCATTCGCTCCTGTCGGGGCGAAGAACGGGCATCATCGCCCCCTGGTCAAGGGATCACCTTGCCTTGTACGCGAAGCCGGCAGCGGACAGCCCCATCGCTGCCTGGCTCGAGCCGCGCGTTGAAGTCAAGCTGACCCGGTGTGACGGACGGTGGTGCGCGGTGGCGTCCGGTCCCACAACGGGTTTCATGAAACAAGTCGGGCTGTGGGGCGTCTACCCCGGTGAAGTCCTCTAGGCTGGTGGCTCTGAATGGCCGACCGAACAGTTTTGATTTCCGGCGGGGGGATTGCGGGGCCGGCACTCGCCTTTTGGCTTGCAGCCACCGGCTACCGGCCGACCCTGGTCGAACAGGCGCCTCAATTGCGCACCGGGGGCTACGTCATTGATTTTTGGGGTCTCGGCTATTGGATCGCCGAGAGAATGGGCCTGGAGGCAGATATCAATCGCGTAGGGTATCATGTGCGCGAAATGCGCATCGTGAACGATCGCGGCAAACGTGTCGCAGGCTTCGGCACAGATGTCTTCAGTGAGTTGACAAACAGCCGCTATGTGACGCTCGCACGCAGCGACCTCTCGCGACTGCTCTTCGAAAAGGCCAAGGATACATCCGAAGTCATTTTCGGCATGAGGTCGTCGGGCTTGAAGACAAGTCAGACGGCGTGCGCGTTCGATTTAAACATGGAGACGAACGCAAATTTGATTTGGTGATAGGCGCGGATGGCTTGCATTCGGCCGTTCGGCGGCTCGCGTTTGGGCCACGACGAGAGTTCGAGAAGAAGCTCGGCTATGCAGTCGCGGCGTTCGAAGTGGAGGACTACCGGCCACGCGACGAGGACGTCTATTTGATGTGCGGGCTGGAGGGCCGAATGGTCGGCCGTTTTACGCTTCACCACAACCGCACGCTTTTTCTGTTCGTTTTCACCGTTGACGATAGTCCTCTACCAACGGCGTTGGATCTGCAAAAGGAAATACTGCGCAAGCGGTACGCCGATGGCGGATGGGAATGCCCTCGCATCCTGCAGGAGTTGGGTCGCACCGACGAGCTCTATTTCGACAGCGTCAGCCAGATCAGGATGAACAGCTGGTCACAAGGTCGCGTGGCCCTTACCGGCGATGCCGCGTTTTGCGTTTCCCTGCTGGCGGGACAGGGTTCAGCCTTGGCGATGATTTCCGCCTACGTGCTGGCAGGCGAACTCCTGGAAGCCGACGGACGGCATCAGGAGGGCTTCCTCAAGTACGAGGCGTTCTTGCGGGAGTACATCCAGAAAAAGCAGCACGGTGCCAAGCGATTTGCCGCCGCCTTGGCGCCCAGGACGCAGCTCGGTCTGCTGACCCGCAACTTGGTGACAAAAGCATTCGCCGTGCCCGGGCTGGCGCGCCTAGTGATCGGGAGGGAAATTGCCGACGAAATACAGCTACCCGACTATCGGTGGCCATTCCTTAAGAACTGACGATCACGAGGCACAACGCAACGTCTCAGGATCTGCCGAACCCCCTGCCTCCACTCGCGACATCAATCCGATCTCGTGGCCCCAATCAAACGAACACGTCTGCCACAATGACAACGATGCCGAGCCATGCCGAGACCCAACATATCGGTCGCACGCCCGGAGGAGCGAAGGCGTATGCGGGGCCGTAAACAAGCCGAGCGAGGACAAACAGCCAGGCTCCAACGGCCGAGAGAGACCCAGCCGCATTAGCTGCGTGCACGAGGAACAGCGCGGCGACGAACTGCGGAAAAATCTCAAGCAGGTTGTGATGGGCTCGGACGAAGCGGCCACTAATTCCTGTTACTTTGAGCTGTTCGTCCCGCGGTCCCGCGACCCAAGCTCCTCCAAGCTGACGCAGCGTTAGAACGCTTGCGATGGTGAGCTGAATACTCGCCAGCAACAAGGCCGCAAGCAAGGCCCAGAGGTCATCCGTCATCACTTGTCGTATCCGCTTCACAAGGCCGTCCGGCTGTTGGGCCACGCGCTCTCATCGTTGAGGGAAACGCCTTCCCTTCGCGCGGGACTATACGTCGTCCGATCTGTAAATCAGCCCCGGCTCGACGATCCATTCACCAGGAGCGAGCGATTGAACATTGTAACGCCCGTCAGGCAGTCGTGCCGCAAGCCCAACGTAACGGTAGCAAGTGCCTGCTGAATCTTGGACTATGGCGAAGATTGGCCGCTCGGCAAGATAGCCCGCAATCGCACTCCCGACGCCAGATAGCGGGGCGGCCGGGCCGGCGATCCTGAGAATATAATATTCGATCGGGATGCTTCTCGCGCCTAAATGCATCAACTCATTCCTCGTGAAAGGAACGCTGTGGTGCAATATGCTCTCACGGCTTCAATAAATCCAATAAAATGACCTGCTGGCGATGGCTGTTGTCGCCATGCTCGCTTCCTCAAGGCATATGGAGCCAGCAGGTTGGGGACATTACCCCTCCAGTGCCGACCGGGCTATCACTTTTTCGGGTGCCTTCTGAGATGACCCCTACCGGCCACATTTAAGGCATAGGCCCCATTTGTCGCCCGTGCCGAACAGAGGCAAGCGGACGCTTGGAAGCGGCTATCAGGCTTTCGCCCCGGCACAGCGAGGCAAGCATGTCACCAGACGGTATGGCTGATTCCGTCGAACTCGCCATTTTGACAAAAGCATTGGACGACTTTTGCGCCGCGCACCACCGAAAGCAGAGTTTCTTCAGACTTTCGCGTCGCCGCGCCGCCATGGCCGAGTAATCGAACGGGGCGCCATCACAGCTTATTACGAATAGGCACAATTCGTGAGCCCCGTTGGTCAGGGCTAGAATCGCCCCACTCGTGCCACAAAGCAGGCAGTCTCTCCTCTTGCGCAAGGTCGCCAAGGCTTTGCAAGACAACAATAATTTGTCATCTGCGAGCGGGAGGTATCCATGTTTCCTGCGGGTATTCGTGCGCCCAAACCCAGCCACCTATATCGCCACAGCTGCCTGAGATCACCTTAAAGGATTTGCGCCTGGGCAAGCATCTTCTCGACCTTCGGTTCTGGCGCAGTGGCGCTGCCACGCATTGGGAAGTGTGCGAAGGAGATGCTTCCCTGGTGGAATCGTACAATTGCGCGACAGGCCCGAACTTATTTGACGTCTGCCGTGGCACCTAATGCATTGGCGCAACCGTGCAGCAGTCATCCGAGCAGCGCTTGGCCTGCTACCATGGGTTTGATCGACTGTGCCGATGTGTTACGCCGGGCCTAGCAGAACGGGGTCGGACATGGCAGGCGTATCGCGAAAACATCCGATGCTGCGTCGCTCGCAGGCGATGTGGATTTCGCGGCGCGTTTGGCAGCCGCGCCTGGTCTTCTGGGCGGGTGCTATCTCGATCGGCCTGATCAGCGTGCTGTTCGCAATTCTGGCTGACCAGGCGCAGGCGCTGTTCCACGCCGTCATCGGCACCGCCGGCGGCTGGCGTTTCTATCTCCCGCTGGTGATAACACCGCTGGGCTTCGTTCTGTGCGCTTGGCTGGCCCATTCCTTCTTTCCGGGCTCGCAGGGGAGCGGCATCCCACAAGCGATTGCCGCGCGCCACCTGCGCGACGACGAAGATCGGGACCACATCCTTTCGTTACGGCTCGCGATGGGAAAGATTGCGCTCACCGTCGTCGGCCTGTTCTGCGGCGCCTCGATCGGCCGCGAGGGGCCAACGGTCCAGGTCGGCGCCTCGCTGATGCTGCAGGCAGCGCGCTGGGGCGGCATGGTGCAAGCGCGGGGCCTCATTCTGGCAGGTTCGGCAGCTGGCATCGCGGCTGCCTTTAACACGCCGCTTGCAGGCATCGTCTTTGCCATCGAGGAAATGGGCCGCACCTATGAATCGCGGACCAATGGGCTGGTGCTCACGGCGGTCATCCTGGCGGGCCTCGCCTCGCTCGGGCTGCTCGGCAACTACACCTATTTCGGCATTGCCAGGGACACCGTCGCCTTCGCCAGCGACTGGCCGCTGGTGCTGGCATGCGGCGTCATCGGCGGCGGTGTCGGCGCGCTGTTTTCGTTGCTCGCCTTGAAGGCTATGCGCCGCATTCGCCGCTGGAATGCGTTGCAGCCGCTCTGGCGCACATTGATAGTGGCAGGAATCTGCGGACTGGCGGTGGCTGTGATCGGGTTTGCCTCGGGCGGCCTGACCTTCGGGACGGGCTACACCCAGGCGCGCGGCGCGATCGAAGGCACGCCGCTGCCGGCGTTCTTCTTCGTGGGGAAGTTTGCGGCCGGCCTGCTGTCGATGGTGTCGGGCATCCCAGGGGGTATCTTCGCACCGTCGCTGGCGGTGGGCGCCGGCTTGGGAAGCACACTCGGCCTGATCCTCGGTACGAGCACCAGCCTAGCCGCGCTGCTCGGTATGGCCGGCTATTTCGCCGGCGTCGTGCAGGCGCCGATGACGGCCTTCGTTATCATCCTCGAGATGACGGGCAACCACGACAACGTCATTGCGCTGATGTGCGCGGCGATGCTGGGCTACGGGACGGCCCGGTTGATTTCGCATGAGCCACTCTATCATGCGATGTCCCGGGTGTTCATTGCCGAGGCAATCAGGAGGCGGCGGGCGGTATCGGGAGAGTTCCTCAAGGCTGTTTAGGGGCTTCAGAGCCGCCCGCCCCAATCGGGAGGCTCGAAAAGCCACACGGACAAGATGATGGCAACAGCCGCCAGCAACGCGATCAAGAGTGGGATTTTCAGCGTTTTGTTCATGGCTGGAGCCCAGTCTAGACACTCCAATTAGAGAGACTAGGGCGTGGACTCATAAACCCGAAGCCAGAGCCGGATGGCCGCGAGCTTAACGAAGGCGAGGAAGTTGGCGGCGTGTTTCTCATAGCGCGTCGCGATGCGCCGACAGTGCTTGATCCGGTTGAAGAACCGTTCGACCTGATTTCGATGGCGATAGAGGTGCGGGCTGAAGCAGATTGGACCACGCCGGTTCCGACGGGGCGGGATGTTCGCCCACCCTCCACGTGAACTCACGAACGTTCGTATCCCGGTCGCGTCGTAAGCCTTGTCGGCGAGAACCATCCCGCCGCGCGGTAAGCCCTTAAGCAGAGCGCGTGCGACCAGGCTATCATGCCGCTGACCGCCGGTGATTGAGACGTGGAGCGGTAGGCCATTCGCGTCGACTACGGCGTGGATTTTGGTCGTCAGCCCTCCGCGGGAGTGTCCAAGGTCTTCGCCGGAGCCATTTTGGATGCATGTCGCGCCCGGACTATTGTGCTGTCGATCATCTGAATCTCGGCATCGTCTCGATGCGAGATGGCAGCCAGGATACGATCCCAAACACCCGCGCAGCGCCAACGCACAAAGCGATTGTAACAGGTGGTATATGGTCCATAGCACTTGGGCAGATCACGCCATGGCGCTCCAGACCGCAAGACCCAGAAGATGCCATTCAGGACGCGCCTGTCATCCACGCGGGGGACCCCTCGCGGCTTGCAAGGAAGGATCGGGGCAATCAATAGCCATTCGGCGTCGGTAAAGGCGTATCGCATGTTCAGATTCCTTTTCGGAGCTTGAATCACGCCGGCAAGCCCACATTCAAATATTGGCTCCGCCTCCAGATATGGGTATTCGATCGTCAAGGTGGGTCGACCGAGTATGGTCGGCGGTTCCTGAAAACCTTCCTTCTTTCAAGGACTATCAAACTCAGGCATTCGCCTATACGCTTGCAGTCTTGAAAGCGTGACGCTTACTGTGGCTTGCCTTGGGAGATGCCAATGCGCGTGTCCTTGCTTTTCATTCCACTGCTGCTCTTGCACATTCCGATTGTATCGCATGCCGCCGCCATCCACGACGCCGCCATGGAGGGCAATGTCGCGGCTATCACGGCAGCGCTCGATGCGGGCGCTGATGTAAATGAGAGTGATGGAAGCGCAACGCCACTCTATTTTGCGATCTTTATGGGCCACATCCAAGCAGCAAAACTGCTCGTAGAACGTGGTGCGGACGTCAACGCTCAGACGGCTCTTGGTTCCCCGCTGATGGCGGCTATGGGGATAGACAAGATCGATCTGTTAAATCTATTGCTGGATGCGGGCGCAGATCCAAATGCCGACGGCAGCAGCCAACCCGCCCTTCATGCCGCCGTCAATCTCGGTTGTCTCGACTGCGTGAAGGTACTGGTTGAGGCCGGCGCGGACGTAAATGCGAGGGCAGAGGACGGCAAGACACCGCTCCATATGGCAAAAAAATCGGAACAACTCGAAGTTGCTGACTATCTCATGTCGCACGGCGTCGTCTTGCCAACTCCAGCCCCGATCTCGATGAAGTTGGCCTCTGCCGATGTGGACAAAGGCCGAACCTCCTTCGTCGTCCGCAGGTGCGACCATTGCCACGGTGCCGAGCCACAGGGAAGGAACCGAACGATACCGAATTTGTGGAGCGTCGTTGGCCGCGACAAAGCATCTCTTGCAACTATACGTTACTCTGACACCCTGCTGGGCTGGGAGGGTGTGTGGACGCTCGAGGACCTGAACAAATTTTTGCTTGAGCCCATGGCCACTACGCCGGGCACTTACATGGAGACGCCTGGCGTTCGGGACGAGACCGAACGGGTCGACCTGATCGCGTACTTGCGCATGCTCAGTGACAAACCGAACCCGCTGCCCTGAATCGATGGGTTCTCAAGCCTGCGTCGGCTAGTTTGCTCAATAGCCACTTTTGGTGGTCCCAAGGGGCGATTGAGCAAAGGGCATGGGCAACTGATGAAACGTGCTAGCCGCTTACCGTTCATCGGCTGGTCGTCGTTTATGAGTACACGCCCTAATCAAAAGGGCGGTAAGTTTTTGAGCAGACGGGTGCTCACAACGCCCAACGAAATGCCCGCTGCAGCTCAGAAAGACCGTCTTTCTCATACCATCGTCCATGCGAGACGATGACGCGTTCCGGATCCCAGTCGAGCATCTGGCGAACGGCCATGCTTAGCGCTGAGCGGCGTCTAAAGAAGCTCATTCGCATATCGATAGGAGCCTTGCCGTCAGGATCCGCAGCGCCTGCGAGCTTCACGAGAAGCCTGAAAAGCCAGCTATGAATCCGACTTGGTTCAAAGTTCTCGATCAGGTCAGTGAGGATTAATGTTCGGGTGCTGCGGTGAAACAGTACAGCCTCCGTCAGCATATCACCGCGCACCACCAACAGGTCTACGTCGTCAGGCCAGGGCGAATGACGACCCACCAGCAGCGTATCAACATCGATATGACGCTTCGTCCGACGCGTGAGCCCTCGGACAGCCAGAACCTTTGCAGCGGGAACGGCGGCTGTCCAGTCGGGCACCCACCAATAGTGCAGCGAATTCGGCGCAACCAGATAACGAATTGGTCCCAATATCTCGAGGCCGACCGAAGCGCGGCGGAATACGCCACCGGTGAATGGAGGACCAATTCCCCACTTCGCAGCCGAAAGATCGTCATGCGCGTTGAGAAAGGGAATTTCAGCCAACCCAAACCGAACCTGATTTCAGATCCGTCGACGATCCATAGATCTGCGGCCACCGGCTTTAGAACGTTGATTGGCTCGTACAAGTCCAAGGCGGACCTACCGTTTGCATGTCTGTGAAGCATTGGCCTGGCTCAGCGCTAGTTGAAGAATCTACCCAGGGACGTCCGAACGCACAGGCGCCAGAGATTAATATGGTGCATTGTCGTCGGCCGAAAAGCGGGCACTTTCGTGCGTGACCAGCCATTCGCGAATTGCGAGGCGAATGACCTCCAACCGGGTCAGGTTCATCTCAGCGGCGACAGCTGCGATGGCCATTTCAGTACCGGCATCCAAAGTCATGGTTTTGGACATGCGCAGCATCGCCGCCGCTTCGAGATCGGCGAGCCGTTGGTTCTCGCTTGAATCCGTATTCCCTGCAGCCAAAGTACTTCTCGCGACTTCAGTTGGGGTTGTGGCCGACCTCGGCCGTGTCGTAGTCCCTCAGCGCGACGATCCAGTTGTCCCTTATCGTCACCAACACGAGGCGCGAACCCTGCGGGTAGTATCTAGGCAGGCCAGCCGCTTGGTCGGCAAGGACAGTCCCATCCAGTCCGCAAAGCTCACCGCCAAGCAGCCAGTTTTGGTTCTCTCGGCCGCCGAGGACTGCAATATATTCTCCGTCGCCGGGATAACCGATCAGGCCTATTTCTTCATACTCTTCCAATCTGCGCATTGTGATCGCCTGAATTTCAAGGCTGAGACATTGGGGCTGAGTCTGTGGTGGATGAAACGGCCCGACATCACCCCAGCCTGATGCCGGGCCGTTAGGAAGTGCCCGCGCGGCCGCACTTCCTTGAAACCTAGCCGTGATCACCGGAGCGGTCGGCTCGGTGCAGCGTTTCGTTTGCGCAGGCGACCAGAGGAATCGTGGAACCCGCCTGCCTAGCTTGCGACAACCACACAGCACGGTTGTCCTGCGAGAGCCCCCTCATTGCCAAGCGCGCCGCGGAAGTGATCTCAAACGCCCCGCAAGATGCACATTGGAATTCGACCTTGCGAAGGGAAACCTCGGCTTCCAAGGCCGCTCCGGTGCAGATCGGGCAAGCGGACGGAAAGTACCGCCTTTCGAACGACAGGACGTTCATGGTGCGAGGCTCCCCCCTATTGGCGAGCGGCATCGGTCAATCGACCAGAGGAAGGCCAACTAGTGCCGCTTCGACGAGACGCGAATGATTCCGAGTTCCACTGGTGACAGAGTGAGTGCATTCGGTTCCCTTCTGATGGCATTGCCGACTGGCTAACCTCTTGTCTTTGGCGCAACGTTTCTGCGGGTGGCGACTTCGATTTGCTTTGCTTCGACTTCGAGCCGGTCGGGCGCGGCGGAGCCCATCAAGGCGTAAGCCGTGCCCCCCGATTGCCAGTAGACCGTCGGCACCCGACCGTCAGTGGCGGAGGTTGGAGGAACGGCATCCTCGCCGTTCATTGGAGCCGCGACGAGCGTGATCCGGCCGACGCTGGGCGTGTCGGCTGTCACTACAAGACTCTGCTTTCCGTTCCAGGGCTGCACCTGGACGTCCTTCACCACCCACACCGACGGCAAGGTCGGCATGCTGACGTTGACTGCACCGACCAGCCGTTCAATTTTGTCCTGTTTCGGCTCGTTATCCCTGTCCGGACCTGCATTGAGCTGCGCAACTTTCAAGGCGTCTCTCGCGGCCAGGATGAAGGTTTCATCAGCCGTCTTGCCGCCCTGGCGAAGCGGTACGGTCAGTGAATTTGCTGACCACCCCACTGCAATGAGAGCGACAGCGGCGACCTGCAATTTTAAGACAGCTACCAGCTTCTTTCGGCGGAACACCCGCTCCAACTGTCTTGCCTTTTCCAGACTCGCGCGCGGCGGAAACGTTCGCTGCGGTTGAGCATTGCGCAAAGCCTCCATGCGCTGCGCATGCGCAAACACCTCGGCCGCCCGTTCCGGCTCCTGCGCAAGCCGCGCTTGCAGGTCGGATCGCTGCGAAGGCGAGAGTTCGCCGTCGAGGAACCGGTTGATCTCTTCGTCTGAAATCCGGCTATTCGGCCACATCACGGCCTCCCACAACTTTCAACGAACCCGATGCCTGGTCCCTTGCATGTTCTACGCTGCGCTTCAGCGCGGCGCGCGCTCGGCTCAAGCGCGACATGACTGTCCCAGCGGGCACTCCCAGCAACTCGGCGGCTTCCGAATAGGTGAAACCCAAAACGCCAACCAGATGAAGAACTTCCGCCTGTTCCGCCGGCATGCCAGAGAGCGCCTTTTCAACGTCGGCCAGTTCGGCACAATGCTCCTGCGTGGGCGGCGACGTTCTATCGGACAGGTCAGCGTAAGAGGCAAGGCGCTGACGGTCGGCCGCCATGCGGCTTGCGCTGGACAAAAAAGTATTCCGAACGATAGCGATCAGCCAGGGTAACAGCGGACGCGAAGTATCGTAGGACTTGGCCAATGACAACGCGCGGACGAGCGCTTCCTGGACCAGATCGTCGGCATCCGAGTCATCACGCGTAAGCACCCGCGCATAACGCCATAAATCTTCCAGATAAGGTGTGACGTCGAAGTTCGCGCTCATGCCATTCTGCATAGCCTCCGCCCGAGACCGGCCCAGCGGTCAGGGACGCAACCGCTGGGCCAGATGGGAGCGCTTTCCTCCCGAAGTGCAGGCGCCGAATAGCCATGTGTCATCAATGCCTGCTTCGCTCCCCGGTTCCGACAGCGGCTTCTGGAGGCAACCCGCCACAGTCGAAGCTCACCCTCAACGCTGCATCTACCGATCTAGGCTGGAAACTATTCCATCGCGGTTGAAATTTCGTCGGCTGCGGACCTGCGTCGATAGTCGCAGTGGAGGTCAGGTTCACGGACAGCACGGCTCCAGTAAGGCGCTAGGCATTTCGACCTGTTGTAGAGCGAGTATGAGCCCTGCGTCGCTGAAATCCAATTTGAGCGTTGGCGGAGTCGCTCAGATTTATGCGAGCTATTCTGGTAAGCCAGCAGCCCGTAGCGCGCCGCCGAGAGCTTCCGCGAGCGCGGGTGCGCAATTTACGCCTGTGAACTGGCGACTGTAGCGGAAGCCAGGCTGGAGCTCGAGCACGCTAGCGGCAGCCGCCCTCGCTTCGTCCAATCGGCCAAGCCTGGCCAGCGCAGCGGCCAGTTGCACATAGGTGATACTATGGGCCGGATTGGCTTGGACGGACTTATAGGCGGCACGGCAGGCCTCTTCGTAACGGCCGCGCAGCAAATGGCTCATTGCTTGCGCGTCAAACGCGGCCCAGGCCCACGAATCGAACGGGCTCAGCCGCATGCCTTGCTCGCTCCATTCTATCACGCTAGGCATAGCGATAGCCGTGTAATCCAGCAGCGGACCTTGTGTGATCTTACCTTCGACGCTGCGCCAGCTTTCGAGCCGACTGAGCGCACAGATCAAATTCTTGCAGGCTGAGGCAGTCTAGGGTCCAGACCCATAAATTGGCGGATCGCGATACGGGGTTGCGTGCGGCCGACATAGCTTCAGAGGGATGAACCATTCCCAAGCCGGGCAAGGATTGCTCTTGCCTCTTCGCCTATCTCCCTGACGATCTCGGCGGCTGGCTGGGCGCGACGAACGAGGCTGACGCCTTGGCCCGACCATAGGGCAAGGGCATCGATATCGCCCTCGTCACCCGCTCCCGGCGTATGAGACTGATACGCGACCACATCACCGTACGGGGACCTGGCAAGCACCGCACCTTCACTGGGACGCCGGCCGGTCGGCGGTTGTCCAGCTGCTTCCCACGCTTCAACCGTTTTGTTGCGGAGGCTCCGGTGCGGAGCGTCAGGCCAGCCGACATCGAAAAGGGTACCGTATACTGTGTCCGTTTCCTTCGCGGCAAATAGCCGGTCGCGATAGCGAGGATGGATCGGAGCTTCGTTGCTGGCGAGAAAGCGCGTTCCGATCCAGGCTCCGGCAGCGCCGAGCGCCATCGCTGCGGCAAGGCCACGCCCATCGGCGATGCCTCCTGCAGCAAGAACAGGAACCGGAGCGACACGGTCGACGACCGCCGGGACGAGCGCCATCGTGGCGACCGTACCGTACACGTGACCCCCAGCCTCCCAACCTTGCGCGACAATTGCGTCAGCGCCGTCGTCAACCGCAATGCGCGCTTCGTCGGCACTCGACACAGTGTGAATTACCTTTGCGCCGCCACGATGCGCCGCCTCAGTCAGCGGGCCAGCCTGACCCCAGAAAAAGGAGATAACCGGGACACCTTCGGCAAGGCAGATCGCCAACCGCTCCTCCTGCGGCTGGCTCAGGAGATTGACGCCGAACGGGCGCTTGGTCAGCGCTTTTGTCGCCCGGATCTCGGCGCGCACCGCATCGGGTGGACTCCAGGCGAGAGCAAGCATGCCGAGACCGCCAGAATTGCTGACAGCAGCAGCCAATTGGGGAGAGGTCGCTCCGCCCATTGCCGCTTGAACGATCGGGGTGTCAATTCCTATGAGAGAAGAAAAGGCATTGAGCATGACGCGTTCCCCCTACACGGTTACTACTCTCAGTCAGTTTAACGCAAAAGGCCATCGAACAAAGGGGTTCCGCTGGCCGTGGATTCGTGATTCACGATCGCCAAAAGGTGACCAGCGATGAACCGCGAATTTTTCTGGCTGACGGAAGATCAGTTTGCTCGGCTTGTGACGTTGTTGCCGACCGGCACCCGAGGCAAGCCACGCGTCGATGATCGCCGCGTGATCAGTGGCATCATCCACGTCGTGAAGAGCGGAGGCCGCTGGGTTGATGCTCCGTCGATCTATGGGCCGCGGAAGACCCTCTACAACCGTTTTCAGCGCTGGTCGGCCAAAGGCGTGTGGAGCGCCATTTTCCATGCTCTCGCTAACGCGGGCGGGCCTCCGGCCGAGCTTCTCATCGACTCATCTGCGGTAAGAGCGCATCGCTGCGCTGCTGGCGGCAAAGGGGGGAGCAAAATCAGGCGATCGCCGATCGAGAGGCGGACGGACCACCAAAATCCACAGATGGATTCTGCCGGCCGGTCGCCTTTCTCCTGACCGGCGGCCAAGTAGCCGATCGCACTGCCGGCGCGATGCTGATCGAGCAGATGCCAGCGGCGCCGATCCTGCACGCCGACAAGGGCTACGACAGCAATGCCATCCGGGGGCAGGTTCGCGGGCGCGGCGCATTTGCCAATATTCCGCCCAAGGCGAACCGGAAATGGAAGAACTGCTTCTCGCCCTTCCTCTACAGGAACCGCAACGCATTGAGCGCATGTTCTGTCGCATCAAAGACTTCCGCCGCACCGAAACCCGCTATGATCGGCTCGCCCGGAACTTTCTCGCCGACGTCTGCATCGCCGCAACCGTCAGCTACTGGTTATGAGTCCCGGCCCTAGTTTCGAAGGCGCAACGCGAGTTGCTCGCCGGGTCCCTCTGGCCACGTCTGATGGGGCCGCGGCAGCCCACCATAAGCTTCGGGATGATGAGCTGAATAGTCGACCTTTGCTCTAGGAGGGCTACAACCGGACGCCGCGTTAACGGGCGAGTTTGAGCAACTTTTGATACAGTGGATGATTGCGGATCGGATCGAGATCTGAATCGTTTTTGACCCAGAGTTTCATATCGGTTCCAAATTGCTGAACGCAAATCTCCAGCAGTTCGATGGCCCGATCGATTTGGCCAAGTTGCGAATAGGTGCAGGCGGCATTTGTAGCGACAGAGGTTATCGTCCGGATCGATAGCCAAGGCACGCGCCAGCCATTCCTCTGCCCGATCACGCTCTCCGAGAAATGCCAGCGCGACGGCTCCCTGCTGCGCAGGCTTTGAATCTTCCGGATGTTGCCTAAGCGCCTCCTCTGCTCGTTGCACTCCCAGGCGCGCATACTTTGCTGCTTCCCCTAGACGTCCGAGGGACCGAAGGACACCAATTAGGAAAAGCGGCGCCTGATAGTCATCAGGCCGAATCTCCATTGCACGAAGGTAGTGCTCCGCAGCCTGCTCGAAATCGCCCTTTGTAACGAAAAATTCGGCGTACAGCTGATTGGCTTCGTAGCAATTGGGATCTAGAGCAAGGGCCTTTTCGAAAGCGGCAGCTGCCGCCTCGGGGTGGCTGTCGATCATCAAGGCGTATGCCCTTGCTGCAAATGCTTCCGCCAGATTGGGCTCGAGCGCCAAGGCCTTGCCGGTGGTTGCCAGAAGATCGTCGGTCGAAACCTTCACCCCATGCCTGGACTTGAGGCGCGAATCGCAGTTAGCCATACCCGCGTAAGCGCGCGCGAATTGCGGATCAAGGTCCGCCGCCCTCGCAAACATCCGCCGAGCCAATATCAGTGAGGATTTCGTCGTCGCATGAAGTAGCTGGCGGCCCCTTAGATAGTGCGTGTAGGCTTCGAGATTGTCGGTCGGCGCTTGCTCGATTGCCTTCTTCTCATCCGGCAAGAGCTTGACCTTGAGTTGGTCCACAATCGCCTTGGTGATCTCATCCTGGATAGCGAAAATATCGGTGAGTTCACGGTCGTAACGAGCAGCCCACACATGGCCGCTGGTGGCACCTTCGATCAATTGGGCATTGATCCTTACCCGATCCCCAGATCGGCGAACGCTACCCTCGACCACATAGGCGACGCCAAGCTCCTTCGCTGTCTTTTCCAGGTTCACCGCCTTGCCCTTGTAGGTAAAGACCGTATTGCGCCCGAGCACGAATAGCCCCGAAACGTTCGACAGGTCGGTTATGATGTCCTCGGTGATGCCGTCGCTGAAAAACTCCTGTTCGGGGTCATTGCTCATGTTTGCGAAGGGTAGAACCGCCACCGACGGCTTGTCGGAGCGCTCGCCTACGTGACCGTCCCCAACTTCTGCCGGAGCGACGCCGCTGTCGGGTGATCTCAGATTGATGAAGTAGACACGCACCGACTGGGCAATATTCTTGACGGTCTTCTCACCTTGATCGAGGAACTCAAGTTCCACCTTGTTGCCGACGTGATTGCGTACCGCCTCCGAACACGCAATGCCGCCTGGTCCAGCAAGGCCCTCGAGACGGGCGGCCATGTTCACGCCGTCGCCGTAGAAGTCCTCACCATCGACGATGATGTCGCCAACATTGATACCGATGCGGAACTTTATGTGCCGGTCCTCGGGAATTCCCGCGTTGCGCCCCGGCATGCCACGCTGGATTTGAACGGCACAACGCGCCGCGTTGAGAACGCTGCCGAACTCGACCAAAAAGCCGTCCCCCATCACCTTGAAGATGCGGCCGCCGTGCTTGGCTATGGTGGGATCGAAGAACTCACGACGATGCTGGCGCAGTGCATTCAGCGTGCGCTCCTCATTGGCCTCCATGAGACGGCTGTAGCCCACCACGTCCGCGGCCAAGATGGCCGCCAGACGTCGCTCAACCTGCTCCTCGGCCAATGCCTCGTCCCTCTCAATCGGCAACTATCCTATTCGATCCGGAAGCTAATGTGCAGCACCCATCGCCGAAGCAGGTCGGAAGGTCTGGATAGGGGCCGGAAGCGGTCTGACCGGTTCTTGTGAGAACGCGCGAGGATGCAGACATTTCAATCCGGTAGGTCCGAAGTCCCGAATTGACCCCGAGGCGGCCATTCACGAGCTGGCCGTTGAAAGTCCAGTTTTGCCGTCCAAATGCTGTCGTTGTCCGTAGTCTGGAGATGTCCTAGTACCTCATCCAGGTGGTGCGGACGGTTGGAAGAGTCGAACTTGACCTCTAGTGCGGCGAGGGCGCGTACGATTGCCGCCGTAGCTCGCCTGGATGCGCTCTTCACCTTCATCATTTATCATAGTTGGGTCGCCTGAGGGCTACAATGTCTTGCGGAAGAGGTGCAGGCGGTGCAGCGGTTGAGAATGCGATTTCGCCTTCTGGGCGAGGCTCGCCTTGTTGGAATCTCCGATCCAGGTGTTGCCAAGCCGCTCGTAGCCTGCAGCCTTCATTGCCAAGATGACTCGACGCAGCACCACCGGATTAACGCCCCTGCCTTGCAGTTCCGGCATCACGCCGGAGAAGATCAGCACAGCACGCTTGCAGGTAAAACGATGCACCAAAAAGTGCCATGGCGTCGTCAAACCGATCCTGGACCGCGTCTTGCGAAGAAATGGGTTAAGGTCTGGAATGCATATGATGCAAGCGGCTGGTTTTCCCTTGTAATTGAGCACTGCCGAAATGCGAGGGTCCATTACCCATTTCATGTCGCGCGATTGAAAGTGAAATTCTTCGCGGCTGACCGCTACGAACATCGGGTTGTTCGCGAATGACGCGTTGAGGATTTGGCGGGCGTCCTCCATGCGCTGCGGAACCTGCTTGCGCGTGAGCGGTGCGAACGCAAAGTCGGGATTGTCGAGAATAGCTTGCTGCTTCGGGCCAATGGCCGGCGCCTCCGCGGTCGTGAGATCAAGCTCAAAGGTGGTCATCGGAAACTCAGCTTGGTAGCCGTTCGATTCCAGCAGCCGTGCCATATGCGGCGGGCTATATATGAGATCGGTATAGGGAGCCCGATCAAAGGCGCCGGTCGTAACGCCAATCTGCTGCATTGCTGTCAGGTTGAAGTTGCCCATGATCTCCGAATGGCCGCGACGGCGGCCCCAGTCCTCCGCCGCGGCCAGCAGAAGCGCCGCTGCCTCTCCGTCATTGGCACAGTCGAAGTAGCCGAAATAGCAGCGGTTCCATCCATGCAATGCGTTTGACGTTGTATGCACATGAGCGGTGATGCGTCCCACCGTCTTGCCTTCGCGATGGGCGGTGAAATATGTAAGCTCATCGTCCGATTGGAACAGCGGGTTTTCGGTCGTGGACAGAAACCGCTTGAGGTCGCCTCGCATCGGCGACACGTACAGTGTGTCGGGCCCGTACGCTTCAAATGGGGCCGCGAAGAAAGATTCGAAGTCGCGCTCGCGCAGGGTCAGCGTCATAGTGTTCGTCTCCGTAGAAACCGACGGTCGGATGCGATGATCACAGCAGCTTAAGATATTCGAGTAGCGCGGCTTTATCAGCTTCCGTCAACGAATTGAGTTCGGCCTCGTGGCCGCCATTGCCTAGCCCGAAGGCCCTTGTGTCGACTTCGGCTGGGATCGACCACGGCGTGTAATCGGGCGGCGGGTCCCATCCACCTTTGCCGTCGTCGACGCCGGCGATGCCAACCTTGTCGAGATCAAGGCGGTGCCCGCCGACCGTGAAACGCACCGGGCGTTCGCCAGGATGCATGAAATGCCAAAGCGTCGGCACGCTGCCATTATGGAAGTATGGTGCGCTCGACCAGAGTCCGGTCAGAGGCGGCGCGGTGTAGGTGGAGACGGTACGCACGTTGATATAGTGTCCATAGAGCGAAGCGTTCACTACATCTGCGACGGTCTTGTCGAGCAGTCGATGCCGCTGTGGATCCGTGCCAACGTCACCTTCCCAGTTTGGGAACGAGACAATTTGAGGCCGTTCGAGGTTGGGTGAGTAGCTTCCGTGGCATGATGCGCATGTCTGCGCGTAAAGCGCTTGCCCACGCGGCAGCAGTGACCTATCGATGCGGCCAGGAAAGGGCTGCGGCGCGTAGGACTCCATCCAAGCGGTGATCTCGAAAGCGTGGCTGATTGATGTCTCGGCGACTTCCGGCGTGACACCCATGCTGGGTACCGTGAAATACGAGATGATCGCAGCCAGCCCACGCCTATGCTCTGGCGTGATGTCGGCGGACTGCATGCTTTGCATGTGATCAGGTCCGGGAATTGCATAGTTGCCGCTGTTGAGGAATTTTGATCGCCAGAGTCGCCCCCCGAGATCTGGTATCGAGTTGAAGACGCTTTCGGTCACCGGTTTGCCATCGGGGATAAGACCAAGGCGGCTCTTGAGGGAATCGAGGCCGTTCGTCGCGCCAGCAAGTGATGCGCGGTAAGGCAGCAAGCGCCCAATCGATGCCTCGCGCTCGGCAAAGGTCTTTCTCAGTTCTGGTATGATGAAATGGCGCAGTGTCGCTTTCTCGCGCCACCCAGTGTCGGGGTAAAGCCGCGCGACTGCCTCCATTAGCACGTCTGGCTGTTTTCCGAACTCACCAAACGCGTCATAAAGAGCGACGGTGTAGGCTTCGAGATTGATCGATCCGTTTGGTGAGCCTAGCCAGATGCGGCTAGTGTCCGGAATGCCACTCTCGTCATACATGACGCTGCTATGGCAAGCGGGGCAGCCGATATTGCCGATCGTCGCGCCGATGGGCAGGAAAGCGCGACCACCAAATCCTACGTTTTGGCCGATCGGCGTTTCAAAGCTGAGTGGTGGAAGATGGGAAGGCCAGTTTCCAATGGCTCTTGGCGTGTGGAAACCAAACTGCCGAAAAAGTGCAGCGAGGTCCACATCGGTCAGGCGGTCAAGGTTGCCGTCGACCGACTTTAAGGCCAACGCCGCAACAGACAATTTCCACGGTGACGCGGAAACGCGCAGCGTGTCTGACGTCAGCGCCGAGAAATCGCCCACCGCAAAATATGCGATGCCTCGGTCGGCCTCAGTCTTGAGCGAGGGCTCAAGGGCCAGATAGCGATCGGACGTCGCCGAGAACGAGGTGAACGCCGGCTGAACCAGCCAGCCAATGCAAAACAGCAAGGCAAGGGCCGCCAGGACAAAGAGCAGAAATCTCAAATGAATGGTAGTCTCCTCGCTTGTCTGTCAAGAACCAGAACATGATCACATTCGAATCTTAAATTTGTGCTTGAATTGAACCGCATCGACATTCTGATTTTTGAGGAAGACCTTGCCGACCGCGATAGATGTGGGAATCGGTAACACTGATCGGCGCCATAGAATTGCTGGGGCAGCAGAAACGTCGCAAACCAGATCTGTCGGTCCAAGCCGACTGGTAATATGCCCACGCGAGACGCCGGCCTGTTTATACGATGATCCCCTGTATCGGCAGCCGGGCCCGTTTCGGCACCGCTGCGGCGACCCCGACCCGCAGCGCGTTGATCAGCCGCCGCTCGGACGGGATGGCGAAATGCCGATCGCAGGTATCAGCACTTGGCGCATGATCGGCCACGGCCGCCATCGGCCAGGTCGCGAAGCCGAGCCGTGTCAGATTGAGCCAGAGCCGGTAGAAGGCACGGCCCGACTGCACAGGTGATTCCTCGCGCGGGCGGTGGAACAGCGCGATTGCCGCCGCCGACTGCGTCTTCGATTTTTCGCCCGTCAGCACCTTGCCCAACCCCAGCGCATCGATCGCTTCGAACAGGCCCGTTCCCAAAACCACACCTGCGCCGAATCCTTCCAGCGCGCTCATGCGCAGCGCGCCGAGATTGAGGCCGTCGGCGTCGTAGCGTGGATGCGAGCGCGCCAGCCGCATCCAGCCGACCAGCTCGCGGCGAAAGGCGCGGTCGCGTAGAAAAATCATGCCGGCATCGTCGGCCAGCGCCGCCAGCATGGCGATTTCTTCAGGCGTATGGGCTAGCGTCACATCTTCCGCCTCTCGCGCCCATGCCTGCAGCGCCTTTGCGGCATCCATCGCTGCCGGCTTGAAATGCGAACGCCAGGTGAAGCGGTTCGCGACATGGCCGCTCAGCGGCGAGGGTTGCGCCACACCACCTGGGACGACCCGCGCCGCCAGCCGGTAGCCGGGAAAGGCAACGGTGTCATTCACCGCCCAGAGATCCTCGACGGCCGCCACCCCGATGCCGACATCAGTGAGCGCCATCACCGTGCCTTCGACGGCGGTGCCGCAGGAAACGCCCATGTCGCGGCCGGAGGGATCGCCGACCGAAAGCCTCCGCGCCAATTCGGCCATGACCAGGATCGAACCGTCACTCGGTGCATGCCAGCGCGTCGGCTGCGTGTTGTGCACGGACGGTGCCAGATTGGCGCTGGCGACGACACGGGAAAGCAGGGCGTTGTCCATCCTACAAAACCTTGGAATAGAGATGCAGGCGGTGCAGCGGCTGCGCACCGCTCTTTTCGGCCTGGCGCAGCGATGCCTTGTTGACATCGGCAATCCAGGTGCCGCCGACTGTGAGGTAGCCGGCGCTACGCATGGCGCCGAGTGCGTGCGCCAGCATCAGCGGATTGAGCCCCTTGCCCTGGTATTCCGGCAGCACGCCCTGGAAGATGACGACGGCGCGTCGACGCGCCACGCGGTATCTCAAATAGTGCCAGGGCGTCGACCAGCCGATCCGCGCACCGGTCGCCCTCACCAGCGGGTTAAGGTCCGGAATGACGATGACCGCGCCAATCGCCCGCCCCTGATGATGCATGACGGTGGAGATGCGCGGGTCCATCACCCACTTCATCTCCTTGGCCTGGAAATCGAATTCCTCTTTCGTCACCGGCACGAACATCGGATTGTCGCGAAAGCTGTCGTTGAGGATGGTACGAGCATCCTCCAGCCGCTCCGACAAGGTCGCCCGCGTCACCGGCGCGAAGCTGAAGCCTTGGTCGGCCAGCGCCTCGCGCTGCTCCGGCGTGGTCAGCCGGCCGGCATCGAGTGTCGAAATGTCCTGCTCGAAAGTCGTCATCGGAAACGACGCGGCATAGCCGTTCGCCTCAAGCAGGCGCGGCAGATGCGGCGGGCCCCAGATCTGATCGGTATAGGGCTGGTGCTCGAAACCGTCCGTCACCACGCCGGCCTGCTGCATGGCGGTCAGGTTGAAATTGCCGTTGATCTCGGAAAACCCGCGCTTGCGCGCCCACCCCTCGGCAGCACGAAGCAGGGCGGCGGCAGCCTCGGCATCGTCGGCGCAATCGAAATAGCCGAAATAGGCGCGGTTCAGCGGGTAGAGCGTGTTCGACGACCGGTGCACATGCGCGGTGATCCGCCCGACCGGCCTGCCGTCGCGTAGGATGGCAAAAAAGCTGAAATCCTCATCGCTGGCGAAAAGCGGATTGGTCCTTGCCGAAAGAAACCGCTTCAGATCGCTCAGCATCGGCGAGACGTAGCGCGTGTCGCTGCCATAGGCGTTGAAGGGCGCGCGAAAGAACGCGGCCATGTCGCGCTCGACGATGGCGATCAACCCTTCGCCTCCCGCTGCGAGATCAGCATGGCCATGCGCTGGACGGCGCGAAGCTCCATCTCCACGCCCGGCGATGATGCCAGCGCCGGCATGTTGAGTGCCACCACGGTCAACGGCTCGAGCGTCGCCAGAAGCACATGCGTCGCCTCGTACTTCTCGAACAGCCAGGCCAGCTGCTCGCGTATATCCTGGTCGACCGGCGCCTCCGGCTGCACATGGGCGAGCGAGAGAACGGGAACCTGCTCCAGTGCCCGGGCCAGCACCTTCAGGTCGAAATCGCCAAGGTCGGCGGCCGGCAGGATCAACGCGCCGTCGACCAGGATATGATGCTGCAGGCCACGCAGGAAGCGCGCCGAATCGGTGAGGTCGCCCTCGGCCATGTGCCTCAGCAGGGAGTCGCGGCGCTTTTCAGCGGTCAGGCTGACGCTGTCATTGTAGATGACGGCCAGCAGCGTCGCGGAAAGCACGATCACCACGCCCTGCACGCTGCCGCGCCAGCCGAGATCGTCGATGCCACCCAGCGCCAGCCCGGCAAACACCGAGCTCAGCGCGATGACGGCGAAAGCGCCGATCGTGTCGCGATGGCCAAGGCTCGCGCGTCCAAGGCCGATCGTCAGCCAGCACAGGAACAGGATGGCGATGCCGCCGAGCCGCACCGGAACCTCGAACAGGCCGGGCCGGTAATCGGTGATCATGAACGGAATGATCAAAAGCAGCGACAGCGCCATGCGCTCGACCGTGCGGTTCTCGGCTGCCGAAAGACTGTCGCGATCGCGCGTCATCACCAGCCAGCCGATCGCCAGGAAGCCACCGAACTGGAAGAGCAGAAGCATGGCCATTCGCCATGGCTCGGCGAAGCGCTCTGGAAGCAGCGCCAGCAAGAAGAACAGCGCAGCACCTCCGGCGGCGAAGAATTTGAGCGCAAACGGCGCATGCCGGCGCAGCAATCCTTCGGTCAGCAGCAGCGCCGCCAGCGGTAGCAGACCCGCCGCCACGATGGTAACGAAGCGGAAGATGGCAAGGCCGGTCGTCCAGTCGAGGATGCGGCAAGCGAGCAGCACTGCCAGCACCCTGAGGCCGAATAGGAAGCACCGGGACAGCGGATCACCGGTGTCGCGCCCGCCGACGACTGAGATCACGATCAGCAGGCCGACCAGCGCGGCCAGCGAGGTGATGGTGTCGGCGACGACCGTGCCGTCGAAACTCATCGGTCCGCTGCCATCAACTTGAGCATAAAACGGCGTACGATGGGCCGCAGGAGCGCGGCGACCAGTACATTGCGCGGCCGCTCGACGCGTCCCTTGTAAGGATTGAAGAACCAGCCGCGGCAGTCGGCGCCATGCGCGTTGCCGAGGATACCGGCGGTAACCTCATAGGCCATCAGCATGCCCGTGGTGACGACCATCGGCGCAAACGACATGCGGCTGCGCTTTCCCGCCGCAACCTCGCCGGCCATTGCGAGGTCGACATGGTGGCGTGACGAGGAGTTGAGAACGACATATTCGGCCTCGTGCAGAAAAGCGGTGGCGCGCTGCTCCGGCGTGAGCGCATCCCAGGCCGTCCCCGATGTTGGATAACCAAGACGCTCCTCCGGCATCGGGTCACTGGGCCTGGTCACATAGACAGACGGCAGCGGCGAGGCATAGGCGTCGACGACGGTGCGGGCGAGTCCCCTTGCGGTGCGGTACAGCAGCAGCGAGGCACCGAGATCGTCGGTTCCGTTGACGACGATGGCGCTGTCTCGGATCGCTGATGTGGCGTGCTCCGGCCAATCCTTGCCATAGACCACGATCTGCATCTGCGGGTTGATCGTCAGGCAGAGATCGCGCGTCGCCTCCGCCTTTAGCCGTCCGACGGTGCCCATGAAGGCGAAGACCTGCCGGTTGAGGTTGGAGATGGCGAAGGTGTCGAGGTCGGCGATGATGAGCCGGCCGACCCCGATGCGCGCCAGCGCCATGATGCAGGCGCCACCCATGCCCCCGGTCCCGCAGACGAATACGGTCGCGTCCCGCAGCCTGGCCTGCTGGGCTTCGCTGACGAACCCGATGTTGCGGGTCGTGAACTCCTCATAATTGAAGGCTAATGCGTCCATGGTCTCAACACATTCCATTGGCGGCTGGAGTCGGCCCAGTAAACCACCGGCAGCACCAGCCGTTGCAGCGTGGCGGCGGCTCCCGCCAGGGCAAGGGCGGCAAGCGATCCGCGCGGAACCGCATCGGCGAGATAGGTGCGCGCGGCCTGGAAATTCATCTGGCCGATCTGCAGCACATCGTCGCCGCGGCCGTAGTCGAGCTCCTTTTGGCAGAACTCGTTATAGGTCGCGACCCTATGCTTGGCCGCCTCGTCGAACGATTTCTTCAGATCGTCAGAGCCGCCGGTATAGGCATTGGTGATTACGAAGCGCTCTTCGTCGAAACCCGCCTCGGGACCGACACCGAAGACATGGCGGTGGCGCGCCATGATCTGCCGCGCCAGAAGCACATGGGTCAGCGAGCGCCGCGCACCGGCATGCGGGCCGGGAAACACATTGGTGAAGGCCTCCGCGACCATACCGACGACGGCGGGCACCTGGGTGACGTTCGAGATCCAGATCGGCCTGAGCTGATTGCGCAGGAACATTAGGAAACAGGTCAGGCCGTAGAGGATCCAGCTCAGTCCGCGGCTGCGCTCGTCCGGATCGACCATGACCAGGCCGAGATGCAGCACCTCATAAGGCTTGCCGGCCAGCGAAATCTCCATCAGCGCCAGCGCGTTGAAGGCGATCGGCCGCCCGTCGCTTCGCCTATAGACGATGGTGATGATAGAATGTTCCAACCGGCTGCGATCACCGGAAAACACGCCATAGGTCAGGCTGCCGGCCTTCAAGGTTTTCGACGCAACCAGACGCAAATCCTGGCTCAACTGCTCCAGCTCTGCTGGCGTCATCCAGAGCCCGGGTCGCTCCACGACACGCGTTTCGTAGCCGTTGGATACGCGCATGCGCACATCCATGAACCGACCCGGCAGCACCTGCAGAACCGCACCTAGCAAGATTTGTCATTCCTTGGAAAAAACGCCGATCGTACAATGACGTCTCTCCGCCTAAGGCGCGGTAAATTCAGGAATGATAATACTTGGTTGTGTCAACAAGGTAAAAGAATAGCTACAATTGCCGACTGTTCGATATTGGCCTCATTTCGACACCGAGCGAAAGTCAGCTGTTGGCGCGCGCCACGACCTCCAGCGCGGTCGCCTGCGACGTCAGCTTTCAGGCAGTGGCGACAGTCACCTCAATGGCCGCTATTGGGCGGTGGGTTCAACCGGTCATCGCAACACGCTTTAATCTGAGAGGATGAGGAGGTGTTGCATGGTGACGTCACGGATCTGGTTTACGTCAGCGCAGAAGGCCGAGCTTTGGGAGCGATGGAAGCGAGGTCAGAGCATTTCGTCGATCTCGCGGGCACTTGACCGCCGGAACAAGACCGGCGTTCAGCGGATCGTATCCTTACACGGCGGCATTGCTCCGTCAGCTAGACGTAGAGCGGCCTTGACGCTCGGGCTGGCGGAGCGCGAAGAGATCTCTCGCGGGATCGCGGCGGGTCTTGCAATCCGCGCTATTGCACGAAGTCTCGGGCGATCCCCATCGACAATATGTCGCGAGATCTCGCGCAATGGCGGCGCACAAGCGTATCGTGCAACCCGGGCCGACAAGCATGCTTGGGAGCGAGCGCTGCGCCCGAAGCAGTGTCGCCTGGCGTGCTCTGGGCGGCTACGATGGCGGGTGGCGCAAAAGCTGGCGTTGCAATGGTCCCCGGAGCAGATAGCGGGCTGGCTGAGGCGAGAGTACCCAGGCGATCCAAGCATGCGGATATCTCATGAAGTGATCTATCGCAGTCTATTCATCCAGTCGCGAGGGGTGCTCAAGAAGGAACTAACAGCGCACCTGCGTACCAAACGACAGATGCGGCTCGCCAAAGGCGCACAGAGCCGGACGGGGCAAGGACAAATACTCGATATGATCTCCATCCGCGAGCGCCCCGCCGAGGCTGAGGATCGCGCCATCCCAGGCCATTGGGAGGGTGATCTGCTCACCGGGGCGAACGACACGCACATCGCCACCCTCGTCGAGCGACACAGCCGGTTCACGATGCTTGTAAGGGTAGCGAGGAGGGACTCGGCCACCGTCGTGGCGGCCCTCGCCCAGACGATCGGCACATTGCCCGAAGAGTTGCGGCGCTCGCTAACGTGGGACCAAGGCAAGGAGATGGCTCGGCACAAAAGCTTCACCGTTGCAACCGATCTACAGGTCTACTTCTGCGATCCGCGAAGTCCCTGGCAGCGCGGCAGCAACGAAAATACCAACGGTCTGCTCAGGCAGTACTTCCCGAGAGAAACTAACCTCTCCCATGTCTCGCAGGCCCAACTCAACGCCGTCGCCCTGCGGCTCAATCAGCGACCCCGAAAAACCCTGGACTTCGAAACGCCGGCCGATAGGCTACAGAAGGTGTTGCGATGACCGGTTGAACCCACCGGCGCAAAGCTGCCATTCGCGTCGTGGATAACTTCCGGGTTAGGTTCTACAGCCAGGACAGGTCCATCACGCCCGACACTGTAGAAAATATTGCAAGTCTCCTGAGTGGGGGGAAAGACGGTAGCGCTCTCCCGCTACCACTTGGTCAACGATATCAGTCGGTTACGCAAGTAACCGCTACCATCATCCACATTGGGCACTCTCGCCGACGTTGAAGCGCCCCTTGAGTGGACCTCATTCGTCGGTGTCGAACCAGATATTCTTCCGGGCAAGACGATCGAGTCTGGGTCTGCGATCGCAACAGCTTCCACGAACGGAGCTGCGCCGGAATTGGGCGCATGCCGCCCGAGTGGCGGAGGCACCGCCGCGCCAAAGAACTGCGTCTATTCTGGGCGAGAAATCCGTCTGGCCGGCCTCGTTGGGTGTCACATCTCCACCGGCTGCGCATTGGTCTGGCGGCTGGTGAAGCGAGGCAGCAGCCCCGTGCACAGCACCAATATCACGATGATCGCAAACTGGCATGCGATGACGATGCCGAAGGCTCTCGAAATGCTTGCCGGCTCCAGTACCAGATAGAGCGTGCCAAGACTTGCGACTCCGAGCGCAAGACCGGACTGCTGCAGCGTGATGAGGACGCCGCTGCCGATGCCGGCGAGATGAGCTGGAACATCGGCTAGAACGGCTCGGAACAGGCCGGAAAACAGCATCGATTGTCCGGCGCCGATCAGGACGAGCGGCAGGGCCAGTTCGATCAGGTTCACTTTCGGCCAGCCCAAAACGGTAATCCCTACCAGCAAGGCCAGCCCAAGCGCTTGCACGATGCCGCCCGCCGCCAGCGCGCCGCGGCCGAATTGATTGATCATGCGCGTGCTGACCATGGAGCCGATGAAAAACATGACCGCCATCGGCAGGATGGCGAGACCGCTTTCGAATGCGTTGGCGCCGAGCCCGTTCTGGACGGTGAGCGCGAAGACGAACATGAACGCCCCGAAGCCGACGCTGAATAGCGTGATCATTGCGAGACCACGTGACATCGACCGCAGCTTGAGCAACGACGGCGGCAGCAGCGGCACCTCTCCGCGTGCCTCGGTCGCCCGCTCGACCATCACGGTAACGATGGCCAGTACCGCGGCTGCCGCCAACATCGCCCGGGTCCACACAGGCCAGCCAAGCGAATGGCCTTCGGTCAGCGGCACCAGCAGGGTCGTCAGCGTAGCCGCAAACAGCACGGTGCCGGGCAGATCGATACCGGCCGGGTGTGGCGAGCGGTTGGCCGGCACGACAAGCCGCGAGGCGAAGAACACGATGACGCCGAGCGGGATATTGATCAGGAAGATCGGACGCCAGGAGGCGCCGAACAAATTGGCGCTGACCAGCAGCCCGCCGGCGAGCTGGCCGACAACTGCCGCAACACCCGAGGTCGCGCCGTAAAGCGCGATGGCCCGGGTCTTGCGATCGCCTTCCAGCGTGGCCTGGAAGGTCGCGAGCACCTGCGGCACCAGCATTGCCGCAGTGGCGCCCTGAACCAGCCGGGCGGCAATCAGCACCTCGATGGTTGGCGCCAAGCCACATGCCAGCGAGGCCAATATGAAGCCGGAAAGCCCGATCAGAAACAGTGTGTGACGACCGAAGCGATCGCCCAGCCTGCCGCCCAGTACAAGTGCCGCGGCATAGGCCACACCGTAGACGGAAACGACCAGCTCCAGTGCGGCCGGCGTCGCCTTCAGCGAGGTGGCGATCGTCGGTAGCGCCACATTGACGATGAAGAAGTCGGCGATGGGCAGGAAGGCGCCGGCGAGAAGCGTGTAGACGCCGACGTCATGCAGCCCACCCGCGCGAGCCATGAGCGTCGGAGACAGACGCGCAGGACTTGGATCGGATAAATCGAAGGAGGTCATCTGATGATTCCTATATAGTGATGTTTTAATCACTATATAGGAATCTCTTTTGTGTCTACCCCCCGCGCTGCAACGGAGCTATATCGTCAGGTCATGGCTAATCCCGATCTTTCACCCCAGCCCGCCTCTCCGCCCCCGCGGTCTTCTGAGGCGGTTGAATCCTGGGCCGAACTCGCCGACGTCGTCCTCGCGCTCGCGCGCGAGATCCAGGCGGCCGGATATCTCGACCGCGCCGCGGTAGCCCTGTCACAGCAGGAGGCGGTGGTGATGCGGCAGCTCCATCGCTCCGGGCCGGTCGCACCGTCGGAGCTCGCCGCCGCGACAGGGTTGCAGCGCACCAATCTCTCCGCGGCGCTGCGCGGGCTTGAGACCAAGGGCCTGGTGGAGCGACAGGCGAGCGACCAGGACCGGCGCGGCGTGCTGGTGCGGCGCACGGCACGCGGCGAAAGCAACTTCGCCTTGGTTCGCCGCGAATGGGGGGAGCTGCTGGCCAGCGCCGAAAGTCCTGACCGAGCCGACCCTCACGCGGCAGTCGACCTCCTCCAGCATCTCGTCTGCGCGCTCGTTCAGCAGCGGCGCGAAGGACGCTGATCGGGCCGGCCGCCACTCAGAGCGTCTTCGACTGGATCGGCGGGTACAGATGACATAGGGCGTGGTCAGCCCGGGGGTCCGCTCGACGCTGTCGCGGAGCATCAACTCCGGCGGCGAGAGCGCGGCGAAGGGCGTGCCGGGCGCTTCGGCCTTAAGCTGATGCAGGAACCAGAGCCAGTAGGAGGCGGCAAGCTCGGAGACCGGCAGGCGCATTGTGGTTATCCCCCTGACCACACCAGAGGCAGCCGAGCTCATCGCCGAAGCCAACGACCGAAAGCGCCTCAGACAGCCGCAACCCCGAGCCGGCCGAGTTCGTCAAGAGCGCCGAGTGTGTTCTGCACCGCCCCATCACCAGACCCGTCGGAACAGCGGGGCAAATTCACGCCCCAAGCTCAGTACTCGATTGCCTTGGCCGCGAAGGCAGTGAGCAGGCCATCATCGGCGTAGGCGCCGTTCCACACTGCGGAGAATCGCCAGATCTTGCCCCAAGGGTCTAGTTCGAGTGCCGTGATGCCGCGAGGCACTGGGCCGCCGGCCGCGGTCCATTCGTAACCGCCGCCTAAGTCGTTGCCGAGCACGTGACGCACGCCGGTGCCATGGCCGACATACGGTAGGATGGCGGCGGCCTTGGCCAAGTATTTCTGGATACTGGATCGACTTGCAATCTGGATGTGCGCTGCTACGTCCTCATAGACTGCGTCGGAGGAAAAGAGCTGCATCGCGGCCGAGATATCACCGTCACGCAAGGCGCTGTGGAGCTTGGCGACGACGCCACGCATCAAGGGTGAGGCGGTCTCGCCTACTGTGTCCTCGCGGAAATTGGTCGGCCAGTCACCAGGGGACTTCTCCTCTTTCTTCCAGGCGGCTACGCCGAACTGGCGGGCGTCCCAGTAATCCACCCACCGCTCGATCTTACCGTCGCGGCCGAAGTTGACGGCACCGTAGTTGCGAACCTGGCCTGGGCCGAACATCCCGGGTGTGTCGGTGAAAATCAGGATCGCGCTGGTCGTGTCGCCCAGGAGCCGGGTGGGATAGGACATGCTGCTTTTTGGCCAGGTGGGAAACCAACTGGCGAGCGCCTTGCGCATCGCCTCCCAGCTGTACCAGTGCCAACCCAAGATTCCGTCGATGTAGGTGAACTGCTCGCGGGAAAAGGAGGACATCTGCCAGTCGAGATTCTTGTCGGTCTTGGCCTGGAAGTAGCCACGGACATGCTCCATCAGTCCGTCGGTGGCATGGGAGGTGTCCGGCAGGACGTCGACCCCCTTGACGTACTGGGTTGGGCCGACTGGCGCGGAGGCGGCGCGGGCTCTAGAGCCGGGAAGCAGAGCGGTCACCGCTAGTGCGGTTCCGCCGGTGACCGTTGCGCGCAAGAGGTTTCGTCGTGAGGTGTTCATTGTAGGGCCTTTCTTGATAATTCATACATAGTTATGTACACATATATATGTATGAATCTCTTTTCAATGCCCGCGCCGCAATCTCCCGTCACCGCCCACCTCGCCGATGCCCAGGCCTGAGAAGACAGTTGACGCTCGGGCCGAGCTGGTCGACCTCGGCCTCGCGCTCACGCGGGCTCCAGGCGGCGGGCTATCACGACCGCACCGCCGTGGCCCTATCGCAGCAGGAGGGGTGGTGGTGCGCCAGCTCCACCGCTCGGGGTCAGTCGCGCCGTCGGAGCTCGCTGCCGCGACAGGGCCTTAGCGCACCAAGCTCCCTGCGGCACTGCACGCTCGAGGCCAAGGGCTTGGTGGAGCAACAGGCGAGCGACCAGGATCGGCGCGGTGTGCTAGGCGGGGGCGTAGTCTGGAGGGGTATCGCGTATTCATAGTTCGCAGCTTCGTCCGATCCGGGGAGGCTGGCCAAGAATGGCGTTCGCCTCGGCCACGCCCAGCCAGATCGCTGTCGCGATCGGGCTACAACGCACCAACCTCTCCACGGTGCTGCGCGATCTGGAAGGAAAGGGGCTTATCGAGCGGCATGTCGATCCGGAAGATCGCCGCGGCGTCAGCGTCTACCGCACGCGGCGCGGCGCCGACAACTACGCCCTGGTGCGCAAGGAGTGGGGCGCCGCCGTCTCTGCCGCCGCCGGTGGCGACGCCAGCAGGCTCGACGATGCGCTGGCGCTTCTCAGGTCCATCGAGACCGGCCTCACCGCGACGCGGCCGAAAGGCAATGACGGTGTGGTACGAGGCTCCACCCGCCGACAGCACATTTAGCTCCAGGGCTTTGTGCCGGGATCAGAAGCATCCTCCAGAACTGCAATGAATTCGGATTGTACCAGTGAAGGGCTGTCCGGGGGCAACGGCCGAACGTGCCGGGCCGGACGCGACTGCGGATCGGGAAACATCCGCAGCCATTCTTCATTCACGGCATTCCTGTCACCGCTGTCGCGAAGATAGATCTCCACCTTGATGATGTCCTCGGCGCTGCCGCCTGCGGCCTCGATGATGGCACGCATATTGGCAAACACATTGGCCGACTGGTCGGCCATCCCGGCCGGCAACTCGTGAGTGGTTGGATTGACACCGTGAATCGCTCCAGAGAACACCAAGTTGCCGATCCGGCAGGCATTGGGAACCGGATGCTTGTGGGCGAGCCCTTCGGCGGTGACGCTCTTACGGCGGCTCGCGGCTATCTTTCCTTGCGTGCCCACTTCTGGCGGATTGGCCATTGGCGATCGAGACATCTGTTCTCCTATCCTATCACTTCTGTGCTCTATCCGTCGCTCGAAGTACACTTTGTCGCCTTGTTTGGTATCTGGAGTGGCATGCAGGACACCGCCCATGTACGCGTTTCCTCGGCGAAAGTTCCTGGCGGGAACCGGACCTATTTCTCGACCGCATTTGGCGCATCGGCGGGATTTGCGTAGGTGGTTCCGCTCGGCCCATATCCGGTGATCGCAACGAGGGCTGGCTCATCCCGCGTCTCCCCAAAATGGTTGGTGTTGGCGGGTTCAGTGTAGATACCTCCGGCCGGAAGCGCGTTGAGTTTGGTCTCATCGTAAGTGTCGCCAAACCCAACGTAGAATGCTCCCGACAGGACTGTCACGAACCGGGAGTCGGGATGTGATAGCGGCATGATGCGCTTGTGTGGTTCGAGGAGCAATAAAACCGTGTAAAGTCCAGGTTTCGCGGCATCGCCATAGAGCATCTTAGCGCTTTGTCCCTGGACCTGGGACACCCCGACAGTCTTCGATGCGCTCTCCGAGACAGAAAGCTGCTGGGGTGTGGCAACAATGATCTGCATTGGCCCACCTGCGGTTTGGGCTTGGGCCATGCCACCTTGTGTCATTAGGGTCATGGCAAAAACAAAGTATGGAAAAGTTGACTTCATTGATCTCTCCTTGGTCTAGAAAGGAACTTCCGCATGTTCTGTCGATCCTTGGCGAGTCCTGGTCCGTGGGACGTTTTCCGAGCTGCTTGGTGACCGGCTGCGAATCTGGTTGCACACAAGCGCAATCTGGGCCGGCTATCGTCTCGCATGCAAAGCTGCCGCCCGGGCGGGCGGCGAAGAACCGCCCGTGTCGGGGCGCGGCGCAGTAGGCTCATAGCCGGAAGTCAGTTCCATTCCACGCGTCTCGGGCAGCATAAGGGTCGCGGCAAAAGCGATGCTGTAGCCCAAAAGTGCCACCAGGCCGATCGCCTCCGCCAGGCCGATGTATTGCGCCAGTATTCCGATACTGGATACAGCTGCCGCGCCTGCCGCTTTGCCGAAATTATAGGCGAAACTCTGGCCGCTGGCGCGAATGGCGGAGGGGAAAAGCTCGGTGAAGAACGGTCCCAGCGCCGCATAGTTTCCGATCGTGAAGAACCCGAACGGCGCGCCAAGGACAATCAGTGGCCAGCCGGAGAGCGGCAAAAACATGTAGGCAATGGTAATCAGCCAGGAACACAGCAGAAACAGCTGAAACGTCCGCCGCCGACCCAGATGATCTGCCAGGTATGCGCTCGCCAGAAATCCGAAGAACGAACCGCCGGTCACCACGAACACGTAGTACCCTGAAGCGCTCGGCGACAGCTCGCGCACGGTCCTCATGAAGGTGGGCAGCCAGTTGACGATCGCACCACCAACACCAATCACGCCGAATGCAAGCAATGAGGACAGCACCGTTATCCGCAAGGTCTCCGGCTGGAATATCGCGCCCAATCCCGGACGAATTCCGGATTTCTCGACAAGGTCGCGCGTTCTGACAAAAATCTCCGGCTCCTCGATCTTGCGGCGCAGATAGAGAACCAGAACGCCGGGGAGGACACCGATCATCAACAGAACGCGCCATCCATAATCCTGGGGAAAATGTGCTAGAACCAAGCCTGCCAGAATGGCGGCCGCGCTCCAACCGACGCCGAATCCGCTCTGGACGGTGCCCACGGCCTTGCCGCGATGTTCGGCGCGAATGATCTCGCCCATCAGAACAGCGCCGGCGGCCCACTCGCCGCCAAAGCCCAACCCTTGCATGATGCGCAGCACCATCAGCTGCTGGAAATCCTGGGCAAAGCCGGCAAGGAAGGTGAAGACGCAGAACCATAGGATCGTGAACTGCATGATGCGGGCGCGGCCGAAACGGTCAGCGAGATATCCGCAGGCCCATCCTCCGATCGCCGCGGAAAGCAGCGTCGCCGTGGCCAGATAGCCTGCCTGCGCCGTCGTCATTCCCCATGCCGCAATGAGAACTGGCAGCACGAAGCTAAAGAGCTGCGCGTCCATCGCATCGACTGCCCAGCCGGCGAAGCAACCCCAGAAGGTGTTCCGCTCTCGCGCCGTCAACTCTCTGTACCAAGTGAACATTTTTTCCTCCCGTAGTTTTCCCTCGTTGTGAACCGGCTAGACAACCAAGGGCGTGAGACCTCCGTCCATGGTCAACGACGCCCCTGTCACGTAGGAGGATCTTGCGCTGGCGAGGAAAAGCGCGGCGTCGGCCACCTCCTCGGGCTTTGCGTAGCGCCGCAGCGGAATGCGTTGCTCGTTCAGCCGCAGCAGCTCTTCTGTCGTCTTGCCCGTCATTCTGGATTCGACTTCAAGCGACATCTGCAGGCGCTCGGTCATGGTGGCGGCGGGGTTGAGGACGTTGACCCTTATGCCTGCCGGCCCCCAGGCAGCCGCCAGACCGGCCGAGGCGAGCATCAGCGCCGCGTTGGCGGCCCCTCCCGGCAAATGCATGGGTGATGCGATCTTGCCGCCGGTGCCGACTATATTGACGATGGTGCCGGCGCGCCGTGCCACCATCAGCGGCAGGACGTAGTCCATGACGTTCATGTAGGTGAAGAATTTCGCGTCCATCGCAATGCGCCATTTTTCCGGCGTCAGTTCGTCGGGAGGAACTCTCCTGGCGCCGCCGGCCGAATTGACCAGGGACGCGATCGGTCCCACCCGGTCCTCAAGGGCTGCCACCATCTCCTTCGCGGCAAGCGCATCCGACAGATCGGCGGCGAAGCTCTCTGCCGACAGGCCCTCGGCGACCAGCGTTGCTTTCGCGGCGTCCAGGTTCTGCTGGCTGCGCGATACGATCACCACGCGAGCCCCCTCCCTGCCAAAGGCGCGAGCGCAAGCCAGCCCTATTCCCTTGCTTCCGCCGGTTATCAGGACGATCTTGCCGTCGAGTTCGAGATTCATTTCAGTGATCCTGCTTTGCGCCATCGGCGTTGTGCACGTTGATCGGGCTTCCCGCCGCGAAGGCTACGATCTGGTCGAACGCGTTGCCGTAGGCGAACTCGTAATTGTCGCGCTCGACATAGCCGAGGTGTGGCGTGCACAGCGCGTTGGGAAGCCTTAGCAAGGGGTCATCCGGATTGGTGAGCGGCTCGCGTTCGAACACGTCGACTGCCGCCTTGCCGGGACGGCCACTCTTCAGCGCCGCCACCAGAGCTCCCGGCTGAACAAGCTCGGCACGGCTGGTATTCACCAGCAGAGCGGTTGGCTTCATCAAGGCCAGCTCGTCGGGACCGATCGCACCGGTGGTCTCGGCATTCAGCCGCAGATGCAAACTGAGCACATCCGACTGCCTGAACAGTGAGTCCCTGTTGGCGGCGGTGTCAAATCCCTCGGACCTGGCGCGGTCCAGCGAGCCCTGCCGCCCCCAGACCAGCACATCCATGCCGAAGGCCGCGCCGATCCGCGCGACCATCGAGCCGAGCCGGCCGAAACCATAGATGCCGAGAATACGGCCCCTGAGGCCGAGCCCGATGGTCGTCTGCCAATGGCCTTGCCTCAGCGAGGCGCTCTCGAACGGGATGTTGCGCATCGCTGCCAGGATCAAGCCCCAGGTAAATTCCACCGTCGAGTAAGATGGTCGCGACGTGATCGCGGACGAAACGACGACGCCATGCCTGTCGCAAGCCGCCAGATCGATATGCGGGATGTGGCCGTTCTGGCTGATCAGCTTCAGATTGGGCAGACGGCCGAGCAGGCTCTCGTCGATCCTTGTGCGCTCACGCATCAGCACCAGCACATCCGCTTCCTGCAGGCGATCGGCCAGGACGTCGACGTCCTCAACGATATCGGTCCAGATGGTGACGTCGTGACCGTCCAGCCTGGAAAAGCAGTCCAGCGTGCGAACCACGTCCTGGTAGTCATTGATGATGGCGATGCGCAGTTTTTTCACCGGATGATCCATCACTTATGCATTGCCCGGCAGGTCCGCGACGGCGGTGCCCGCGTCGATTGCTTCACACTTCGCCCATTCAGAAGCTGACTTTTTCAGCGCCTTTGCGAGGACCTCGGAGGCCCGGGCGATCGGGATGAAGCAGACGCCGGTTTCGTCCGCGACGACAATATCGCC
Organism: Mesorhizobium sp. PL10; assembly: GCF_053714315.1. Taxonomy (NCBI): domain Bacteria; kingdom Pseudomonadati; phylum Pseudomonadota; class Alphaproteobacteria; order Hyphomicrobiales; family Phyllobacteriaceae; genus Mesorhizobium; species Mesorhizobium sp. PL10. The sequence goes on along the minus strand of NZ_JBSKBR010000004.1, from coordinate 264,788 downwards.
CGGGGCGACACGCACGCCGGCGATCTGGATATCGCCATTGATCTCCACAGTCTCGATCCGCCATTTGCCGGTGACAGGCGTGATCTCGGTCGCCCAAAGCGGGTATTCGACCCGCCGCGAATGACCGAGGTCGCGAATGCCTCCGGACACGATTGCTCCGGCCTCCCCTTGCCGCTTTCCCGTCTGGGCCGAAATTCCGCCCATATTCGAAACGCCGGCGACGCCGTCGATGACCACCACGTCGCCCGGCAATGCCAGATTGTGGGCTTCGAACTCCGCCATCCGGTTGACGTGGTTTCGCGCGGTCTCGTAGACATGCTCGCGCTGCACGATATTGCGCACCGTCAGCGCGGGACCGACGATCGATATCGAAGGCAAGGTCGGCTTCAGAAGCGATGCGCCAATTGCGCCGGTTATGCCGAGCTCATCCATAATATCCGAAATAACGCTGGTGGCGTCGCCGATCCGCTTGAAGCCGTCGACCAGGTCCTTGGGCGGACGCGGTGTTCGCATCAATCGAATGCGATCGGCGCTGATCTTGCCGGTGAGTTTCGGCAGTTCGTCCGCGAAAGCCATATCATTCATGCTGTATCCTCTGTTCAGCAGGAAATTCTTGTCGCCGGGTTGCGAGGGCACTCCCATGGACCCGCCTGTCTGCGCAACAGAATTGCTTGCCGCCGTCGATGCGTCCAATTTAGAATTAGAGGCAACTGTCATTTCCTGGGTGAATAACGTGCGTCTCGACCTGAACCTGATTGCAGTCCTTGAGGCCATCATGCTGGAAAGGAACGTAACACGCGCGGCCTCCAGCCTGGCGATGAGCCAGCCGGCGGTGAGCAACGCCTTGCGTCGCGCCCGCAAGCTGACGAAGGATCAGCTCTTCCTCAAGACAGCGACGGGGGTCCAGCCGACGTCACGCATGGTCGCGATGTGGCCCGAACTTCATCGCTCGCTTACGGCGATCCGTGCCTCCTTCGCCCCCGACGACTTCGATCCAGCATCCGATGCGACCAGTTTTCGAATTGCCGTCACCGACAGTCTTGCGGTGGAAGGTGTCTGCGCAATCACGCTGAAGCTGCAGGCCGCATCCCCACGCGCCCGGGTTTCCTTTGCTGTTCATAGTCATCAAGGCTCGCTGGAAGGAATCGATCACGGCACGCTTGATTGCGCCGTTGGCATGTTTGCCTCGCTGCCGCGAGAAATGCATGTGCAAAGCTTGCGGACGGATCGCTATGTCTGCGTCATGCGCAGAGGGCATGCGCTGTCGCAAAGTCTGACCCTTGATCAGTTCACCGCCGCGGCGCACGTTCTGGTGACGCCATCCGGTCTGGAACTGGGATTGGTGGATGGCTGGCTGAGCCTTACGGGGCGGACGAGGGCAATCGCTGCCGTCGTCAATCACTTTGCCGACGCGCTGAAAATTGTCTCACGCAGCGATCTTCTCACCTGCGTGCCGCTTGGCTTCTTCAACGGGCCGTGGCGTGCCATTGCGAATGAGCGCGATCTGGTGGTGCGCGACCTGCCGTTCGAAACGGAAAAACTGCTCTACAAGCTGATCTGGCACGAAAGATCGCACACTCACCCCGCCCACCAATGGTTCCGATCGCTGGTGGGAGAAGTTTGCGGATCGCCCTTAGATGGCGCGCCGACTGGACACGATGCCCCCACACGGCAAGCATAGCCTTGCCTTGCGGAGAACGAGCGACGTCCACGATGCCTCTTTGCGCGGACAGATGCGCATCGCGGGGGAAGCGATTGCCTATCCGTAGTTCAGGGGCACATAGGTATAGACCTTCTCGGCGTCGCGTCGCACGCGGCCAAGCCCGGGAAACGATATGTGGGCGCCGCCGATGATGTAGCCGTTCTCCGCCGCATCCGCGAATGCCAGCTCGTGCACGCGTTCGGCCTCCGATGCGTTCTCGTCGTACTGGATCGTCACTGAAGGATCCCTGAATTGCACCGCCGCGACATGCACGACATCGCCCCACAGCACTATCTTCTCGCCCCTGCTCTCGACCACGTACATGGTGTGTCCGGGCGTGTGCCCATAGGCCGTTTGCGCGCGCACACCAGGCACGAGATCGGTGTTGCCGTCGAAAACGACGAGCTTGCCGGCTTGCATGTAGGGGGCGATCGATGCGGCGGCAGCCTCGAAGAATCGTTTCGCTTCGGCGGGAGCGGCGCGCATGTTTGCCTCGCTTAGCCAGTAATCGGTGTCCTGCTTGTCGACACGGACAATCGCATTGGGAAAAGCTCTCTGGCCGTCGGCCATGAGACCGCCGACATGATCAGTGTGCAGATGCGTGAGATAGAGCTCGTCGACCTGTTCCGGCCGATAACCCGATGCGCTGAGATTGCTTAGCAGCTGACCCGTGGTCGGCCCCAGCAGTGCCCCCGCGCCGGCGTCGATTAAGACCAGCGTGGCTCCGGTATTGACGAGAAATGAATTGTGAGAGGTCTCGACGAGATCGCCGAAATAGTCGTGCTTGAGCAGCTCTTCGATCCGCGCAGCGTCGCCCTGCAGCAACTTCGTAGGAAGCATCTTGGTGCCATCGGATAGCGCAGTTATCTCAAAATCACCGACTGCAAGGCGATAGAACCCCGGCGCCTGGCTTTTCACGATGGGCGCATCGGCGAACAGAGGCGTCGCGAAACTGCAGGCCAGGCAAAAACAGCCAGCGGCCAGAAAAGCGCGACGGGTAGTAATGACGGCGTCGCTGCTGGTCAGCCGCTGGGCAGAGCCTTCAGTATCACCGAACAAGCGATCAAGCGTTTTTCGGGGAGTGATCATTTTCGGACCTCTGTTTGCGTTCTGTCGACCACTGCAAATGGACTTAAGTCCTTCCGCCTTGCGCCTCGTTGCCGTAGGACGTGTGCAGACTGCGGCCGTTGCTTTTGCGTGCGTACCCTTCCCGAGATGGCTAAACCCGTCCAATTCAGAATTTAGGGGCAGCAACATAACTCGGTTGAATAACGGCCGTCTGTCGCGGCTGATTCGGCGCGGGTCCGGCTTCTCAGGTCACCACAGAATAACGGAGCAGCCCAACAGCGGAACGTAACTTAACGGGCCAGTGACATGTCGCCCTGAGATCGGCGCTGTCATGCCCAGCACCGTAGGAAATATCTTAGGGTTTCCGAGTGGGGGGAAAGGCGGTAGCGCTCTCCCGCTACCATCGCTTTCATAAGCAAAATCAAAAGCTTGAGTGGGGCCAAAGTGGCCGCATTCCTTGCTTTGTATGTCACGTCATGTAGCAACTGGCTACCGTTGATTCCCAAGGGTTTCCTGTCGGGATCCGGCGACATGGCATCCAGCATGTCGAATCCACAACACATTCCCGCACACGTCTCGCAGTAAATTTGGTATGCATATGCGAGGGGAGGGGTAGCAGATGAAACACAATCTTGGCTTGCGTCCGATGCGACGCCGACGCTCCTGTTTCCGAAGACCTGATGCAAAGCAAAGTAAGATCTCATGTCTTCTTCAGATGTGACCGGCTCATCCAGCCCAGCGGGCTGGGGATTGGCTGCAAAGCTGTTTACAACCCTCGTCCTTCTTGGCGCGATCGCGGTCATGGTCACCGGGGCGCTCGGTTACTTCCGCGCCCGCGACGCTCTCGAAAAGGCAGTCTTCGACCAACTCACGGCCGCCCGTCAGACCAAGACGCGCCAGGTCGAAACCTACTTTCGCACGATCGAGGCGGAACTGCGCCTGCTTGCAACGTCCAAGATGGTGGTCGATGCTACACGCGAGTTCCGGACCGCGGTCGACCAACTCGACCGGGCAGGCGCTCCGCCTGAACTACGACAGAGGGTCGGCGATTGGTACGCCGAGAACTTCATCCCCGGAATGACGCGCACCCTGGGGAGGGAACCAGCCCTGTCGGACTACCTGCCGGTCGATGGTGCCCCCTACTATCTGCAGTATCACTACATTGTGGAAAATCCCAACCCGGCGGAGCGGCGCAAGCTTCTCGACGACGCCGGCGACGGAAGCGAATACTCCAGGCTGCATGCCATATATCATCCATTGATGCGCGCTGCGGCTACCACGGTCGGCTTTTTCGATTTCATGATTGCCGACCCCAAGTCGGGTCGCCTGATCTATACGGTCGAGAAGCAGGTGGATTTCACCACATCTCTTCAGTTGGGTCCGTACCGCCGCACCAACGTCGCGGCCGCCGTCGCCCGCTGCTCGCAAATCGCAGACCCGTCAGCCATCTGCCTCGTAGATTTCGCCTCTTATGCGCCATCGGGCGGCGCACCGATCGCCTTCATGGCAGCACCTGTGATTGCCCAAGGCGTCGTCATCGGCGTGCTGGTCGCCCAATTGTCGAATGACGAGATCGACAACGTCGTCACCGGTAACCGCCGCTGGCGGCAGGAAGGGTTCGGCGACACGGGTGGGGCCTATCTCGTCGGACCTGATTATCTGGTGCGCTCTGGCCCTCGGGCGTTCTACGAGAACCGCGACAACTTCTTCGCCGACCTAAAATCCGTGGGCACTTCGGACGAGGAGATCGCGGTCATTCAGCGTTACGGGACACCAGTGTTGCATCAGCGCATCGACACCGAGGCCTCCCGTGCCGCGCTCGCCGGTGTCGAGGGCACGGGCGAGATCATCGGATACCGTGGCGTCCCGACGCTCGCTTCATGGGGACCGCTTGCGATTTCCGATCTCAAGTGGGCTCTCGTCGCCAAGATCGACAGCGCCGAGGCCTTCGCACCGATCGCCGAACTCCGCCGGGATCTGTTGCTCGTCGGAGGACTGGCGATGGCCGTGGTCGCCGCCACCGCCGCCTGGCTTTCGCGCGCGCTGCTTGGACCGCTCCGCGATCTCACTGCCGGGGTCAAACGCTTCTCTGCCGGCGACTATGCGACCAGCGTGCCGGTCCGCACGCGCGACGAGATTGGCGAGCTCTGCTCGGCCTTCAATGGCATGGTTGAGGACCTGCGCCAGAAGAATGTCGTGATCGAGAACAAGAACCGCGAGAACGAGCAGCTGCTGCTCAACGTCCTGCCGGCACCGATCGCCAATCGGCTGCGCGCCGGCGAGGAGAGGATCGCCGACGGCTTCGCCGAGGTCACCGTTGCCTTCGCTGACCTGGTCGGGTTCACGGCACTGACATCGGAAATGCCGCCGCACGATGTCGTGATGTTTCTCAACGGACTCTTCACGCGCTTCGACGGTGCCGCCAATGATCTCGGCATTGAGAAGATCAAGACGGTGGGCGACTCCTATATGGCCGTGTGCGGCCTGCCCGTGCCGGTGGCCAACCACGCCGAGCGCATGGTCCGCATGGCCATCCGCATGGTCCACATTACCCGCGAGCACGCGATGGAACACAACGTCTCGATGAAGCTCAGGGTCGGCGTCAACAGCGGGCCAGTGGTCGCCGGCGTCATCGGGAAGAGCAAGTACATCTATGATTTATGGGGTGACACAGTGAACCTGGCGAGCCGCATGGAGTCGGGTGGAGTTCCCGACTCTGTTCAGGTGACGCGCCCCGTCTACGAACAGCTCAAGGACCAATTCATCTTCGAGCCGCGCGGCGCTATCGAAGTCAAAGGCAAGGGAAAAGTGGAAGCCTGGGTATTGAGATTTTAGTCGGGGGGCAGCTCCGATGCCGGCCTCTACCTATCGCGAGGCCAGAGCCGATATGCCGATTTGGTTGCGCTCTGCCGGCAACATCGTGCGCAAGGCAAAATCCTCAAGGGCGAGGCGCCCCTCGCGAACGGCAACATCAACAAAGTGCCGCGTACCCGATTGGTGGCCTTGGCCTCCAATCCCAGCTTGGCTAGAGTTCGTAGAATGCTGGATGCTATTCACCACGTCGCGCTCATCTGCACCGACTACGACCGGTCGCGACGGTTCTACGTCGAACTCCTCGGCCTCGATCTAATCCGGGAGGTCTATCGGAAGGAGCGGCAGTCATGGAAGGCGGATCTGCGGATCGGGTCTGTCCAAGTTGAATTGTTCTCCTTCCCTGCGCCGGTGATGCGGCCGTCCCATCCAGAGGCGACGGGCCTGAGACATCTGGCGTTTGCCGTGGCGAATCTTGATCCGGTAATTATCCGCCTGGAAGCCGCCGGTGTCGCCGTTGAGCCAATCCGGATCGACCCATATACAGATCAACGTTTTGCGTTTTTCAGCGACCCAGATGGGTTGCCGCTGGAACTATACGAAGCCCCATAAGGACCGGTTTGTCGAGACGACGTCATCGGAGATGGGAACAGCAGTCGGCAGACATGGTCCGCCGGCACGGGTGTGTCACCGGGCTCCTTACCATAGGAGGCCGACCCGCTCTGGACCGCATGTCTATCATTGAGGCCAGCATCGCTGAGCACTCAGAAACGAACCCTCACGATCCTGGATCGACAGCTATATGGACCAGCACGAGCGCCGAACAGCAGGCGCGCTGGGCGAAAAGACGAGCACTCGATAGATTGGATCCTAAGCAAGAGGTTCAAATTTGAGCTTCTGCACTCATGCTTTGTCGAGAGTTATCTCCTATAGTCTTTCAATCCTTCTGCGCCGTAAGTTTTAGCCGGTTTTGAATCCCCTCCGGCGACGATGACGACAAAATAGGAGAACGCAAATGAGTCGCAGTCACGTTGAACGTCTTGGAGAGTTCAGGGAAATCCTGGTCGCGACTCGACGCGAAGGAGTTCGCAACGTCCATCATACTCGCGACGCAATGCGGGCAAGTGGTTTTCAGATCGGAGACAGCGATGGCTCTAGCTATGGAGTCCAGCTGAAGGCGCTTCAAGAGGAAATTGAGGCTGTCGATCGCGCCATAGAAGACGAGAAGCGGTTGGCCTTAACCCTCGAAAGCGCGGCTCAATCCCGCCGACCGCCCAAGCCGAGAATCGTGAAGGGAACTTAGAGTCGCGTACGGCCGTTGGCGCCCGCCGCGTCAATAGCCCGCGGTATGACATCGAGCCCGTCGCCGCCGAGGTGAGGCGCCCCGAACATTATCCGTCATCAGCCTTCGGGGGACGGCTGAAGCTGCTCTCTGCCGAGCAGCTTTCGACGCGCGGGGAAGACGATCATCCGGGTTCGGCCGTGAGAACACGACGAGAATGAAGATATCGTCTGCCAGAACGGCAGTTTCCCACGATCAGACTCCAAAACCGGACAGTCTGCGTTCGGCTAATCACATCATTTTCCACTTTGAGGCAAAATATTTTCAACTATGGCCCGTCAGGCTTAAGGCATGGGGGATTGCCGACGGTTTTATCACGAAGGGTGTCATGCTCGGCGGCCTGGCGCTGGCTGCGGTCGGTGCAACCGGCAATACGTGGCGAATGTCTGGATTGGGCCGAAGCGGACTGACAGCTTCTGGGGTTCGAATGGCGATGGCGGTCGTTCGGTCCCAGGCGTGCTTCTGTTTTGTCAGCTGGCGGTGACCGGCAGCGCCGTACTTGCGCCCTTCGGCCGTTCGCCGAGGGCAAAGACAGCGCTTGCCACGCTTACGATTGAAACATGATCCTTTGCGGCGGCGCCTGCGGCGACGCCATCGCCGCGCAGGATCGCGGTGACGATGGCGTCATGTTCCTGCCAGGATTTGGCCAGACGGCCGGCAAGCCTGAACTGCGCGCGGCGGAAGGGGGCCAGCCGGCTGCGCGTCGTTGCTGTCAGTTCGTAAATGTGCGTGCTGTGGGCGCCGCGATAGAGCCGGCTGTGGAATTCGGTGTTGAAATGTTCGTAGTCCTCCTCAGCGCCGAGCCGCACCAGCCGCGCCGAGGCCTGGTGCTCGATCTCCAGCGCGCGGCGCTCGCCCCCGGTCATGCGCTCGGCGCAGAAGCGCGCGCAAATTCCCTCCAGCTCCGCCATGCTTTCGAACATGGAAGCCAGATGTTCCTGAGTGACCACCGCGACGATCGCGCCCCGATTGGGCCGTCTTTCGACAAGACCCATGGCGCTGAGCTGGCCAAGGGCTTCGCGCACCGGCGTGCGTGACACGTCGAAGCGGGCGGCAAGCGAAGCCTCGTCGAGTTTTTCACCGGGGCGCAGCACGCCGGTGACGATGCGGTCGCCGATCGCCCTCACCATCTGATCGACGGTCGTACCGGACCGGATCAAGCTGCGCTTTCCCGACACGTCTGCCTCGTCTCCCGCTTCTTCAGGCCATGAAATCGAGCAGCGAACACGCTGTCACGACTCACACCGTTACCTTCTATGCCTATATTTTAATCTGCATGTCAAATTGTCCATTCTGAAGGCAAAAAGTGTATGCAGTTGCCGCCGCATTGTGCAGGAGGAGAAAGCTGTGCCTCTGATTATATTGCATAAATTTGAATTTTTGAACTGGCACGGTGATTGCATGCACTTTGTTATCGAGGCGTTAACCGGCTTCCTGAGGGGCCCTGAAAGAGGAGCATTAACATGACCGACCGTTTCATGCTTAGCCGCCGCCAGTTGCTCAAGACCACCGCCGCCGGGGCGACACTCGGCTTTGCCTCGGCGTCCTTTCCCATTTCGAGGGCCTTTGCCGCCACCGCCACGGTCGGCTTCATCTATGTCGGGCCAAAGGACGACTATGGCTACAACCAGGCGCATGCCGAAGGTGCGGCGACGTTGAAGGGCATCGAGGGTATCACCGTCGTCGAGGAGGAGAACGTGCCTGAGACGGTCGATGTCCAGAAGACGATGGAGTCCATGATCAATCTCGACGGTGCCTCACTGATCTTCCCGACCTCGTTCGGCTATTTCGACCCCCACATGCTGGCCATGTGCGCGAAATTCCCCGACGTCCAGTTCCGCCACTGCGGCGGCATGTGGAACAAGGACAAGCACCCGATGAACGCCGGCTCCTATTTCGGCTATATCGGCATGGGCCAGTACCTGAACGGCGTCGTCGCCGGCCACACCAGCAAGTCGAAAAAGCTCGGCTTCGTTGCCGCCAAGCCGATCCCGCAGGTCCTGCTCAACATCAACTCCTTCCTGCTCGGCGCGCGCTCGGTCGACCCGACCATCACCTGCCAGGTGATCTTCACTGGCGAGTGGTCGCTGGCGGTCAAGGAGGCGGAGGCCACCAATGCGCTGGTCGACCAAGGCATCGATGTCGTCACTTGCCATGTCGACAGCCCGAAAGTTGTCGTCGAGACGGCAGCCGGGCGCGGCGCCTTCGTCTGCGGCTATCACGCCAACCAGAGCCCGCTGGCGCCGGAAAAATACCTGACCGGCGCCGAATGGAACTGGGCCAAGGTCTACAAGATGTTCGTCGACGACCTGACAGGGGGCACGCCGCTGCCCAACTTCACGCGCGGCGGCCTGGCCGACGGCTTCGTCAAGATGAGCCCGCTTGGTCCCGCCGTCGGCGAGCCTGCGCGCAAACAGTTCGACGCCACGCTGGCCGAAATGATGAAGGGCGGCTTCGCCGTCATCAAGGGACCGTTGAAGAACAACAAGGGCGCCGTCGTCGCCACCGAGGGCCAGGCGTTCCCGGAGACGGCGATCGAGCTCGAAAGCATGGACTATCTGGTCGACGGAGTCGTCGGCTCGACCGCCTGAGCGAGGGAGCGGGGCGATGGTGGACACGGTGACAGAAGCCGGAATGCCCGCGCTGTTCGGCGCCAGGGGATATCCGCTGGCGCTGGAATGGGTCGCACGGCGGGCGGAAGCCTTCGTCATTCCCTTGTTGGCGCTGATTGTCGGCATGGCGCTGTTCAGCCTGTTCATCGCGCTGGTCGGCAAATCGCCGATCCTGCTCTACGAGACCATGTGGCGGGGTGGCTTCGGCTCCTGGTTCTCGATCCAGAACTCGCTGTCGCGGGCCGCGCCGCTGCTCTTCGCGGCGCTGTGCGTGGCGCTGCCGGCGCGGCTTGGCCTCGTCGTCATCGGTGGCGAGGGTGCCATCGTGCTCGGCGGCGTTGCCGCTGCGGCCATCGGCGTGACGCTCAGCGGCACGCCTTCCTTCATTGTCATACTCGTCATGGGCGTGGCGGGCATGGCCGCCGGCGGCATCTGGATAGGCGCCGTCGGCGCGCTCCGCCATTACCGCGCCGTCAACGAGACCATCTCCAGCCTGCTGATGGCCTATATCGCCATCGCGCTGATGAACCAGCTGGTGGAAGGACCGCTGCGCGATCCGGCCTCGCTCAACAAGCCCTCGACCCAGCCGTTGGCGGACATCTACCGCATCGGCAACATCCCCGGCATGGACGTGCATTGGGGGCTGCTCGTCGGCGTCGTCGCCTGCATCATATCCTGGTTGCTCATCGAAAAGACCCGCTGGGGGTTTGCCGCACGCATCGCCGGGGGCAATGTGCGGGCAGCGCAGGTCCAGGGGCTGGCCGTCGGGCCGCTCATCGTTGGCTTTACCGCGCTGGCCGGCGGCTTCGCCGGGCTTGCCGGCATGCTGGAAGTCGCCGCAGTTCAGGGCAGCGCGAATGCCTCGCTCGCCGCCGGCTATGGCTACACCGGCATACTCGTCGCCTTCCTTGCCCGCCACAACCCGCTGGCCATCATCCCGGTCGCCGTCCTGCTCGGCGGCATCGACGCCTCGGGCGGGCTGATCCAGCGCCGCATGGACCTGCCCGACGCCACCGTGATGGTGTTGCAGGGCATGATCTTCATCGTCATCCTGTTCAGCGAAACCTTCTACGGCCGCCTCAAGGCCTTCAACCCCGATCTCTGGAAGGGAGCCGCCTGATGGACGGGACCGAGATCGGCCTCTGGGGCGTACCACTGGCCATTCTGGGGGGCGCCATTCGCGTCTCCACACCCTTCATCTTCGTCTCGCTGGGCGAGGCGATCACCGAGCGTTCCGGCCGCATCAACCTTGGGCTGGAAGGCACACTCGTCTTCGGCGCCATGACCGCCTATGCGGTTGCGGTGATGACCAACTCGCCCTGGATTGGCCTGCTCGCCGCTGCCGTTGCCGGCATCTGTTTCGGTCTCTTCCACGGCTGGATCTGCAAATTCCCCAAGGTCAATGACATCGCCATCGGCATCGCCCTGATGCTGTTCGGGTCGGGCCTCGCCTTCTTCTTCGGCAAGCCGTTCATCAAGCCGAAGGCGCCCAATTTGCCCGCCATTCCTTTCGGCGGTTGGTCCGACATTCCACAGGTGCAGGCCGCGCTCGACGTCAACGTCCTGTTCCTCATCGGAGCCGTGCTTTCGGTCGTTCTGTGGTGGGCATTCCGCAACACCCGCGCCGGCCTGATCGTGCGCGTCGTCGGCGACAGCTCCGATGCCGCACGCGCCATGGGCCTTAACCCCGATACGGTGCGGCTACTCGCCACTGGCGTCGGCGGCGCGCTGGCCGGCGTCGGCGGCGCCTACCTGTCACTCTACTATCCCGGCAGCTGGACCGAACGCATTTCGTCGGGCCAGGGCCTGATGGCGGTGGCGCTGGTCATCTTCGCGCGCTGGAATCCGCTCGGCTGCTTTGCCGCCGCCCTTCTGTTCGGCGGGGCAGGCGCGCTCGGCCCCGCCCTGCAATCGGTCGGCGTCACGCAGGGCTATTATCTGTTCTATGCCGCTCCCTACATCCTCACCCTCATCATCATGATTGCTACCTCGTCGCCGACGCGCTCGCTTACAGGCGCGCCGGGTGAACTGTCGATCACCAAATGAGACTTGGCACCAAATGACTGGAGTTTCTTGCCGATGAACGCCAGAGCCGAAATCATCCAGCGTACGATCGACGCCGATCCGTATCCATGGCCCTATAATGGCGACCTCAGGCCCGACAACACGGCGCTCATCATCATCGACATGCAGACAGATTTCTGCGGGCCTGGCGGCTATGTCGACCATATGGGTTATGATCTTTCGCTGGTGCGCGCGCCGATCGAGCCGATCAAGTGGGTGCTGTCGGCAATGCGGGCCAAGGGCTACACCATCATCCATACGCGAGAGGGGCACCGGCCCGATCTCGCCGACCTGCCGGCCAACAAGCGCTGGCGTTCGCGCCGCATCAATGCCGGCATTGGCGATGCCGGCCCGTGCGGGCGCATCCTGGTGCGCGGCGAGCCTGGCTGGGACATCATCCCCGACCTTTATCCAATCGAAGGCGAGCCGATCATCGACAAACCCGGCAAGGGGTCGTTCTGCGCCACCGACCTTGAGCTGATCCTCAACCAGCGCGGCATCCAGAACATCGTGCTGACCGGCATCACCACCGATGTCTGCGTGCACACCACCATGCGCGAGGCCAATGACCGCGGCTATGAATGCATGATGCTGGAGGATTGCTGCGGGGCGACCGACCACGGCAATCATCTGGCGGCGATCAAGATGATCAAGATGCAGGGCGGCGTCTTCGGCACGGTGTCGAATTCGACGGCGCTTGTCGCGCAGCTGCCGTAAGAGAGCCGTGATGAGCGACAGTGTCAGAAAGGCCGTCGGCGTCGAAACCATCGGCATGACCATGCGCTTCGGCGGCTTCACGGCGCTGGACAGCGTTTCCGTGAAGGCGCCGGCAGGGTCGTTCCACGCGCTGCTGGGCGAGAACGGCGCCGGCAAGTCGACGCTGGTCAAATGCATGATGGGTTTTTACCACCCGACCGCAGGCGACATCCTTGTCGACGGCCGCGAGGTCAGCATTGCCGGTCCCAGGGATGCTTCCGCACTCGGGCTCGGCATGGTCTACCAGCATTTCACGCTGGTGCCGTCGCTGACCGGCGCCGAAAACCTGGTCATTTCGCGCGAGAAAGTGCCAGGGATCATCGATTGGCATCAGGAACGGGCCGACCTCGCCGACTTCATGGAACGCATGCCGTTCAAACTGCCGCTCGACGTCAAGGTCGCCGAGCTTGCGGCCGGCGAGAAACAGAAGCTCGAAATCATCAAGCAGCTCTATCTCGGCCGCTCCTTCCTGGTGCTCGACGAGCCGACCTCGGTGCTGACGCCCGGCGAGGCGCAGGAGGTGCTGGGGCTGGTGCGCGCCATGACCAAGGCGGGCGACCTCACTGTGCTGATGATCTCGCACAAATTCCACGAGGTGACGGCCTTCGCCGACGATGTCAGCGTGCTGCGCAAGGGCAAGCTCACCGGAACCGGCCGCGTCGCCGATCTCGACCACAAGGCGATGGCGGCGATGATGATCGGAGACCAGCCGATCGCAGCCCTCGACAGCCGCGCCGCGCCGAAACCCGATGCCGAAACGGTGCTGAAGGTCAGGTCGCTGAAGGCGCCTGACAGAACCGGGCTGAAGTCGATCCGCATCGAGGATCTCGGCGTACGCTCGGGCGAGATCGTCGGCATCGCCGGCATTTCCGGCAATGGCCAGAAGGAGTTTCTGGAAGTGCTGGCCGGTCAGCGCCCACGCGAGGCGGGCGAGGTCTTGGTGCGCGGCACCACCTATGCGGCGACCCGCGCCGAGGCCCGCGCGCTCAAAGTCCGTCTCATCCCCGAGGAGCCATTGAAGAACGCCTGCGCGCCGAAAATGACGGTGGCCGAGAACATCTCCTTCCGCACCTTTGACATCGACGGCAACGGCAGACCTGTGAACTGGATCAGCACCAGTGCCATTCGTGCCTTCAGCGCCAGGCTGGTCGAGCAGTTCAGGGTCAAGACCGCGTCGCTGTCCTCGCCCATCGCCTCGCTGTCTGGCGGCAATGTGCAGCGCGCCGTACTAGCCCGCGAACTGACTGGCGAGGTCGACCTGCTGATCGTCTCCAACCCGTGTTTCGGCCTCGATTTCTCGGCGGTCGCCGAAATCCGTGCCCGCATCATGAAGGCGCGCAATGCCGGTGCAGCGGTGCTTCTGATGTCGGAAGACCTCGACGAACTGCTGGAACTGTCCGATCGCATCTTCGTCATGTCGGACGGCGCGCTGGTCTATGAAACGCCGATCGCGCAGGCGAGCGTCCAGACCATCGGCGAGCATATGGCGGGACATCACTGATGGCTGAAATCGATGCGCTGCCGTTTCCCTTCGTCTTCAAGCCGGAATCCATGGCACTGATCGTCATCGACATGCAGCGCGACTTCGCCGAGCCCGGCGGCTTCGGCGCCAGCCTCGGCAACGATGTCAGCCGTGTCACGGCCATCGTGCCGACGGTGAGGAAACTGATCGAGGGCTTTCGTGCCGCGGGCCTGCCGGTGATCCATACGATGGAGTGCCACAAAGCCGACCTTTCCGACCTGCCGCCGGCCAAGCGCAACCGTGGCAATCCGTCGATCCGCATCGGCGACATCGGTCCGATGGGCCGCGTGCTGATATCAGGCGAACCGGGCACGGCGATCCTCGATGAGTTGGCCCCCCTGCCCGGCGAGATCGTCATTGAGAAGCCGGGCAAGGGCGCCTTCTATGCGACCAGCTTCGGTAACGACCTCAAGTGGCTCGGCGCGCAGCAACTCGTCTTTGCCGGCGTTACCACCGAGGTCTGCGTGCAGACGACGATGCGCGAAGCCAATGACCGGGGCTATGAGTGCCTGCTGGCCGAGGATGCGACCGAAAGCTATTTCCCCGAATTCAAGGCGGCAGCGCTCGCCATGATCCGCGCGCAGGGCGCGATCGTCGGCTGGACCGCGACGACCGACCAGGTGCTGCAGGGACTTGCCAATGGCTAATCTGGCTTTTGCCGGTCTCGCCGCCGGCGGCTGGCGCGATCTGACATACGAGCATTTTCGCGAGGGCATCACGGTCCACTGGCTGCTCAAGGGCGGACCGGTCGAGCCATCGGTCGCGATCCTCTACTATCGGCCCGGCGCCGACGTGCCGCGTCACCGCCATGTCGGGCTGGAAACCATCGTCGTGCTCGATGGCACGCAGAGCGACGAGAATGGCGATTATCCGGCCGGCAGCGTGGTCCTGAATCCGGTCGGAACCGAGCATTCGGTGTGGACGAAGGACGGCTGTACCGTGCTGATTCAATGGGACCTGCCGGTGATCATTCTGGGGGAGGCAACATGAGCGATATCCGCTTCGACATCGGCGGTCTGCACAAGGCCTACGCGGACGGCCTCAGCGTTGCCGCCATGATCGATGCCGTTCACGCCCGCATCGCGGCTGCTGACGATCCGGGCATCTTCATCCATGTCGCCAGCAAGGCGCGGATGCTTGCCGAGGCTCAAGCGCTCGGGCCGTTCGATCCGGTGATGAAACCGCTGTGGGGCATCCCGTTCGCCGTCAAGGACAACATCGACGTCGAAGGCATGCCGACCACGGCGGCCTGCGCCGAATATGCCTATACGCCGGAGATGGACGCCACAGTGGTGGCGCGGCTCAAGGCCGCCGGAGCGCTTGTGGTGGGCAAGACCAATCTCGACCAGTTCGCGACCGGTCTTGTCGGCGTGCGCACGCCGTATCCGATCCCGAGGAACGCCATCGATGCGCGCCTCGTGCCGGGCGGCTCTTCGTCGGGGTCCGCCGTGGCGACGGCACGCGGCATCGTCTCTTTCGCGCTTGGCACCGACACGGCAGGATCCGGCCGTGTTCCCGCCGGCCTCAACAACATCGTCGGGTTGAAACCCACGGTCGGCGCGCTCTCGGCCGCCGGCGTCGTGCCTGCCTGCCGCACGCTTGATTGCATCTCCGTATTCGCGTTGACCGTCGACGACGCCTATGCGGTGTTCGGCGTGGCCGCCGCCAAGGACCCGGCCGATGCCTATTCGCGGGCCATCAAAGTGCCGGCCCTTGCCGTGCGCCCGCCTGTGCTGAGTGTCGGTGTCCCGGCGAAGGCGGATCTCGAATTCTTCGGCGACACTTCGATGCAGGCGGGCTTCGAGGCGGCTCTTGGTTGTCTGGAAATGCTCGGCTGCCGGCTGGTCGAAATTCCGTTCAGTGATTTCTACGCCACCGCCAACCTTCTCTACGAAGGTGCCTGGGTGGCCGAACGCTACGCGGCCATCCGCGACTTCATGGACGCCAACGAAGCGGCCATCCATCCGGTGACGCGCAAGATCATCGGCGGCGCGCGCAACCTTTCGGCCGCCGACGCCTTCAAGGGCCTGTATTCGCTTCAGGCTTACAAGGCAAAGCTTGCGCCGGTCATCGCTTCCGTCGACCTGTTCTGCGTGCCGACGGCCCCGACCCACTATACGCTTGATGCCGTGCTCGCCGATCCGATCGGCACCAACAGCCGGCTCGGCACCTACACCAATTTCGTCAACCTGCTCGACATGTGCGGCATTGCCGTGCCAACCGGCAAGCGCGACGACGGGCTGCCGATGAGCGTGACCTTGCTGGCCGCCGCAGGCAACGACTGGTTGACGGCGGCACTCGCCCGCGAACTCCATGCCGCGAGTGCGCTTCCACTCGGCGCCACCGGCTGGGCACAGCCGGACCAGGGGCCGTTCGGCGAATATGCGCAGGACGGGATGATAGATCTGGTGGTCGTAGGCGCGCACCTTTCGGGAATGCCGCTCAACGGTCAGCTGCGGGATCTCGGCGCCAGGTTCTCGAAGGCAGTGAGGACATCGCCCGCTTACCGGCTCTATGCACTTGCCGGACAATCCGTGCCAAAGCCCGGTCTCGTCCGGGTCTCCAAGGATGGTGTGCGGATAGACGTTGAAGTCTGGCGGCTTGATCCAGACGCCTTCGGGCGCTTCGTCGCTGCCATCCCGTCGCCGCTCGGTGTAGGAACGATCGAACTCGAGGATGGCAGCGCGGCCAAAGGGTTCCTGGTCGAAACCGCCGGCCTCGCAGGCGCGTCCGATATCTCCATCTACGGTGGCTGGCGCAGTTTTGTCAGACGTGACCAAGCCGATCAGACTGATCTCCGGTCAAAGAGGACCGCGGTCCTCCCGACGTAGGTCGAACAAAGCCTGGATTCGCGGACGGCATTGTTGGCTTGCGGAAGCAGGTATTGGATGCCACGTTTGCCGGTCGACCACCGTCGGATCCCCAAGGCAGAACAGAAAAAGCGCGTGGCGCCTTCGCCATCGCAATTGCCGCAAAATCAAAGAGATGGAGCGATTTCAACGTGTCTGTGGAACGATTGACGGCTCTAGGCCTTTTGTCCGGGTTGGCATGGCTGGACACGGGCGTCTAAGGCTGGAAATGTGATTGCGTCTTCGCTGCCGGGGGCTGGCCGGAGGACGAGGAGGATGGCGCTGAATTTCGAATATATTGCCGGCCATCCGGCGCTGCATCGTTATGTCCAGGCGCAGTCGAAGGCGCTGCTGCACATCTATGAAACGAGCCCGCGCCTGGCCGCCGTGTTCGCCACGCAACAGCGTTGGCTGCTGGCTCACACCGGCCTTGCCCTGCATTTCGCCCGCGACCGGCGCGATCCCCGCACGGAACTTACCCTCGCCCGCTTCATCGATGCCGTGCTTCGCTATTCCGTCGCCAGCCGCAACACGGCCGAGGCCTTCATCAAGGAGATGCTGCACTATCACATCATCGAATACCTGCCGCACACCGGCGACGGACGGGCCCACCCCTTTCAGGTGACGGCGGCGACGCTGAAGGAATTCGACGGCTGGGTGATCGCGCATCTGCGCACGCTCGACGGTCTCGACGGCGGCAACCGCCTCACCCTGTTTCTCGAGCATCACGGCATGATCGCCAGGTTGCAGCCGATGGTGGCGGAAGGCCTGCTTTCCTCCAACCCGGTGCGCGAGCCAAAGCAGACCTTCTCGCTGTTCATCTGGCTCAACAATGGCGGCATCGTCATGGATCGGCTGATGTCGGGCATCGACCCTGATCATGCCGGCCTCGACCAGATCCCGACCAGCGTGGTTTCGATCGGCGAATTCGCTAGTTGGTTAAAACTCTCCCGCACTCATCTGGCGCGCAAATTGCGCGAGGCCGAAAAGCTCGGCAGCGTCGGCTGGATGGGCCGGCGCGGGCATTCGGTAATGTGGGTCTCGAACAGCTTCTACCAGGAATACATGACCGTTCAGGCCGCCAAGCTTGCGGTCATCGATGCCGCTTTCGCGGCATCGTTTCCATTGCCGGCAAGCGGAACGATCCAGGCAGAACGATAGCGATCCATCCCGACTGAATCGGGATGGATCAACTGGTCAGGGAAGCCGGCGCACCACCTCAATCGATGTCGAACGAAACGCCCTGCGCCAGCGGCAACGCCTTGGAATAGTTCACCGTGTTGGTGGCGCGGCGCATATAGGCCTTCCAGGCATCCGAGCCGCTTTCGCGGCCGCCGCCGGTTTCCTTCTCGCCGCCGAACGCGCCACCGATCTCGGCGCCCGATGTGCCGATATTGACGTTGGCGATGCCGCAATCCGAGCCGTCGACGCCGAGGAAGCGCTCGGATTCCTGCAGGTCACGCGTGAAGATCGACGATGACAGCCCGGCGCCGACCGCATTGTGCTCGTCAAGCACGGCGTCGAAGTCGGAATATTTCATTACATAGAGGATCGGCGCGAAAGTTTCTTCCGTCACCGGCGCAACCTGCTTCGGCATTTCGACCAGCGCCGGATGCACGTAGTAGGCGTCGGGATGGCCATTCTCGACCCGCGTGCCGCCGGTCACCTTGCCGCCATGGGCGCCGGCTTCCTTCAGCGCCTTCTGCATGGCGTCGAAAGCCGTCTTGTCGATCAGCGGCCCGACCAGCGAGGAAGTCTCCAGCGGATTGCCCACCGAAACACTCTCATAGGCTTTCTTCAACCGGGGCAGCAGCGCATCATAGACGCTGTCATGCACGAACAGGCGCCGCAGCGTCGTGCAGCGCTGGCCGGCAGTGCCCATGGCGCCGAAGGCAATGGCGCGCAGCGCCATGTCGAGATCGGCGGACGGGCAGACGATGCCGGCATTATTGCCGCCGAGTTCCAGCACGGCGCGGGCAAAGCGCTTGGCCAGCCTTGGGCCGACATCCCGGCCCATGCGCGTCGAGCCAGTGGCCGAGACCAGCGGCACCTTGGGATGGTCGACCAGGATCTCGCCGACGGTGCGATCACCGATCAGCACCGGCGCCAGCCCCTGCGGCGCGTCAGCGCCGAAGCGCTTGACCACGCGGGCAAAAATCGCCTCGCAGGCGAGCGCCGTCAGCGGCGTCTTTTCCGACGGCTTCCACACCACTGCGTCGCCGCAGACCAGCGCGAGTGCCGCATTCCAGGACCACACCGCAACCGGGAAGTTGAAGGCCGAGATGACACCGACGACGCCGAGCGGATGCCAGGTTTCCATCATCCGATGGCCCGGACGTTCGGTGGCGATGGTCAGGCCGTAGAGCTGGCGGGAAAGCCCGACCGCGAAATCGCAGATGTCGATCATTTCCTGCACTTCGCCGAGGCCTTCGGACGGGATCTTGCCGACCTCGATCGACACCAGACGGCCCAGCTCGGCTTTGTGCGCGCGCAGCTCCTCGCCGAGCAGCCGCACCAGTTCGCCGCGCCGGGGACCCGGTACTATCCGCCAGGCCTGGAACGCCGTGTGCGCGGCGTCGATGGTCCTGGCGGCCTCAGCCAGTGAAATCGTCTTCAGCGCCGCGATCTGTTCGCCCGTCACCGGGCTGCGCACGATGAGATCGCCGCCGGCAAGCGCATCCTTGGCCACGCCCAGTTTCGCCAGAAGTTCAGCCGTTTCCTTCGCTATCGTCATTTTTATCCCTTTCAGATCCGCTCGCCATCATGTGGCGGCGGTCGAGCCTTCGCGCCACGTCGCCGGCGTTCCGCAGGCACCTCAGGCGCTGTCATGGCGTGGCATTACTCGTTTCAGGGGAAAATCGCCACCCCGGCATGGTCCAAGCCGGGATTGCACGATTGAGCCAGAAGGGAACAGGCTTCAGTGAGCTGTCTTCGCGGGGGCCTTTGCGGCGCCATCCCTCATCAGCCGATCGATATGCATGCGGATATGGGCGGCTTCTGCCGCCGTATTGGCGAGTGCAATGGCACGGTCGAAGGCGACACGCGCCTCCTCGCCGCGGTCGAGCTGCATCAACAGGCCGCCTTTGAGGCCGAAGAAGTGGAAATAGCCGGACAGCCTTTCGCCGAGCGGTTCGATCATGGCAAGGGCGGCTTCCGGGCCGCGCACCTTGGCGACCGCGACCGCGCGGTTCAGTGTCACCACCGGCGATGGCTGCATCACTTCCAGCAGGCTGTAGAGCAGGTCGATCTCGGTCCAGTCGGTATCCTCGGGCGTTGCCGCCCGCGCATGCAGTGCGGCGATCGCCGCCTGCACCTGATAGGGTCCGGGCTTCTGGTGGCGCAGCGCCTTGTCGACAAGCGCCAGGCCCTCGTCGATCATCTTGCGGCTCCACAGTGAACGATCCTGGTCGTCGAGCAGCACGATCTCGCCATTGCCGTCGAAACGGGCCGGCGCACGGGCATGCTGCAGCAACAGCAGCGCTGTCAGCCCCATGATCTCCGGCTCGGTCTGGAACAGCCTGAGCAATAGCCGCGCCAGCCGGATTGCCTCTTCGCAAAGCGGCGCACGCGCCGGCGCTTCGCCGCTGTTGGTCGAATAGCCCTCGTTGAAGATCAGGTAGACCATGGCGGCGACCGCGGCGAGCCGCTCCGACCGTTCGACCGCGCCCGGTGTCTCGAAGGGCACGCCGGCGTCGGCAATGCGCGCCTTGGCGCGGGTGATGCGCTGCTCCATGGCGCTTTCGCCGACCAGGAAGGCGCGCGCGATCTGCTTGACGGTGAGACCGGAGACGATGCGCAAGGCGACCGCGATCTGCTGCGTCGCCGGCAGGTCCGGATGGCAGCAGATGAATAGGAGCCGCAGGATATCGTCGCGGTAATGCGCGCCGTCCAGCCGCTCGGCGATATCGCTCTCGGCGTCTTCGAGGTCCGATATCTGGTCCTCTTCCGGCATCGGCGCCTGCTTGGCGCGCTTGCGCACCGCATCGATGCCGCTGTTGCGGCCGACAAAGATCAGCCAGGCCGCCGGATCGCGCGGTGGCCCGTTCTGCGGCCAGTTCTTCAGCGCCCTGAGGCACGCGTCCTGGAAAGCCTCTTCCGCGGCGTCGAGGTCGCGGAAATAGCGCAGCAGCGCGCCCATCACCTGCGGACGGGCGGTGCTGATCGCGTTGCTGATCCAGGCAAGTTCGGTCATGCGGGCACTCTGGCGGGATTGAAGATGGAAACCGGACGTATCTCGTAGGAACCGCCGCTCGGATTGACCTCGGAAAGCTCGCGCGCGAAATCGACGGCCTCGTCGAGATCGGCGCATTCGAGCGTATAGAAGCCGAGGAACTGTTCCTTGGTCTCTGCAAACGGGCCGTCGATGACGACGGGCTCGCCCTTGACCTTGCGCAGCGTCGTCGCGGCGGTGGTCGGCAACAGCCGCGCCACCGGGCCAAGCCGGCCGGCCACGGCATACTTTTCCTGCACTGCCAGAAGATTGGTCATGACCTCGTCGTCCTGTTCCTTGCTCCAAGAGCAGACGACGTCTTCGGAGGCGTAGCAGAGGATAGCGTAGAGCATGGCAAGTCCTTTCTCTGTCAAAGGACGAAACAGTAGGACCGATGCCGACACGGCGTCGACAAAAAATTTATGGCGATTTGGTCAGCCTTCCCGAACCTTCAGCCACCTAAGCACCAGCGCCTCCTCGTCGTCGAGACCGTCTATCGATCGCTTGCGCTTGTTGGCCTCGGTCATTTCGCTGAGCAGCCGTCCTTGCGCCCACGCTTCGAACACCTGCGGATGGATATAGCATTTGCGGCAGACGGCTCGCGTGTTACCCAGCCGCTCGGCCACCTTGTCGATGACGATATTCATCACCCGCTTCACCCCGGCCTGGCTTTCGGGAAGCTCCGTCTGCGCAAACAGCGACGCGGCATGGATCGTGCCGCCCCAGGTGCGGAAATGCTTGGAGCTGAAATCTTCTCGTACAGCGTCGCGGATGTAGCGGTTGACGTCGTCGGAGCGAACCGGATGCCGGGCGCCGTCCTCACCCAGATACTGGAACAGCTTTTGCCCCGGTATGTCCTGCGCGCCGCGCACAACCTTCGCGATGCGGCGGTCGACAAGCTTCAGTTTCCATTCCTTGCCGGATTTGCCCTTGAAGGCAAAGCGCAGGCTTGACCCCTGGATGTCGACGTGGCGGTCGCGCAGCGTGGTCAGCCCAAAACTCTTGTTGTCGCGCGCATAGGCGGCATTGCCGACCCGGATCATCGTGTTGTCGAGCAGCCAGACGATTGCCGCCACGACGCGCTCGGCCGGCAGGCCGCGGCGGCGCAGATCGGCATCGATGCGGCGACGCAATTCCGGCAGGCTTTCGGCAAAGGCGACAAGGCTCGAATATTTGGCGCCGTCACGCTCGGCGGCCCATAGCGGATGGTAACGATACTGCTTGCGCCCGCGCTGGTCGCGGCCGGTCGCCTGGATATGGCCGGCGGGATCGGGCGAAATCCACACATCCGTCCAGGCCGGCGGAATGGCCAGCGCCTTGATGCGAGCGATTGCCGCCGCGCCGACCTTCTGCCCTTTTGAGCTCCTGTAGGAAAATCCCTCGCCCGCCTTCAGGCGGCGGATACCGGGCTCGCTGTCGCTGACATAGGTCAACGAAGCCTGTTCGGCGGAAACTTGGCCGCGCGCCTGCCCTTTCCCGCTGCCCTCGGCAGCATCAACCGAAAGTTCACCCCACCTGCCCAGCATGCCTGCTCCATCGATGATCCAGGAGATAAGCGTCAGGCGGCGAATGGGTTCCGGTCAAACGTCTGGAAGCCAGTTTTTGCCGTTGGCGCCCGGGCTGGCCATCCAGATCCCGCCATCGTCGATATGGGGCGGATGGTAGTCGCGACCGGGTGCGATTGTCTCAAAACGGGCGCCAGTCTCATCGGCCAGATAGTCGTAGCCCGTGTCCTGCATGGCGTTTTTGGGATCGAGGTGCTGGTAGAGTGCCCTACGGCCAGACCGACGACGCGGCTCGATCATTTTCAAGTGATAGAGATTGAGACCGCTGTTTTTCTCCCGAAAGCCAAGGTCGGGAGGATACCATGGCCCATGCAAATCCTTTGAATGATACCGCGAGGGATCATAGGCGCGAAAAAGCCGATGTTGCATTTTCGAGCCCCAGACTCCGTCTATGCGGTAATCTTTTGGCGAGTACATCTCCCGGAGATGAAACCCCCAGGCTACACGCCCTCGGCGACTTATCAGCCTTCCAATCTGCCCTGCAGCGCCGTGTTCCAACCTTTCATCGGGATCTATTGCGAGGATCCAGTCCGCGCGCGCATCATAAGCTGCCTTCAGCAATAGCTGGCGACGTTGGATTTCACTGCTGAAAATGCCTTCGGCCTGTCGGTCATCGAAACCTATCCAGCCGTCGACGATCGGATCCAGATTGGCAAGCAGGGCGGGAACCAGATGCGCATCATATCGATAGCTGAAGACTGCAATCGTCCTTTGACGGGTCCAAAATACTCGGCCACGTCGCCAACGTGCTGGTTTCAGTTGACTAGTGATCATTGCGGGTCAGGCGAGCCTTCTTCCAGTGATGCCGGGCACCGAAATAGACGCCGACGGATTTGGCGAAAACGGCCAGGACCATTAGCGGCATGGAACGAATTACAAGGTCCAGTTCAGGTCCGTGAAGACCTATGCGTGCCAATTTCCTGATCTGCCGTCGATCGCTGAAGGTGCCACGAGCCAATCGAAGCGGTGGAGTTGTCGTCGTCGTGGCGCGATACGCTCCGCCGCGATAACCTCGCTTGAACTGGTCGACAACCAGGCGGACCAATCGCGTTTCATTGCTATGGATGGTTTTGATCGCCGAGTCCCAGACCGGTGTAAGTTCTGAAGGCAGTCTGCCGAGAAAATCCGTGTCCTCTGCCGACGCGATGTTTTCGTCGAAGAGCCCGAACCTGTCGAACAGACTGCGGTCGAATGACACGCCGTATCGAAGCGCCAATTCGGCGGGAAGGCCAGGAAGCCGCCGTGCAAAAAGTGCCAGATACGCCGCACAGGCCACCAGGCTTTCAGGATGACTGTTCGAAATTGCGCTGGCAACGGTTGCGGCACCGGCGGTGTGATGGCGAATCCGAGCATCGGCCCAACCGGGGCAAGCCAGACAATCGTCGGCAAGGAAAGCGACGAACGGTGCTTTCGTGGCCGCAATTCCAATGTTGCGCGCGGCTCCAACGAACACCTGATGAGAAAGCTCGATGACCGGCACATCGAGCCCAGCACCCGAAAGCAAGGCCTTGGCGTCACCGCCGCCGGAATTGACCACCACGATTTCCAAAGGCGTATCCTGCCTCGTCAGAGACCTGACAGCGTCCACCAGCTTTGCTGGTGCCCGCAACCCAATCACGATGACGGCCAGGCTCGGCGAGGCTGTCATGCGGCGCTTTGCATTCGCGACGTCGACGCCGAGATGCGCCTGGAAGCAATCTTGACCCTGTAGCGAACGACGCGCCAGGCGTCCGTCCACCGCTTCGGCGCTGCTGCGGCCACATCCAGAAAGCGCGACGCTTTGTCGAGGTCGCCGCGAGCATAGTGAACACGGGCGATCTTGAGGCTTACAAGCCCCTCACGGGTCTTGAGCGCCGAGAGCGGGATGTGGCAATCGGCGAGCTTGCGCAGTTCCCTGCGCCAGTCCAGGAACCGCCGCACCGGATTGCTCGCGAAGCGATCGTCGGACCGCTCGCTTGAAACTTTGTAGATCATAACAGGGTCGGGGATGATGGCCATTGCCGCGCGGCTCATCAGCCGCCCCCAGAAAAGCGTATCCTCGTCATAGGCAAGGCTGACCGCAAAACGCGTCTCCCCTATCAGCTCGCGTGAAGCCAGCACGCTGCCCACGGCCGCCGACCGCAGATCGCCTTTCAGATAGGCGGCAGCGTTGGCCAGACAGTCTGCCTTGTAGCCTTCAGGCACCTTGAACGATCGGTCCTGGCCGTTGACAAGACGTTTGTAGGCGCCCGCGACCATGTCCGCCTTTGGCTGGCCTGTCGCCCGACGGAGCAAAGCGCGCAAACCGCCTTCAAGATGCAGATCATCGGCGTCGATCAGATAAACCCAGGGGCACGCCACCTGCTCAAGGGCAACATTTCGGGCAGCCCCAGCATCGCGGCAATTAGCGGCTAACACGCGCAACGGGAGAGCAAGTTTTGCCGCGATCCGCTGCGCCGCCCCCGCCGTATCGTCAGTCGATGCATCATCGACCATGAGTATCTCGCCGATGATCGCGGCTTCCGTGCTGAGCGAGGCCAGCGTCTCCAGAATTGTTTCCGCCGCATTGTGGGCGGGAATGACGACGCTCACCCGTGTCAACGGTAGACCCCGCAATTGCAAATCTCGCGATCAGGCGACAAAAAACGTCTTGAAAACAGGACCAAGCTAACTGCGGCAATGCGGTTTGAGAAGTGGTATTTACCAGCATCGCCGGCGGCGAAGCGGCTGGCAAATTGAGGCAATCAGGCCTTCTCCAGCGCAACCGGAATGACGTCGACAGCCTGGTCGCCGACCTGTCCACCGGTGGTTTTCAAGACGCCGACGATCGGCGCCACGTCGGAATAGTCGCGGCCGTAGCCGACGGTGATATGGTCGTTGCTTGCCCGCATGCCGTTGGTCGGGTCGAATTCCTGCCAGCCGGCATCGCGCCCGCACCACACCTTGACCCAGGCATGCATGGCATCGGCGCCTTCGAGCCGCGGCTTGCCCTTCGGCGGAATGGTTCGCAGGAAGCCGCTCACATAGCCGGCGGGGATGCCCAAGCCACGCAAGCCGGCGATCATGATGTGCGAGAAATCCTGGCACACGCCGCGCTTCAGGCGGAAGGCGTCGCTTGCCCTGGTATGCACGGTGGTCGCCTTGCCGTCATAGGTGAAGTCGCGATGGATGCGGTTGCACAGATCGATGGCCGTGCCCACCGTCGAGCCGCTGGCGCTGCCGCGTGCATAGGCGGTGATCGCCGCATCGATGCCGGCATGATCGCTGGCCGTGAGAAAGTGATGCGGTGCGTCGGGCGCCAGTGACCGCACCGCGCCGAGTTCTTCCCTCAGGCGCTGCAAGTCGGGCGACACGTCGAGCCCGGGCTCCGCACGCGACACCGAGACGCGCGCACTCATCCTGATGTCAAGCCCGTCATGGACATCGCGAAAGGCGATGGCGGTGACATTGTTGCCGAAGAAATCGGAAAAATCAGCGCGCTCCGACGGGGTCGGCACAAACGAAAGCGAGGCGGCGACCACACGCTGCACGCCCGCAATGGTCGGCGGCAACACGCGCACCTGATGTCGGCTGCCGCCGGCCGCGGCGTCATAGTCGTAGCTGAGATGAAGCCTGATGTCGTACAGCATGCCTACTTTTCTTGTTTGGCGCAGGCTCTTCTCGCAAAACCGCGCGACACTTTTGCGGAGCCTGCTTAGCCGAAATACGCTTTGGCGAGGCTGTTGTAGAGGTTGCCGATCTCGGTGGCGAGATCGTCCAGCACCTCCGCCGACATCTCCGATGGCTCCATGACGGCAATTGCCGTGTTGAGCTGCAGGATTTCCTTGGCCGCCACCGACATATGCCCCTCCGGGCCGACTGACGGCAAGAGGCCGATTTCCGTCTTCAGCCGTTCAAGCTGGAATAGGATCGAGCGTGGGTTGAGCGGGTCGAGCGCGAGCAGGTCGATCACCGTGCGCCGTCCGGCCCGCACCGGATACTGCCGGCGGTGGGTCATGACGCTGTCGCCGATCTCCAGCATCATGTCGAGCGAGCCGTCCGGCGCACTGGCTCGGGTGAGACAGGCAAGCGTGCGGGCGATCTGGATGCCGCGCTCGATGCGCCGACCGATCTCGAGGAAACGCCAGCCGGTGAAACGGTACATGTTCTCATGCAGCAGGCCGGAAAAGCCGGCGAGCTTGCGCAGCATGACCGTCATCGCCCGCGTCGCATCGTCGCCCGGCGCCACTGTCGTTGCGAATTGGTGGATCGTCTTCGACAGGTCCTTCAATGCCAGCCAGCCGTCGGGCGAAAACCGGTCGCGAATCTGTCCGGCGCTGTAGACGGCGCTGTCCAGCGTGCCGATCAATCCGGGCGGAATAGCCGCTTCGAGATCGATGCCGAACGGTTCGAGATAGTCCCTGACATCGGCGAGCAGCGGCATGTCCGGATCGGACGTTTCGGCCAGCCGCACATGATAGGCGCGCAGGATGCGCACCGTATCTTCCGAGCGCTCGATGTAGCGGCCGAGCCAGGTCAGGTTTTCGGCCGCACGGCTGGGCAGGCTGCCCGGCATGGTGCGGGCAAAACTGTCATGCTCTTGCGGCAGCAGCGTCTCGCGCTCGACCGGCTTGTCGCTGACCACCCAGACGTCGGCCGCCTGGCCGCCGCGCTGCATGGCGATGGCCGTCGGGTCGAGCGAGAGGCCAACGCGGGCGAAACCACCCGGCATCACGGTCCAGCCCTCCGGCGTGCGCGCCAGATAGACGCGCAGGCTGGCCGGCCGAGGCTCCAGCCTGCCGCCGACACAGACCGGCGTCGTCGACAGCGTCACCGCTTCCTGGCCAACGAAACCGCCGCCGTCGCTCTCGATCCGCCCAATCAGCGCAGTGCGTTCCTCAGGCGTCAGCGCCGAACCGAGCCTGGTCTGATCATCGTCCTCGAAGGCAAGCCGCGACGACAGCGCCGGGCCGACCACCATGCGGTCGAGATTGGCAATCACATGCCGGCGTTCGCTGTCCTGCCCGCACCACCAGGTGGCGACGCTCGGCAACAAAAGCTCTTCGCCGCGCAATGCGCGCGAGATCTCCGGCAGGAAGGCGAGCAGCGCCCGCGTCTCCATCAAGCCGGAGCCCAGCGCGTTGACGGTCGAAACGGCACCGCGGCGGATCGCCTCGACCAGCCCAGGCGTGCCGATCTGCGAGTCGGGCCTGAGTTCCAGCGGATCGGCGAAGGCGGCATCGAGTCGTCGCCACAGCACGCTGATCGGCATCAGCCCGGACACCGTGCGCACCATCAACTTGCCGCCGGAGACGGTCAGGTCCTCGCCCTCAAGCAGCATGATGCCAAGATAGCGGGCGATATAGGCGTGCTCGTAATAAGTCTCGTTGAGCGGCCCCGGCGTCAGTATGGCGACGCGGCCGTCATTCTCCTTGGCCATGCCGATCAGCGCATCGCGAAAACGGCGGAAGAAGCCGGCCAGGCGATGCACATGCATCTCGCCATAGATGTCCGACAGCGCACGCGTGGTGGCGACGCGGTTTTCCAGCGCAAAGCCGGCGCCCGACGGTGCCTGCGTACGGTCGCCCAGAACCCACCAGCGTCCATCCGGCCCGCGGCCGAGCTCGAAGGCGCAAAAATGCAGGAAATGCCCGCTGGCCGGCCGGGTGCCGGCGATCGGCCGCAAATATTCAGGGCTCGCCGCAATCAGGCCGGCCGGCAGGATACCCTTCTCGATAAGCCGGTTCGGCCCGTAAATGTCGGCGACGATCTCTTCGAACAGATCGGCCCGCTGCACGAGGCCGGCGCTGATCTCGGCCCATTCCCTGTCTTCGATCAGCAGCGGAATATGCGCCAGCGGCCATTCGCGCTCATTGGCGCCGGCCTTGTCGTAGACGCGGTAATAGACGCCGGCGTCGCGCAGATACTGGTCGGCGCGGGCGAAGCGCTGGCCGAGCTTTTCCGGGCCCAGTTCCTCCAGCGCCTCGATGAAAGCGGCCCAGGCTGGACGCGGATGACCCGACGCATCGACCATCTCGTCAACGACACCGTCAATCGGCTGGTAGTGCTCCAGCAGACTGTGCCTCAGCGGCTTGCCGCGTATCTTTTTCTGATTCCCCTTTGCCATCGCTGATCAGAGTCTGGGTGGCCGCCTGAGGTCAAGGGTCATCGGGAAGTCTTCAGAGGCTTCTTCGTTACGCAGCACATAGGCCGACGGCGTGTGCCCGCGCGGCTCGAAGCGCGCGAGCCGCCGCGCCTCGGCCTCGTTGCCGTTGACCGGGAAAGTGTCGTAGCTGCGCCCGCCGGGATGCGCGACATGGTAGACGCAGCCGCCTACGGCCCGCCCCGACCAGCGGTCATAGATGTCGAAGACCAGCGGCGTGTTGACCGGCAGCGCCGGATGCAGGCCCGACGCCGGCTGCCAGGCCTTGAAGCGCACGCCCGCCACCGCGACCTCGCGATTGTCCGTCACCTTCATCGGTACGACGCGGCCGTTGCAGACGATGGCATGACGTTCCGGGTTTAGGCCTTCGGTCCTGACCTGCAGCCGTTCGACCGAGGAATCGACGAACCGCACGGTGCCGCCGATGGCGCCCTGCTCGCCCATCACGTGCCACGGCTCCAGCGCCTGCCGCAGTTCCAGCTTGATGCCGGCATGCTGCACCTCGCCGCAGAACGGAAAGCGGAATTCCAGCTGCGCGTCGAACCATTCGGGGCGGAACTCGAAGCCGTTGAGCTTGAGGTCGTCGAGCACGTCGAGGAAATCCGCCCAGACATAATGCGGCAGCATGAAGCGGTCATGCAGCGAGGTCCCCCAGCGCACGAAGCGTCCGTCGAGCGGGTTCTTCCACGCGCGGGCGATGATGGCGCGGACCAGAAGCTGCTGCGCCAGCGACATGCGCGCATTGGGCGGCATCTCGAAGCCGCGGAACTCGACCAGGCCGAGCCGGCCGGTCGGGCCATCCGGCGAAAAAAGCTTGTCGATGCAGATTTCCGAGCGGTGGGTATTCCCGGTGACGTCGGTGAGCAGATTGCGGAACAGCCGGTCGACCAGCCATGGCAAGGGTGCATTGCCCTGGTCGGGGTGCGGCACCTGCGCCATCGCAATCTCGAGCTCGTAGAGCGAGTCGTGGCGGGCCTCGTCGAAGCGCGGCGCCTGGCTGGTCGGGCCGATGAACAGGCCGGAGAACAAATAGGACAGCGACGGCCGCCGCTGCCATTGCAGCACCAGGCTCTTCAGCAGATCGGGCCGGCGCAGGAACGGGCTGTCATTCGGTGTCGCGCCACCGACGACGACATGGTTGCCGCCGCCGGTGCCGGTGTGGCGACCGTCGATCATGAACTTGTCGGCGCCAAGCCGCGTCTGCCGCGCCTCTTCGTAGATCGCCGTCGTCGTCGCCACACAGTCTTGCCAATTCGAAGCCGGATGGATGTTGACCTCGATGACACCGGGATCGGGCGCCACGCGGATGACGTTGAGGCGCGGATCGTGCGGCGGCCCATAGCCTTCGATATGCACGGGCAAGCCGATTGCCTTGGCCGCGTTCTCGGCGGCTGCCACCAGTTCGAGATAATCTTCCAGCGCCTCGACCGGCGGCATGAACACGCAGAGCCGCCCGTCGCGTGGCTCGACCGAAAGTGCGGTGCGCACCGCGCCGCCGATCTCGGTGATCTCCTGCTCGACCCGGTCCTGCTGGCCGGTCGTCGCGGTGAACGAAATCGCCTGCTGGCGGCGCGCCATTTCGTCGGCGCCTTCCAGTTCTGCCGGAGCCGTTTCTGGCAGTATGGCTTCACGCGCCGGCAGCGGTCCGCGCGGCAGTGACGGATCGACCGGCACAATGTAGGGGAACTGCGCCGGCGGCACATAGGGCAGCGTGCCCAGCGGCAAGCGGTAGCCAACCGGTGAATCGCCGGGCACCAGGAACAGCCGGCCGCGCCTTGTCTTCCATTTCTCCGAACGCCAACGCGGCTCTGAAGCCGAAGCCTGGCTGTTCCAGCGCTGCACCGGCAGCACATAGCCCGACGGCTTGGTCAGCCCGCGCTCGAACACTTTCGTCATGCGGCTGCGCTCTTCCGGGTCTTCCAGCTTGGAATTGGACGGGTCGACATTGTCGGGGAGCTTGCCCTCCTTGAGCAGCCATTCGGCCGGGTCTTCATAGGCTTCGCTGACCATGCCTTTATCGATGCCGAGTTCGCCGGCGATTGCCGTCAGCAGGCTTTCGGCCTGCTGCGGTCCGACCTTCGCGTCGCTCTTCTCGCGCGCGATCAGCGACGGATCGCTCCACACCGGCTGGCCGTCGGTGCGCCAGTAGAGGGAGAAGGTCCAGCGCGGCAGGCTTTCGCCCGGATACCATTTGCCTTGGCCGTAATGGAGGAAGCCGCCCGGTGCGAAACGCTCGCGCAGCTTTCGGATCAGCGCATCGGCCTTTTCGCGCTTGGTCGGGCCGACGGCGGCGGTGTTCCATTCCGCCGATTCGAAGTCGTCGATGGACACGAAGGTCGGTTCGCCACCCATGGTCAACCTGACGTCGCCGGCCTGCAGCGCGGCGTCGACCTTGTTGCCCAGCGCATCCAGCGCCTGCCAGCTCTCGTCGGAGAACGGCTTGGTGATGCGCGGATGCTCGGCGATGCGGTCGACCCGCATGTCGAAGCCGAACTCGACATTGGCAAAGCTCGCCATGCCCGAGATGGGAGCCGCATTGCGGAAATGCGGCGTCGCCGCCAGCGGCACATGGCTTTCGCCAGTGAGCAGGCCCGAGGTCGGGTCGAAGCCGATCCAGCCGGCGCCTGGCAGATAGACCTCGCACCACGCATGTAGGTCGGTGAAGTCGACAGCAGTCCCGGCCGGGCCATCGAGCGCCACCAGATCGGGCTTCAGCTGGATCAGGTAGCCGGAGACGAAGCGCGCGGCGATGCCTAGGTTCCTCAGGATTTGCACCAGCAGCCAGCTCGAATCCCGGCACGAGCCTTTTTTCGCGGCCAGCGTCTCCTCCGGCGAGAACACGCCGGTCTCCATGCGCACGATATAGCCGATCTCGCGCTGCAGCTGCGCGTTGAGATCGACGAGGAAATTGACGGTGTTGGGCGCACTGCGGTCGATGGTTGCCAGGAAGGCCGACAGCAGCGGCCCGGCCGGTTCAGGCGTCCTGTAGATGGCGAGATCGTCGCGGATTTCTTCGGGGTACTCGAAAGGGAATGCCTCGGCCGACGGCTCGACGAAGAAATCGAACGGATTGTAGACCGTCATGTCGGCGACGAGGTCGACCTCGATCTTCAATTCCGTCACCGGCTCCGGGAAGACGAAGCGGGCGAGGAAATTCCCGTAGGGATCCTGCTGCAGATTGACGAAGTGGTTGGCTGGTCCGACCTTGAGCGAATGGCTCAGCACCTTGGTGCGGGAATGCGGCGCCGGCTGCAGCCTGATGACCTGTGGGCCGAGAACCACCGGCCGGTCATATTTGTAGTGTGTCAGATGGTAGACGGCTGCCAGGATTGCCATGGGGCCTCGAAGTTCGGTGTTTTAGCAGCCGAACCCTGACACATCTGCTGGCCAATCTCCAAGCACAGATGTTGCGGTGCACCTAATTTAAGCAGCGGAAGCCGGCTCAGAAGAAGGCTTGTATCCCCGTCTGCGCCCGTCCAAGGATCAGTGCGTGCACGTCATGCGTGCCTTCATAGGTGTTGACCGTCTCCAGATTCTGCGCGTGGCGCATGACGTGGTAGCCGATCTGGATGCCATTGCCGCCATGCATGTCGCGGGCCTGGCGGGCGATGTCGAGCGCCTTGCCGCAATTGTTGCGCTTGACGATCGAGATCATCTCCGGCGCCATCTTGCCCTCGTCCATCAGCCGGCCAACGCGCAGCGAGCCCTGGAGGCCGAGCGCGATCTCGGTCTGCATATCGGCGAGCTTCTTCTGGAAGAGCTGCGTGCCGGCGAGCGGCCTCCCGAACTGCTTGCGGTCGAGTCCATATTGACGCGCCCGGTGCCAGCAATCCTCGGCCGCGCCCATCGCGCCCCAGGAAATGCCGTAGCGGGCGCGGTTGAGGCAGCCGAACGGACCGCCGAGGCCCCTGGCATTGGGCAGCAAAGCGTCTTCGCCAATCTCGACGCCTTCCATCACCACCTCGCCGGTGATCGAGGCTCTGAGGCTGAGCTTGCCGCCGATCTTCGGCGCCGAGAGCCCCTTCATGCCCTTTTCCAGCACGAAGCCGCGGATTTCATCCTTGCCGTTCTCGCCCTTCAACTTCGCCCAGACGACGAACACATCGGCGATCGGGGCGTTGGAAATCCACATTTTCGAGCCGGAAATCTTGTAGCCGTTCGCGGTCTTCTCGGCCCGCGTCTTCATGCCGCCGGGATCGGAGCCGGCATCCGGCTCGGTCAGGCCGAAGCAGCCGATCCATTCGCCCGACGCCAGTTTCGGCAGATACTTCTTGCGCTGCGCCTCCGAGCCATAGGCATGGATCGGATACATAACCAGCGACGATTGCACCGACATCATCGAGCGATAGCCCGAATCGACCCGCTCGACCTCGCGCGCCACCAGACCGTAAGTGACGTAGTTGGCGCCGAGCCCGCCATATTCCTCCGGGATGGTGACGCCGAGCAGACCCGCCTCGCCCATCTCGCGAAAAATGCCGGCATCGGTCTTTTCCTCGAGATAAGCCTCCTCGATGCGCGGTGCGAGCTTGTCAGCGGCGAACGCCGCCGCGCCATCCCGCACCATGCGCTCATCCTCGGAGAGCTCGTTCTCGATCAGGAAAGGGTCTTCCCAGACAAACGCGTTCTTGTCGGCGGCCATGGCTCGGTCTCTCCCAAATGCATGTCGCCCAAAAGTGTTCAGCGGTTTTGGGACAACGACATGCGCAAAGAAAAATCTTGATCGCCCGGGCTTATCCGCCTCCCTCTCGAAAAAATCAAACGAAATTGCATCCCCGATCAATGAGAGATAGTAATGGATCATGAACGTCCAACGTCGCCTTTTGCCAAGCACCAGCGCCCTTGCCGCCTTCGAGGCGGTGGGCCGACTCGGCTCCTTCACCGCCGCCGCCCAGGAACTCGACTTGACCCAGGGCGCGGTCAGCAGGCAGATTGCGCTTCTGGAAGAGCAGTTCGGCCGAAAGCTGTTCGAACGCGATAGCCGAAATGTCAGGCTGTCGCCTGCGGGCGAAACCTATGCCGAAGCGGTGCGTTCGGCCCTCGGCCAATTGCGCGATGCCGCACTTGGATTGATGAGCAATCGGCATAGCGGCATGCTGAACCTTGCCATACTGCCAACCTTCGGCACGCGCTGGCTGATGCCGCTGATCCCCGATTTCGTCGCCGAAAACCCAGACATCACCATCAATTTCGTCACCCGCATCGGCCGTTTCGATTTCGCCCGCGAGCGCCTCGACGCCGCCATCCACCACGGCCTGCCCGATTGGCCAGACGCCGACTCCACGCTGCTGATGCGCGAAACCGTCATGCCCGTGGTTTCCCCCGAGTTCCTGGCCAGCCGCGACATCGCCACGCCGGCCGATATCAGCCGCCTGCCGCTGCTGCACATGACGACGCGTCCCGGCGCCTGGAGCGAATGGTTCGAAGCGCAAGGCCTCAGCGCGCCGAGCGGGCCCGGCATGCAGTTCGAGCAATTCGCCACCGTCGCCCAGGCCTGCATGGCCGGGCTTGGCGTCGCGCTGCTGCCGCAGGTTCTCATTGCCGGCGAGCTGCAGCGCGGTCAGCTCGTGCCGACACCGGGACAGCCGATGCAAAGCCGCAGCGCCTACTATCTCGTCGTCCCGCACGACAAGCGCGGTCACCCGCCGGTCGCCAGCTTTCGCGACTGGCTGCTGGGCCAGGTGGAGAAGGAGCCGGCTGTTCTGGCCTGGTAGCTACTTCCGCTTCAGCGCATCGGCCAGTGCTGCTCCGAACGCGCCTTGCTGGGCCGGCCGTTCCGGCTGACGCTGCGGCGCCGGCGAACGTGCCGCCGGCCTGCCGCCGCCATTGTCGCGCGGCCCTTTCGGTGCACCGCCCTCGCCGCCGTCCTTGCGCATGGACAGCGCAATGCGCTTGCGCTTGATGTCGACATCGACGACGCGCACCTTCACGACGTCGCCGGCCTTCACCACCTCATGCGCGTCCTTGACGAAACGGTCGGCCAGTTGCGAGACGTGCACCAGCCCGTCCTGGTGGACGCCGATATCGACGAAAGCGCCGAAGGCGGCGACGTTGGTGACGGTGCCTTCGAGCAGCATGCCGGGCTTAAGATCCTTGATGTCATCGACGCCGTCGGCGAAGGTGGCCGTCTTGAAACCGGGACGCGGATCGCGGCCGGGCTTTTCCAGCTCGGCAATGATGTCGCGCACCGTCGGCGGACCGAAACGCTCATCGACGAAGACGCGTGGGTCGAGTGCCTTGAGCGCGGCGCTGTCGCCCATCAGCGCGCGCACATCGCGGCCGCAAGCGGCGACGATCTTCTTGGCCACGCCATAGGCTTCCGGATGCACCGACGAGGCATCGAGCGGCTCGCTGCCATTGGCGATGCGCAGGAAGCCGGCGGATTGTTCGAACGCGCGCGGTCCGAGCCGCGCCACTTTGAGCAGCTCCTTGCGGCTGGCAAACGGCCCGGTCGCATCGCGATGCGCGACGATGGCGTCGGCGAGCGATGCGCCAAGGCCGGATACGCGCGCCAAGAGCGGCGCCGAAGCGGTGTTGAGATCGACGCCAACCGCATTGACAGCGTCCTCGACCACCGCTTCCAGCGAGCGGCCCAGCCGGTATTGGTCGACATCGTGCTGGTATTGGCCGACGCCGATCGACTTCGGTTCGATCTTGACCAGTTCGGCGAGTGGATCCTGCAGGCGCCTTGCGATCGACACCGCGCCGCGCAGCGACACGTCGAGGCCCGGGAATTCCGCTGCCGCGGTGGCCGAGGCCGAATAGACCGAAGCGCCGGCTTCGCTGACAATCACCTTGAGCGGCTTCGGCCCGCCATCCGAAGGCATGTCGGACAGCATGTCGGCGACCAGTTTCTCGGTCTCGCGGCTGCCGGTGCCGTTGCCGATCGAGATCAGCTCGATCTTGTGCAGGCGGATGAGCTTGGCCAGTTCCGCCTGCGTGCCGCGCACATCGTTCCTCGGCGGAAACGGATACACCGTCGTCGTCGTCAGCACCTTGCCGGTGCCGTCGACCACCGCGACCTTGACGCCGGTGCGGATGCCCGGGTCGAGCCCCATGGTTGGCCGCGATCCGGCGGGTGCTGCCAGCAGCAAGTCCTTGAGATTGCGGGCAAAGACGTGGATTGCCTCTTCCTCCGCCCGTTCGCGCAGGTCGCGCATCAGATCGAGCGTCAGGTGCAGCGACAGTTTTATGCGCCAGGTCCAGCCTGCAACCTCCATCAGCCAGCGATCGCCCGGCAGGCTGCCTCCGATGGCATAGGCATTGGCGATCATCCGCTCGACCGGCTTCACCGGCGACGGATCGTCGGCGTCGACCTCGATGTCGAGCGAGAGCACCTCTTCGTTGCGGCCGCGCAACATCGCCAGCGCGCGATGACTCGGCACATTGGCCCAGCGCTCGACATGGTCGAAATAGTCGGAGAATTTCGCGCCGGCTTCCTGCTTGCCGTCGACGACGCGGGCGCGCATGAAGGCGCGTTCCTTCATGTAGCTGCGCAGCTTGCCGACCAGATCGGCATTCTCGGCGAACTGTTCCGACAGGATGTCGCGCGCGCCGTCGAGTGCCGCCTTTGCGTCGGCCACCTCTTCGGTGACATAGGCAAGCGCCGCCTCGGCAGGCACCAGCGAACGGTCGGCAAGGATCGCCTCGGCCAGCGGCCCCAGCCCGCGCTCCCGGGCGATCTCGGCCTTGGTGCGGCGCTTGGGCTTATAGGGCAGATAGATGTCTTCCAGCTCCGCCTTGGTGGTTGCGGCGACGATCTTGGCTTCAAGCTCTTCGGTCAGCTTGCCCTGGTCGCGGATGGAACCGAGGATGGTGTCGCGACGCGCATCGAGCTCGCGCAGATAGGCCAGCCGCTCGGCAAGATCGCGCAATTGCGTGTCGTCGAGCCCGCCGGTGACCTCCTTGCGGTAACGCGCCACGAACGGCACGGTCGCGCCCTCATCGAGCAGGCCGATCGCCGCAGCCGCCTGTTCGGGCCGCGCGCCGATCTCGGCAGCGATGATGGCTGCGATGCGCTTGATGTCTGATGCCATGTCGTTCCTGCTCCAGGCAATTCCAGGAAAAGTGTGAAACGGTTTTCGGTCGGGAATTGCGTCAACCACTCTTGTCGAAAAGAGCGACGACCATAGGCGCTGATATCAGCCGCGCCAACCGCAGCGTTCTCAAGCGTCAACGAGGTCCACAGGAAAGCGCCATGCTTTCGTCGGGTCAGACCATACGGCTCAGCGCTTCAAAGAAGGCAACGATCTCGCGTTCGAGTGCCTGGTCCTCGGGCACCGGCTGCGACCCCATTTTTGCAATCACCACTTCCGCCTTCGGATTGACGTAGAGCCATTGGCCATGGATGCCGATGCCGCAGAAGGCGCCGTTTTCGTGACCCGTCTGGTACCATTTGTTGCGGTAACGTCCCTTCGGGAACAACGGCACCATTGTGCCGCGCTTCCAGGCCTTGGCACTGCCGCCGGTGACAGTTGTGTCGCGCACCCAGTCCTCCGGCACGATGCGCCGGCCATTGGCCGTTCCGCCCTGCCGCATCATCTCGCCGATCCGCGCGAGATCGCGCGGCGTCACCGAAATACCGCCGGCGGTGCGTGCTGTGCCTTCCATGTCGACGCCGATCGAGGCCTCGCTGACGGCGCCGAGCGGCAGCCACAGTTTCTCGCGCATCAGGTCGGGGAAACGCTGTCCCGAAGCGCGCTCGAGCAGGATGCCGAGGAGATCGGAATTGGGCGAGCGATAGCGGAAGGTTTCGCCATGCGGTTCGGCCAGCCGCTGCAAGGTCAGGATGAATTCGCGCAGGCTTTCCGTGCCGCCGCCCGGATTCCACAGCGTCGCCCGGCGATAACGGGCAAAGGCGCTTTCGGGATCGAGATAGGCCTCCTCGAAATCGAGGCTGACGCTCATGTCGAGCACATGCCGGCAGCTCGCATCGGCATAGGCCGAGCCGGCAGCTTCCTTGATATACTGGGTCACCGGCGCTTGCGGATCGAACACGCCCTCGCCTTCCAGTATGCCGGCGATGATGGCGGTGATCGACTTGCTGATTGAAAAGACGATGTGGCGGGCGCCGAAATCCATATTGGACGCGAACCAGTCGCCGATGATCTTGCCGCCCTTCATCACCGTCAGCGCGTCGCTGCTCGAACGCGCCAGGAATTCGGTCACCGTCTCCGGCGCGCCGGCAATCGAAACCTTTTCACCGAGCAGCTCGCCGAGATCCCGCGCCGGTGCCTCGACGCTTCCCGGTGTCGCCGCCATGGGGGCGATCGGCACCATCTCGCCGAGGTTCTGGAATGACCACCGGTTGAACGGATTTTCGCGCCAGTTGGAAAGCAGCACCTCGTTGCGGCGAAAGCCGTAGCGGGTCTCGAACGCGGTCTTGCCGGTCATGGACGTTTCCTCAAGGGATGGTTTGTTTGGGATCAGCCCAGCGCCTCGGCTATGGCGTGCACCGCCTTCAGCGTCGCCACGGAGTAGGCAACATTGCTGAAATCCGGATAGGTCGAAAGCTTGACCACGACCATGCTGGTGTCCCAGTCGATATGGATCATCTGCCCGAACACGCCCCGGCACATCAGCGCGCGCGAGCGCGGATCCTCTATCCAGAACTGGTTGCGGTAGCTGCCTTCCGGCAGGCTCGGATTGAAATCCGGCCCATGCCTGCCATTGCGCGTCGCCTCGATCCACCCGGCCGGCACGATGCCGCGGCCATTGTCGAGGATCAGCTGGCCGAAGCGGGCGTAGTCGCGCAGCGTCGCGTTGAAGCCGCCATCGGCCAGCGCATAGCCGGCGCTGTCGACCGTAAAGCAGGCGCTTTCGTCGGCACCGAGCTTCTGCCACAGCTCCTCGGACACCAGCTGAGCCAGCCGTTTGCCGGTCGCCCGTTCCATGATGAAGGCGAGCACATCGGTCTCGATCGAGCGGTACTCGAACGCTGCGCCATGCGGCCGCACCTTGTCCTTCAGCCGCAGGATCAGTTCGAACAGATGCGACGGCCACTGGAAATCCGGATCGCTGTCCGGCGGCACCGGCTTCCAGCCGGTGGCGACATCGACCTGGCCGATATCCGAATAGCGATCGGTATATTCCTCGGAAAAGCACACACCGGTGGTCATGTCGAGCACATGCTGCACGCCGGCGCCGGCCCAGCCGGTCTCGGCGAGCTCCGGCAGATAGGCGGTCACCGGTTTGGCCGGATCGATCAGCCCACGCCCTACCAGTATGCCGAACACTGTGCCGGTTATCGACTTCGCCATCGACTGCGACAGGTGCAGCGTGCGCTCGTCCATGCCGTTGAAATAGCGCTCATAGGCGACCTTGCCGTTCTTCAGGACGAGAAAGCCGTCCGCATAGGTTTCGTCGAGCAGACCGGCAAGCGTTGTCGGGCGGCCCTCGCTGTCCTCCACCGACAGCGCGTCGAGATCTCTCTCTGCGCGCTCGAAACGGTGGCGATGGCCATTGCCGCGCCAGACCTCGATGGTCGGAAGGAATTCGCGGATGTGCTGGAAGGCCCAGCGGTTCCAGGGCGGCCGGTCCCAATCCAACCTCGGCGGCACCAATTGCGGCGGCGAGCCCTGCATGATCAGTGGCCGCGGATCGCTGTTGCGATAGGAGTCCATGAAAGCCATTCCAAAGAAAAAGCCCGACGGCCTCTGCCGCCGGGCCTGTCAGACTGCCGTTACTTCTGCAGTTCGGTCCAGATCTTGGTGTAGATGTCCTGGATCTCCGGCGCGCACATCTTCTGGAATTCGCCCTGTGCCTTCGCGGCCTCCGGAATGACGACTTCCGGCGCGTCCTTCATATCGGCCGGCATGTACTTGTCCGAGCCGGTGATAGCGTTGGCGTAGCGGTGGAAAGCCGAGAGGCCGGCCGCGTTTTCCGGATCCATGATGAAGTTCTGGAACAGTTTTGCGTTCTCGACGTTCTTGGCTTCCTTGAGAACGACGACGTTGTCGCTCCACAGGCCATAGCCTTCCTTCGGATAATTGTAGTGGATGGCCGGGTTGGCCAGCCGCTGGCGCAGCGCCGAGCCGTTCCAGTCACTGGTTGCCTTGAAGTCGCCGGCGCCCATCTTTTCGATGGTGTTGTATTCCATTGCGATCCAGTTCGGCTTGGCCGCGACAAGCGTATCGCGCACCTTCTTCAGCACCGCCTTGTCGTCGGTGCATTGCTGGCCGCCGACATATTTGATCGCCGCGAAAATGACGTCATTCATCTCGGGAACGACATTGGTCTTGCCCTTGAGCTCGTCCGGCGTGTTGAAGATGATGCCCCACGAGTCAGCCGGCCCCTTGTAGACGTCGGTGTTGACAACGACACCGACGGTGCCCAGCGCCCACGGCACCGAATATTTGCGGCCGGGATCGAAGTCGGGATTGGCCCATTCGGGCGCGACGTTCTTGAAGTTCTCCATCTTGCCCGGATCGGTCTCCTGGACGAGGCCTTCCTTGATCCAGATCGGCACGTAGGTCTGCGACGGCACGGCGATGTCGAAACCGGTGCCGCCCTGGCGAACCTTGGCCAAAGCGGTGTCGTTGGAATCGTAATCGGTGATGGTGACCTTGACGTTGTATTTGGCTTCGAACTTCTTGATCACGTCGGGGCTGGTGTAGTTGCCCCAATTGTAGATGTTCAGCTCGCCATCAGCGCGGGCGAGGCCCGTCGTTGCGAGCAGCGCCAACCCCATGGCGGCTGTCGTTGTTTTCCAGTTCATGGTTTTAACTCCCATTGTAGGTTCAGTCTTGTTTCCTGCTGACAAAGAAAAACAACGTGACGATCGCGACCGAAAGCAGCAGGAAGGCGGTCGATATCGCGTTGATCTCGGGTGTGATGCCGCGGCGGATCTGCCCGAGCATGTAGGTGGGCAGCGTGTCCTGGCCGCCCGACTTGACGAACTCGGTGATGACGACGTCGTCGAGCGAGATAACGAAGGCCAGCATCAGCCCGGCCAGGATGCCGGGCCACAAAAGCGGCAGCGTGATGCGGCGGAAGGTCTTCCATGGCGTGGCGTAGAGATCGGCCGCGGCGCGCTCAAGCGT
This sequence comes from Mesorhizobium sp. PL10, assembly GCF_053714315.1. NCBI lineage: Bacteria > Pseudomonadati > Pseudomonadota > Alphaproteobacteria > Hyphomicrobiales > Phyllobacteriaceae > Mesorhizobium > Mesorhizobium sp. PL10. The sequence continues at coordinate 224,128 of NZ_JBSKBR010000004.1, read as the reverse complement.
CAGGTCCATGTTCTCAAGCCGCGCCCGGATCGGCAGATAGGCGAAGGGAATGCAGAACGCCGTGTGCGCGGCGATCAGATAGCCGAGGCCGGAATAGCCGGTGAAGATCTTGATGCGCGAGAAGAAGATCAGCAACGCCACGCCGGTGACGATCTCGGGCACCATCAGCGGCTGGTTGATCGCCGCATATTTGAAGGTCAGGCCGGGATAAGGCGCCGTGCGCGTGGTGGCCAGTGCCGCCATGGTGGCAAAGATCGTCGACAGCACTGCTGCGACGGCGCCGATCTGGAATGAGCGCAAGGTGGCGTCGATCACTTGCGAATTCTGGTAGGCCGACAGGAACCACCTCATCGAGAACCCGCCCCATTCGGATGTCGAGTTCGACGCATTGAAGGCGTAGGCGACCAGCACGATGATCGGCAGATAGAGCACGATGAAACAGGTCGCGGCGATCGCCGTGAAGCCGGTCTGGTGCTTGATGGAAAAGTTCTTAGCCATGCCGCACCCCCGACTTGCCGGCATTGCGCACATAGGCAAGCAGCGCCACCATGACGATGATCATCACCGTGATCGACAATGCCGAGCCAAGCGGCCAGTTGCGGCCTTGGCCGAACTGCAATTCGATCAGGTTGGACAGCATCATGTTCTTGCCGCCGCCAAGCACGCTGGGCGTCACATAAGCGCCGAGCGCCGGAATGAAGACCAGGATGGAACCGGCGATGACGCCGGGTTTGACCAGCGGGAAGATGATCTTGCGCAGCACCTTGAAGCGTGTCGCGTAGAGATCGTAGCCCGCCTCGACCAGCCGGAAATCGAGCTTCTCCATGCTGGCATAGATCGGCAGCACCATCAGCGGCAGGTAGACATAGGCCATGCCGATCAGGATCGCGGTGTCGGTGTAGAGGATCTGCACCGGGGCCGAGACGATGCCGAGCTTGAGCAGGATGGTGTTGATGATGCCTTCGTTGCGGATGATCTGCAGCACGGCGAAGGTGCGGATCAGAAGGTTGGTCCAGAACGGAATGGTGATCAGGAACAGCCAGAGATCCCTGGTCTTCTCACTGCGCGTCGCCATGAAATAGGCGGTGGGAAACCCGAGCGCCAAAGTGGCGATGGTCGTCACCACCGCCAGCTTGATCGAACGCCAGAAAATGGTGACATGCGCCGCCGCAAGCGAAAGCGTGTCGTCGAAAATGTCGCGTTCCATGAACACCGACAGCCATGCATCGGGCGAAAACTGCCACTTCACATCGCCATAGGAGCCGGGTGTCAGGAACGAGTAGACCAGCACGATCAGCAAGGGGCCGGTCGCGGCGAGAAAAATCACCAGCAATGCCGGCGCTGACAGCAGCCAGCGGTCGCGCACATCGCGCCGCTCCACTGCCTTGGCGACTTCTTCCGCGGTCGCCATGATCAGTCCTTCAGTACTTGCGCGGCGTCGTTGCCGATCGCGATGCCGACGTGGCCGCCCTGCACGATGCCGTCGCCGGCGCCGCGGCTGTTCTGACGCCGCACGATGAACGGTTCGCCACCGGCAAGGCGCAAGTGAAAGTGCGTGTCGGTGCCGAGATAGACGATGTTCTCGACAGTGCCGGACAGCGAAGCGCTCGGGCTGGCTGCCCCCAGTTGCGCATGCTCGGGACGCACGACGATCGTGACCTTACCGCTGGGGCTGAAACCTTCCGGCAGCGAGGCCGGGATTTCCACGCCAGAGGACAGCTTCACCGTCGCCCGGCCACCAGTCGCGCCGACCACGTCCGCCTTGAGGAAATTCGACTCACCGATGAAATCGGCGACGAAGCGCTCGGCCGGCCGGTCGTAGATGTCGCGCGGCGAGCCGACCTGCAGGATCTTGCCAGACGACATCACGGCGATGCGGTCCGACATGGTCAGCGCTTCTTCCTGGTCATGGGTGACGAAGATGAAGGTGATGCCGGTCTCGTGCTGCAGCCGCTTCAACTCGATCTGCATTTCCTTGCGCAGCTTGTAGTCGAGCGCCGAGAGCGGCTCGTCGAGCAACAGCACCTTGGGCTGTGGCGCCAGCGCCCGGGCGAGTGCCACGCGCTGCTGCTGGCCGCCGGAGATCTGGCTGGTGCGGCGACCCGCCAGCGCCTCCATCTTCACCAGCTTGAGCATCTCGCCGACGCGTGCCGTGATCTCGGCCTTCGGCTTGCCCAGCATTTCGAGGCCAAAGCCGATATTGTCGGCGACGGTCATGTGCGGGAACAGCGCGTAGGACTGGAAGACGGTGTTGACCGGCCGCTTGAACGGCGGCAGTGGCGCAATGTCCTGGCCGTAAAGCAGGATTTCGCCGGCGGTTGGAAAGTCGAAGCCGGCAATCAGCCTCAGCAACGTGGTCTTGCCGCAGCCGGATGGTCCCAGCAGAGTGAAGAACTCGTTCTCGCGGATGGATACCGAGACCGTGTCGAGGGCAGCGACCTGCCCTTCTCCTGATCCGAAAATTTTGCTGACGTTTACGACTTCAATTGCATTCCGATCCGGTTTGTCCGGCACGATACGCCTCACTGTTGACCCCGCTCTTTTCGGCGGGGTTTTTCCCCTGTTCGATGTGACCACACGGCCGGTAGGTTGGCAAGTCCGGCCTTGAACCACAGTTCAGTCAGTCAATTCGCCCTGCAAGCTGCAAGCTTCGCAAGCCGCATGCCATTCTCAGGCCTGGTAGGTAACCTTGCCTCCACAGACCGTCGTCACCGGCCGTACCTTGTGCAGGTCCGCCGGCGCCGTCTTCTCGATATCGGCCGAAAGAACGACCAGATCCGCCATATAGCCCGGCTTCAGCCCGCCTTTGCGGTGTTCGGCGAATTCAGCATAGGCGCCCTCGACCGTATAGGCGGCAAGCGCCTCCTGCAGCGAGAAGCTCTGGTCCGGATCGGTTTCTGCCCACGGTTTGCGCAGCATTGCCGCCTGGATGCCCAGGATCGGGTCGATCACCGCCACCGGCCAGTCCGACGCGAACACGACATGCGCGCCCGCATCCTTCAGCGTGCGCCAGGCATAGCTCAGCGGCCAGCGGGCCGGCCCGATGCGCGATACGGTCGGCTCCAGCGGAAAATCCATGGCGCCGGGCGGATGCGGCGGCTGCATCGAGGCGATGACGCCGAGTTCGGCGAAACGCGGCACATCGGCGGCGGTGGTGACCTCGATATGCTCGACCCGGTGCCGGCTGTCGCGTTTGCCGTTGGCCTTCTGCGCCGCCTGGTAACCGTCGAGCACCGCGCGCACCGCGCCATCGCCGATCGAGTGCACGGCGATCTGCAGCCCGCGTTTGTCGACGGCCACGGCGAGATCGATGAATTGCTGCGGCGTGAACAGCGGCTCGCCGACCCAGTCGGGACGGTCCGCATAGGGCTCGACCATCACCGCGGTCCAGGAGTCGAGCACCCCGTCATAAAACACTTTGACCATGCCCGATGACAGCCACTCGCTGTCGTAGCGCTCAGCCATCACGGAGGCCTTGTCGAGCATGTCGAGCGTCATGAAATTCTTGTAGTGGAACGGGATTTTGACGCGGCAGGGCAAGCCTTCCTCGGCCTCGATCTCGGAAAGCAATTCGAGCTGGTAGAGATTGCCGTCCATGTTCTGGATCGAGGTGATGCCTTGGCGCGCGCACCAGGCAAGCCCGCGCCGCATGATGTCGCGGTCGGCGGCGCGCTCGACGGCCGACGGCATCGGATCGGGCTCACCGCCGGTCGACAGCCCCAGCCGCACCCGGCTCTCGCCGGCCAGGTCGAGCACCGGACCGAACGCCTCCCCCTCGCGCAATTCACCAGCGGCCAGGCCATCCTCGCCCATGACGATCTCATTGCCCGGACCGAGCGTACGCCCCTGCAGAATGCCGGCCATCTCCAGCGCTTTGGTGTTGGCCCACATCGTGTGATGGTCGGGCGCTGCCATGCAGAAAGGGCGGTCCGGCAGAATGGCGTCGAGATGATGGCGCGTCACTCGCTCGGCGCCGAGCACGGTATAATCGACGCCCTGCCCGACCAGCATCTTCGCCTCGGGCCGCGTCGACGCATAGTCGCGGATCGCCTTCTGCAGCGCCTCGAAGCCGTGGATGCCGCCAAGCTGAAGATGCGCGAGCTCGGCCCCACCCGAAAACAGATGCATGTGGGCTTCGATGAAGCCTGGGATCACCGAGCCGCCCATGGCGTCGATGGTCTTTGTGGCTGGTCCCTTGAGTTCTTCGATTGCAGCGCGGCTGCCGATGGCGATGATGGCGCCGTCCTTGACGGCAATGGCCTCGGCGGCGGGATTGTCATCGTCCATGGTCTGTACGCGACCATTGATGACGATCAGATCAGCACCCGCACCCGTGACAGACATCGCGACTCCGCGCTTTTGACGACTGACTGAGACCGGCAACCCTCTTGTCCGACAACCTTCACTCCGCTGGCGCGGCGCTATCGGGCGAAAACTGATGCCAGTGCGCTGTTTTGAAATTCCCCTTGTGATCTCCGAAAACAGCGTGGATAAAAGAATGCGACTAATTATTCGCGTTTGTCAACGTGCCGAATTTCGAATGTATTTTGGACAACACCCAGCGCCAGTGTTGAGACCCAGCGGGCGACGAGGACATCAGCCGTGAAGCGCAGTCTCAGCCGCGAAACCAGGATGGCGCTCGAACCGCGCAAGCAGCCGCGGCAGGAGCGGTCGAGCAAGGTGGTCGACCGGATTCTCGACGCGGCGCTGACCCTGACGCGGGAGCAAGGAACCAAGACTCCGACGACGCTCGCCATTGCGCGGCGCGCTGGCCTGTCGGTCGGGTCGCTCTACCAGTACTTCCCCAACAAGGAAGCCATTCTTCTCGACCTCGCCCGGCGCTGGCTGTCCTCCTTTCCCGAGGTGATCGCCAGGCGCATCGAGGTCCCCCCGCCCACCAACCGCGACGAGTTCCGACAGGAAGTGCGCAAGCTATTCATCGATACCTCCAGGATTTATCTCGAAAACGCCACCCTGATGCCGGTGATCGAAGCCATCTCCGGCAATGCCGATCTGAGACCCATCCAGGACGAATATGACGAGCAGATCATCGCGCTGTACGCCGCATGGCTGCAGCATGTGAACCCGGCGCTTGAAGACAAGATCGCCAGCCGGCTCGGCGTGCTGATGATGGATGTCGGGCACGCTTGCCGGCTCGTAGGTTTGAAACGGGATCGCAAGACATACGACCTCATCGAGGACGATGTGGAAAGAATGTGGCTGGCTCTGGTAACCCCCTATCTCAATCTTGACTGATTTCACACTTCGAGAGGAATTTCATGAAGACTGTCTATTCGCCGTTCCATGCCGGCCATTCAGGCCAGATGGAGCTGGTTACATCAGCCATCGTGCCGGGTTTCGAAAAGCCGTCGCGGGCCGAGTTTATCAAGGCGCGGGTCGAGAGCGAGAAGCTCGGGCCGATCATCGGACCCGTCGAGCATGATCTCGCTGCGGCCAAGCGCATTCACAAGACCGACTACATCGACTTCCTGCCGACGGTCTGGCCGCGCTGGACGGCTGAGGGCCACAAGGGCACGGCGATGCCCTTCACCTGGCCGACGCGCGGCCTGCGCGGCGACGTGCCGCCGCAGCGCGTCGATGCCTTGCTCGGTTATTACTCGTTCGACGCCGGCGCCACCTTCGTCGAGGGCACCTGGACTGCGATCAAATCGTCCTATGACGTGGCGCTGACGGCAGCCGTTTTGGTCAAGGGCGGCGAGCGGTCCGCCTTCGCGCTCTGCCGCCCGCCCGGCCATCACGCCGGCGCTGGCTTCATGGGCGGCTATTGCTTCATCAACAACGCCGCCGTTGCCGCCCAATGGTTCCTCGACCAGGGCGCTAGCCGTGTCTCGATCCTCGACGTCGACTACCACCATGGCAACGGCACGCAGGAGATCTTCTATGACCGCGCCGACGTGCAGGTTCTCAATTTGCATGGCGATCCGATGGTCGAGTACCCATTCTTCCTCGGCCATGCCGATGAGCGCGGCGAAGGCGAAGGCGAAGGCTTCAACATCAACTATCCCATGCCCTTCGGCACCGACTGGGACGCCTGGAGCGCCTCACTGGAAGACGCCTGCGCCAGGCTCGCCGCCTACGCGCCCGATATCGTTATCGTCTCGCTCGGCGTCGACACATTCGAGAAGGATCCGATCAGCCAGTTCAAGCTGAAAAGCCCGGACTATCCGAAGATCGGCCATCGCATCGCCAGGCTCGGCCTGCCGACGCTGTTCGTCATGGAAGGCGGCTATGCCGTCGAGGAGATCGGCATCAACGCCGTCGGGGTACTGACCGGATTCGAGGATCGGTAGGAAACATATGGGGCGGTTTGCAGGCGCGCCCTCTCGTTCGACACGCGGCACGCCTCGCGGCTTGTTGGCGGTGTCGGCATTCGAAGTCCGTTAGGCCATACCACAATGGCTCGTGTTTAGCCCGAATCAGGATCCGGCGGGAGATAGAAGCCGCCAGTCGGCAAACGACCTCTTCTAAGACGCTCGGGCCTTGTTTGATGTTTCCGAATGCTGCCGATTCCTTACTCGTGACCAAACCGGGCGATGCAGTGCCAGACCCATTTCGCCGTCTGATAGTCGAGCAGCCGATCGCGAGCATGTCCGAGGATGGCGGGCGTTACCACCTTGTCCTCAGCAATCCTACTGATCGCGCTCGCCGCGGCCGCACCCCGGTATATTTCGTAATCGGCAATCCGCTCCTCCGGCAACCGGAAACCGTCGTGCCATTCCACCCGGCAACCGAGTGAACCAGCGGCTTTCTCTATGGAAGTGTCACGAAACGACGGGTCGAGAACGACAGCGTCGACATCGTCCACCGTGCTCAGCGGGCCATGAATATGCGCTTCGATATAGTTGTCGAGCCAAGGGTCGAGAGCGAGTTCATTTTCCGAGGCAAGTGTGACAAGCGGACGGACATCGTCAACTGCGAAATGGCACGGCTCCAAATGGCTGTCGGGGTAGCAAAATGAAGTGCGGGAACGGACGTGCGGCGCCAGGCGAAGGTGACATGATCCAAAGCGACGTGATCCGCCAACAGGATCAAGGCGATAGTTCAGAGCTCCATATTTCGGTCGGAGCGATGGGTGACCCACGTCATACGCGCCCCCGAATATCCGGCTCTCCCAATTCCATCGATCACCGCCCGGATGAGCTGAACGACCTCCACTGCTTGTGCCTGTCTCGAATTGAGAACGATAGGTTCTGTGCCGGGCGAGGAGATCGATAACCAAATTGCCGTCAACTGCGATATCCGGATGAAAGTTCAGCGTGACTGGATAGAATTCGTCCCCTACGCCTTGCTCGCGGCCTCCGCGCAGATGCGCCAACGCTCGTGTGACCTGATCGTTCATACCCGATAGAAACCTCCGCCAATCTCGGTCATTTCCAATCTATCGGTCCGCGACCTAGGCCGGTGCGCCGGTGCTTGGTGTGGTCATCGGTGCTGCTGCCTTGCGTGAACGGCCGATATAGTAGACCGCCACCGCCGCGATCACCCCTGCCGCCAGGATGGCGACCGCCAGCACTGGCCGGTACCAGAACCAGGCAATCGCGATTGTCGTCGTGCCAACCAGGATCGCCAGGACGAAGGCGATGATGCCAGTGCCCATCCGCGCGATGCTGCCGAGGAACGGTATCACATCGAGGATCACACCGATGGGGCTGAGGAACAGTGCAAAGCCGATGGTCAGCAAAAACAGGCCGGCGCCGCGCAACAGCCAGGTGATCAGCGTGTTGGCGCTGACCGCGTCGGCGAACATCTTTTCGGCCGGCACGTTGCCGGTATCGACCATCAGCAGCGCATCGCCCGCTTGCGTCTGGTAGGGTTCGACCCGGTTGCCGGCCTGGCGCGCGACGATGCTGACCACGCCCAGCGGCGCCAGTTCGTAGCCGATGCGGTAGTCGCCCAAAGCAGGCGTCGTGTTGTCGTCGCCGAGATAGATCTTGCCATCGACGATGCTGAGCGGCTTCGTCCCGGTATAAGCGGCCTTTATCGCCGCCGACTGATCGGCCGATAGCGAATAGTCCTTGTCTCCCTCGATGCGGTCCAGCACCGGCGTATCCAGATCGAAGGCGACAAGCTTGCCCTGTGGGATCTGGAATGTGCGGCTGTGGATTGCCATTGACGGATTCTGATGGCCGTCCGGCTTCTTGAAATCGGACGAGTCGATCTGGCTGTCGTCCCACACTCTGGAATAGCTGTAGGTCGTCACCGTCTCTTCGCCGCCGCCGAGCTTTTTCGTCGTCTCCGACTTGGACTCTTCCTTCCATTGATACATCTCGACGCTGCGCGACAGCCGCAACCCCTGCGCGGCAATGCCGAAATCCGGATCCGCCAGGCCGCTATCGGCCGTCACCGGGCCGCTCACATGGACCAGCTTGCCGTCATTGGCTGCATCGACGCTGTCGGCGCCGACCGAAACGACCGCTCCGGACCCCTCGGCCAGCGAGCGTGCCGTCTGCACGGCGCAGCCCTCGTTCCAGAACAGCCCGATCACCATCAGCACGATCAGGATGAGACCGAAGATGACCCCGCCGACCGCGCGCTTGATCCGCCCGAACCACGAGACGGACGTTACTTCCCGAAATGAATCGCTCATCGTTTCCCCCGAAACAGAGTTGCCCAAGATTTCAACGCGGCCGGCGGCCGCGCGTCGAACTGATCAGTCTGCGTGAATCTGCGCGCCGCAATCCCTGTCACCGGCGCAGGCGTGCACCGCCCGCGTCGTGCCACCATCACCCACCCGCCATGGCGATGCGGACAGAGGCGCTTGCCTCTTGTTGCCGAGAAGGTCAAGCGCCCGCATCGCGGTCTGCTCCTCCGTCTCGTCCCGGTTGACGACCTGCACATCTCTAAGGCCGATCGCGGCGAGCTGCGGCATCACCACGTCAGGATCGCCCGCAACCACTAGCAGTGACGGATCGAGCGACGATAGCGCCAGCGCCTGTTTCTGCACAGCATCGAGGGTCAGCTTTGTGCGCGCCGTCATCCGGCCTTGCTGGTCCTCAAGCGTCGAACCGCTGCCAACCGCGCCAATCAGCGAGGAGAACAGGCCGGCCGAGGTCTCGGCCGATCCGGCGAGCGCCCGGCGATAGACGGTCACCGTGCGGTCGACCTCGTCTTGCGCCACCGGCAAGGTGGTCAGGCCGGCAAACCCTTTGAGAATTTCGGTGATCGCCGGTCCGGTGTTGGCGCGCTCGACGGTTGTTGCCACGACCAGTCCCGAGCCGGCCTTCATCGGGCTCATGAGATAGCTCGACACGCCATAGGAATAGCCCTTTTCCTCGCGGATCACCGAATTCAGCCGGCTGGAGAAATCGGCGCCGAGCAGATTGGAGACCGCGGTCGATTCGGCGCGCTCGCTTTCGTCGGTGCCGGGCGCCGGCCGCGCGACGAACAGCGCCGACTGGCTGGCGCCGGGTTCTGGCACCAGCAGCACCTTTTGGCCGCCACCGAAATGCGCCGCCGGCGCTTGCTCGACGGCATAGCCGGCGGCGTCGCTTGTCCACGCGCCGAATGCTTTCTCGAGGCCGGCTGCAACAGTCGCGACCGGCATCGGGCCGACGCTGTAGAAGGTCACGGCCTTCGGCGTGAACTCCGTCTTGAAGGCATCCCGCGCTTCGTCGAGCGAGATCGAGGCCAGCGCCGTCGCCGACCAGTCGACCGCCGCCTTGCCCGGCACCTGCGGGATAAGGGCTGCCTTTGCCGCGCGGCCGGCAACGCCCGGCAGGTCCGCCTCGCGGCCGTTCAGCCAGTCGGTCGTCTGCGCCATCAGCACCGTCCATTCGGTCTTGTCGAAACGCGGCTTCAGCACCACGTCGGCAAGCAGGCCAAGACCCTGGCCCAGTTTTTCCGGTGGCACGCCAAGCGTCATCGTCGTGGTCAGTGCGCCGGCCTGGTAGCCGACACCGGCGCCGATGTCGCTCGCCGCCTTGGCGAAGTCGGCCGAGCCGCGTGTCCCCGCGCCGCGCGTTGCCATGCTTGCAGCAAGTTCCAGAAGCCCTTCCTTGCCTTCCGGCACGCTGTTCCAGCCGCCTGCGGCACTGGCCGCCACATAGACCATCGGCGCTTCCGGCATGGTGTAGTGGACGAGCTTGATGCCATTGGACAGCGTCGCCGTTTCTTTTGCCGGCAATGTCGCCGAAGGCGCTTGCCCGGCCGCATGCTTCGGAATGTCGATAGCTGCTCGCTCCGGCGCGGTGAACGGCAGCGGCGTACCGGACGAACCGATCAGCGCATCGGGATAGCTGCCGCGCGGGCCGGGCTTCAGCACCAGCACGCTGGCGTCTTCCGATTTCAACAGCCGCTTCATCGTCGCTTCGACGTCCGCCGCGCTGGCGTTCTTGACGCGCGGATCGTCGACCAGCGCGCTTTGCGCATCGCCAAGCACGTCGGCATTGTAGGAGACAGTGCCGGCGCGGTCCTTCAGCCCTTCATTGCCGAGCCGCGCGGCCTGCAACAGGCCGGTGCGCGCGCGCTCGACATCGGCCGGATCGAGCGGCGTCTTGAGGAAATCGGCGAACGCCGATTTCATCGCGCTTTCCAGCGCCTCCGGCGCTACGCCTTCGGCCGCACCCGCCTCGAAGGTGAAGCGACCGCCGAGCAGGCCGCCGGTCCAGTTCGCGCTGGCATAGGTGGCAATGCCCAATTGCGAAACCAGCCGGTTGCGCAGAAATCCATACTCGCCATTGCCGAGCAGTTCGGCTCCAATGCTGAGCGCGCCATTGTCCGGCGACTGCGCCACCGGGCCGCTGAAGCCGACCACGACAACGGGGCTCGGCACACGATCCTCCAGCACCAGCTTCAGCCGGGCCTGCGCCGGTTCCGGCACGGCGGGTCGCGCCACGTCGGAGCCGCGCGCCACCCGGCCGAACGTATCGGCAATCAGCGCTTTGGTGTCGTCGACCTTGAGGTCGCCGACCAGCACCAGCACCGCATTGTTGGGCAGATAGTAGCTGTTGAAGAACCCTCTGACATCGTCGAGCGTCGCCGCGTCGAGGTCAGCGACCGAGCCGATGACCATGCGGCTATAGGGATGCGGCTTCGGGAACAGGCCGGACCAGAAAGCTTCCCAACCGGACGCGCCGGCCTTGTCAAGCACGTTCTGGCGCATTTCGTTCTTGACCACCGAACGCTGCAAATCGAGCTTGGCCTGCGTTACCGACCGGCCGAGATTGGCCATGCGGTCGGCTTCCAGCGACAGGATCATCGGCAGCGACGACGACAGCCCGTCGACGTAATAGACCGTGCCGTCTTCGGTGGTCCATGCATTGATCTCGTTGCCGAGCGCGGCGTGTGCACCGAACACGTTCGGCCAGGCCGGCGTGCCGGAAAACATCAGATGTTCGAACAGATGCGCGAAGCCTGAGCGTCCCGCGGGCTCATTCATCGACCCGACGCGATAGCGCAGGTTCATCACCACCTTCGGCGCACGATGGTCCGGCACCAGCACCACCTGCAGCCCGTTGTCGAGCGCATAGGTGACGATCGGCTCCGCCTTGCCAGCTACCACACCGGCAAGAACGGCAAGCACCACCGTGAACGCCAGGAAAACCCGCTTCATCATTACCCCCGAATGCTGATGGCTGCGAAGCAAGCGCCGCCAAATCCGCCTTTTAAGACCGAAGGGATGCCCACCCCTGCCGGTCGCCGAGAACCTATCGGAATCGATCGTTCCTCGATACGGCAGTGTCGCAACACCCTCTGGCTTTTTCGTGTCGGCGTTTCAGGTCGCTCGAGGCAGGAAAAAACCACGGAAGGCGCCCCCGAGTCGCCTGAGTCCAGAAAAATCGATTTTGTCAAATCGCGTTTGATGTCGGATTCATCTGCGGGTAGATTAGACCCGAATCAGCCGGTCCTTGGGGGGCGCGGCGACCACCCAAAGTCTCAAGTACCGGCCTCTGACCGGCACCAGACGCGGACGGCTTCGCGTTCCCTGATGGATTCGGTGATCTGCGCGACACCGCGCCGTGTGAGTGCTTCGTAAACGTGATGCGTCTTCAAGTTCGGCCGCTGGTGACCCCGGCTCCGGGCTCAAGAAAAGATTCCGGCCATGACATACAACCAAAGCATCCAATGAGCAGCTCCGCCGCGCTTCTGCAATCCGACACATCAGGTTCGCGCCTCGCGTCCCGCGGCGATCTCACCTCGTTCTTCATGCAGCTTGCCGCCGAGATCGGCGCCGACAGCTACATGCTCGTCGCCATTGTCCACGACCAGGACCGCAACGACGCCCGCATCGTCTCCTCCAACTGGATCTTCGACGCCATCGAACTCATCGGCAAGCGGCTGATCGCCGGCCTTGCCCAGGGGCCGCTGACCGTGGCACCGGGCATCCGCCCGAAGCCGTTGGTGGCCGCCGAAGCGCCCGACGCCGGCAGGCTGCTCACCGGCGAGGAAGCGCGCCTGCTCGACGTGCTTGGCCATGCCGAAGTCTATTCGCTGCGGCTCAATGTCGGCCGCCAGCGGCTGTTTGCCTTGTTCTCGGCGGCCGAGGCCGGCAAGATCGACCAGCCGGCGCTGATGAAGGCGCAGTTGAAGTGCTGCTATGCGCTCTCCGCCATTCCGCAATTGGTCGCCGCCGCCGCCATGCAGGACCCGCTGTCCGACCGCGAGCGCGAATGCTTGTTCTGGGTGTCGGAAGGCAAGACCACCGATGAGGTCGCGGTGATCCTCGGGGTCTCCTCCAACACCGTCAACAGCTACATCACCCACGCCATCCAGAAATTCGCGGCCTCGAACCGCGCGATGGCCATCGCCACGGCGATCAGGAGCGGCATCATTTGAAACACGCTGACATCAAGGCGGCGGCCGAAGCCCTCTTCAACGAGCAGCGCAATCCGTTCGGCGCCTTCTCCATCGGTTCCGAAACGCACAACGCCGTCACCATCCCGGACGCCGTGCGGCGCTGCCGCTGGATCGCCGTCGACATCAACGCGTCAGCCTTCGGCCTCTACTTCGTCAGCCCTTCGCCGGAACGCGCGCGCCTGGTGCCGAGCTTCGATTCCGACTATCCCGCTACCGCTGTCGCGACCAAGTTCATCGCCGGCGCCAATGGCGAGGAGATGGTGCGCCACAGCGGCACTTCCACGGCGCCGCGCTGGTGGGCCGATGACGGCATCGCCGGCTCGGATGCCGTCTTCAAGAACCTCGCCTGGACGGAGCGCACGGCGCCGCTGGCGCCGGGCACCAACGGCATCGCCTTTCCCGTTCATGCCGATCGCGGTCATTGCGGGCTGGTGGTGTTCCTGGGCTCGACGATCGCTCTGCCGGAAGACACGCTCTACGAAATCCACGCCCGCTGTTTCTCGCTGTTCGCCGCCGTCGCCCGCATTCGTCCCAACGATTCCAGCCGGATGCGATCGATCTCCAAGCGGGAGCTGGAGTGCCTGAAGCTGACCGCCAACGGCAACACCAGCGAAGAGATCGCCAGGCTGTTGAAGCTGTCGGTCCACACCGCCAACCAGTATCTCACCCAGTCCACCCAGAAGCTCAACGCGGTCAACCGCAACCAGGCGGTGGCCAAGGCGTTGCGGCTGGGGTTGATCGAGTAACGCCTGCCTGCCTTCAGGCCGGCGTACTCAGACGATTGAGATAGCGGGCAAAAAAATCAGCGATAGGCGAGCGGCTCGGTTCTGCGGATGCGCGCCTCTTCGATCACCGTCTCCAGCAAGGCCGTGTTGTGCTCGGGATCCTCGCCGGGTTTCTCGAACGAGACATAGTTGACGGCGACCGAAGACCTCTCCTCGCTCAGCGTCAGCTGGAAATAGACGGTCACGCCGGGCGGCCTGAGCTCGAGATCGAGCACAATCCGCGGGCTGCCGCTCCAGTCGACATGCGCTTCGCCGCCGTGGCCGAGCCGCAGCGTGCCGGGCAGGAAGAACAGTTCCACAGCCGAATCCACGAGGTCCGACAGGCAAGCGAAATGCTCGAGCCGGATGAAGGCGATGTAGTCGGCGACATCGATCAGGCGCAACTCATCCACCACCTGCTCGATGGCCTTGGCGACGATGAGTTCGCGGGATTTTGCGTGCGGTTGGCGGTTCATTGAATTTGTCTCCGCTCAGCCTTTTTCGAGTAGACGATCCGCACCAGTTCGGCGACGGCCTGGTAGAATTGCGACGGGATCACGCTATCAACCGAAACTTGCTTGTACATGGAGCGGGCGAGCGCAACGTCCTCGAAGATCGGGATGTTGTGCTCCTTGGCGATCTCGCGAATCTTGAGCGCCACCAGGTCCTGTCCCTTGGCCAGCACCATGGGTGCTGAATCTTCGTCGCGGACATATTTGAGCGCGATGGAAAAGTGCGTCGGATTGGCGATGATCAGCGTCGCGCGCGGCACCGCCGTCATCATCCGCTTACGCGCCCGGTCGCGTGCCAGCGAGCGCAGCCGCGACTTGATGATCGGGTCGCCTTCGGACTGTTTGAACTCGTCCTTGACCTCCTGCTTGGTCATGCGCAGATCCTGCTTCCAGTGGAAGCGCGACCAGACGATGTCGACAGACGCGATCAGCCCCATGACGAAGACGGTCGCCACCAAAATGTCGACGGCGATGCTTTTGATAACGAGGCCGAAAGCGACCGGGTTGGTGATCATGCCGGCCAGGAGCTGGCGGTAATCCTGCGACAGCGTGAAGTAGAGCACGATGCTGGCAAAGCCAAGCTTGCCAAGCGACTTCAGGAATTCGACGAAACCCTCCACGCCGAACAGCCGGGTCCATCCCTTGCTGATCGAGATTCGCGACAGTTGCGGTCGGATCCGCTCGCCGACGAATTGCGGCATGTTCTGCAGCACCGAAGCGCCGATGCCGGCCACCACCAGCAGCACCAGCAGGCTGAAGACGGCACGGCCGATCTCCATCATCACGGTCTTGTAGAGCGCGATGACGTCGGTCTCGGTGTCCATCGGCCACGCCTCCGGCTTCTCCAGGAACATGGACAGGAACATGCCGAGATCGACCACCGCGTCCTTGGCGTAGAAGACGGTGAACACCAATATGGCAATGAAGGACGCCAGGAGTGCGGCTTCCCGCGAATGGGGCAGCTTGCCCTGTTCGATGGTGTCGCGGATCTTCTTTTCTGTCGCGTCTTCGGTTTTGGAGTCTTTGTCAGCCGCCTCAGCCATTTGGGGTCAGCGCTCGGCTCTACGCCGCCTCGCTCTGCTGCGACGAGGGGAGTTCGAAGGCCCCCTCGCGCGAAAGCCGGATCGTCGCCACCGCAACGTTCTTGCGCGCCGCCATGATGTCGGCAAGCTGGATGCCTTCCGAACCCTGTCCGAGCTCGGACTCGATCATGCGCCGCGACCGGGCGCCGATTGCCGACAGCACCGACTCTGTCAATGCGGGCGCCGCACCGCGCAGCGCCAGCGTGATCAGTTCAGTCGACAGCCCGTCGAACAGAAGCACCCTCGCCTTCTGGGTCAGAAGCGGCAGATCGTCGAAGGCAAACAGCCTGGAGCGGACGCCGCCGAGATCCGGCGTGCCGGCCTCTTCCAGGTCCTGCATGACCTCTTCCAGCTGCGGCTTGTCCATTTCGTTGAGCACGCTGGCAACGCGCGCCTGTCCGGCCGATATGTCCTTGGTCGCGGTCTGCGCCAGCACGCTGGCGCGCAGCTGGTTTTCGATGATCCTGGCGGCGGCGTCGGGGATCGTCGCCATCGTCACCATGCGCTTGATGATCTCGCTGCGCATCGGCTTTTCCAAGGTCAGCAGGATGTTGGCGGCGGCCTGCGGCGCAAGCTTCGACAGCACCATGGCTGCGGTCTGCGGATGCTCGGTGGCAAGGAATGTACCGAGACGCGTCGGTTCGAGCTTTTCCAGCTCCGGCCAGATCGGCGGCGGTCCTTCCGGCGCGACCTCGAAGCGCTTGTCGCCCATGATGGCGCTCATCTCTTCGGGCGACAGCGATTCATTGAGGATGGTGTCCATCCGGTCGGCGGAATCGAGCAGGCCGGCACCTTCGGTGAATTCGGCCTCGAATTCGGCGACGATACGTTCGAGATCGCTCTGCGGAATGGTGCGCAGCAGACGCGCCCCCTCGATCAACGCCTTCAGTTCTTCCTGCTTGAAAAACTTCAGAAGGCGGCTGGCCGATGGCTTGCCCATCGCTACCAGGATGGCGGCAGCCTTTTGCGGGCGCGTGAGCGTCACCTGCGTCGTCATGGCATCCGCTCCGATCGTGGCTGAGACCGCATGTCGTCTGTCCCTCAGGCGCTCTTGGTGGCAGCGATGATTTCGGTCAGCCTGATGCCGAAGCGCGACGGATCGCTTTCCAGCACGGTGATCTCGCCACGCGCGATCTTGCGACCATTGACCACGACATCGACCGGCTCACCGATGCGCCGGTTCAGCGCCACCGTCGAGCCCTTCTGCAGCGCCATCAGGTCCGACACCGGCATTTCGGTGCTGCCGAGGATGATCTGCACGTCGACCGGGATGCTCATGATGACGTTCGAATTGGTGCCGGACATGGCGGCACGCAACGCAGCGTCGGGCCGCTTTTCCTCCTCCTGGAGGACGCCGCGCAATTCCTCGATGGCGCGGTCGAGCTGTTCGTCCGGCTGGTCGATATTGGCTTCCACCTTGGTCTTGGCCATAAGTCGTCTCCAAATGCTTGGGTTTGCCCGGCGTCAGCCCGGCATGAGCCCATCGATAAAATCCTGACCGGCATCGTAAGGATGCCTGATCCGGACGGTGTAATTCTGCCCGAGTTTACCGAACTCGCACACAAACAGCGTCTTGTCGCGCGCGCTCAGCCTGGCGTGCGACTGCGCCGTTTCCTCGAATTCGATCACCTGGCCAGGCTCGAAGCCGGCGAGGTCGCCGAGCGTCAGGCGCGCCAGCGGCATGGTCGCTTCGAGCGTCACCGTCGAGCGCATCACCTCTTCCGAAAAGCGTGCCCGCCAGTCGGAGGTCGTGCCTTCGCCGTCCTGGACATCGGCGATACCGCGCGTCGCCAAGAGGATGCGCTGCGGGATCATCACCGTGACCGTGCCGCTGTCGGTCGGCGTCGAAATGCCGAACACGATGCGCACCGCCGCGCCGTCGCGCAGCACCCGGCGTCTGGCTTCGCTGCCCGAAAGCGCCCGCGGCACAGGCAGCCGCAACTCGAGCGAGCGGCGGCCCGATCCGTTCAGCGCCTGCGCAACCTCCTGGAAGACCGTCGTCGCGACATCCGTCTCGATCTGCGACAGCTCCCGCTCGATCGGCGCAACGGGCTGATCCGGATCGCCGCCGAACAGCGCGCAGACCATCACCGCGATGGCCGGCGCATCGATCACCAGCGTCATAGCATCGGAAGAAGTCGGCGATGCAATGATGGTCATGGCAAAGCTGTCGCCGGCATGCACGCGCGCATCAGGCACGCGGCTGACCTCGACCGCGCGCAGGTCGACGGTAACTTGGGCGCCGAGTCCGCCGGCCAGGCTCTTCTGCAGCAGCGGCAGGGCGCGCTCGCCCATCGATCGCCCGGTGCCGATGACATGACCGGCCTCGCCGCTGTCACCGACCAGACGCTCGATGATCAGCGAGCGGGCTTGCGAGGGGCTGCCAGGACTTGTCATGACGGCGTGCGGTCCTGTCTGTCGTCATGCATGGCTCAGGCCGCTTTCTTCTCGGCGGAGGCGGTGTTCATCGTGCTCTGCTCGACGGCATCGATCGTCGGCCGCTCATAGGACGAGATGGTCTTGCGGCCGAACTCGATCGCCACCTGCGGCAAGGCGCCGTTCATGTAGGCGAGCAGCGTCTGCTTGACGATGATGTAGAGGCGGTTCTTCTTCTCGCGCACCGTCTTGATCTTGGTGGCGACCGGTCCGACCACGGCGTAGGACAGGAAGATGCCGAGAAAGGTTCCGACAAGGGCGGCGCCGATCAGGCCGCCGAGGATTTCCGGGGACTGGTCGAGCGCGCCCATCGCCTTGACGACGCCGAGCACTGCGGCAACGATGCCGAGCGCCGGCAAACCGTCGCCCACCGCCACCAGCGCGTGATAGGCCTTCATCTTGTCGGTCTTGATGGTCTGGATTTCCTCGTCCATCAGCGCCTCGATCTCATGCGAGCGCGCATTGCCGATGATGATGATGCGGCAATAGTCGCAGATGAAATGCGTCAGATCGTGGTTCTTGAGCACGGTCGGGAACGCCTGGAAGATCGCCGATTCCTCGGGGTTGTCGATATGCGCTTCGACCTCGCTGCGGGACTTTGAGCGCAGTTCGCGCATCAGGCTGTGCAGGACGCCCAGCGTCTCCAGATAGTCGCGCTCCTTCGGCACCGCCTGCTTGAAGGCTTCGAGAATGCCCTTGCCGGTGTCCTTGACCGTCTTCATCGGGTTGGCGACGAGGAAGGTGCCGAGCGCGGCGCCGCAGATGACCACCGCTTCCCAGGGCTGCATCAGCACATGCAGATGGCCGCCCATGGCCATGAAGCCGCCGAGAACACAGCCGAGCGTCACCACCAGTCCGATCAGAATGCCCACGCCAGATCCTTCCACATCACGTCAGGCCTAATCGATAGCCCCCGTGCCTTGTGTGAGGCTTGAATCACGCATGGCCGATTCAGCCTCGCGCAAGCAAGTCCGCATACTCTGACTCTGAAGCTGCGACCGGAGGCATGTCGTGTTGAGCACTTTTACCAGCTACCAGCTCATCGCCAGGGATATTCCCAAGGCGATCGACCGCATCGAGGCGGACCCGGTCACCAAGCGCGACACCGACTACTATCTGGCCAACATCGGCAGCGTGAAATCGATCGACGATTTCGTCAAGAACACCCGGCTGTTCACTTATGCCATGAAGGCCTTCGGCCTTGGCGACATGGCCTACGCCAAGGCCTTCATGGTCAAAGCCCTGAGGGAGGGCGTCTCCGACCCCGACAGCTTCGCCAACAAATTGACCGACAAGCGCTATGCCGAGTTCGTCTCGGCCTTCAATTTCGCAGCGTTGGGCGCGGATGCCACCAGCTACAATCCCGCGCAGCAGGGCGTGACCAAGAACTATGCGGCCCAAATTGGGCTTGGCGCCTTGCAGAACGGGTTCGACTACTACAAGGGCGAGACGTCCTACTTCATTAGCAACATCTCCAACGTCAAATCGATCGACGATTTGATGGGCAACGACCGCCTGCTCACCTATGCGATGGCCGCCTTCGGCCTCGACGCCGACGCCGAAGCGCCGGCGACCGTCCGGGCGATGCTGGAAGGCGGCGTCACCGACCCGAACAGCCCGGCGAACACGTCGACCAACAAGGGCTATGCAGCTTTCGTCGCCGCCTTCGACTTCGTCCAGTATGGCGACCAGGCGACAGCACGCGACGCCGTCCAGCAGGCGGTTCCAAAGGCGATCATGGCCGGAACCGGGCTGGTGCTGGTCAAGCCGACCGCGCAATACATCAAGGGCGAGTCCGACTACTACGCGGCAAACATCTCCAAGGTGAAGTCGATCGAAGACCTTCTGAAGGACAAGCGCCTGCTGACCTTGGCCATGGCTGCCTATGGGCTGGACGCATCGACCCAGACGGCGAAGCAGATTCGCACGATGGTCAACGGCGGCGTCACCGATCCGTTCAGCCCCGCCAACCTGTTGACCGACAAGAGCTACGCCAACTTCGTCGCCGCCTTCGACTTTGCCCAATATGGCGATCAGACGACCACGCGCGACGCCGTGCTGAAGACCACGCCGAAGCTTTACACGACCGAGTCCAGTCTTGGTCTCATCAAGCCGAATGCGGATGCTGTCCAGGCCGAGACCAGCTACTACCTCGCCAACATCACCAAGGTGAAGTCGATCGACGATCTGATGGCCGACAGCCGGCTCTACAATTATGCGATGTCGGCCAGCGGGATCGATCCGGCAAGCGTCAGCAAGGACCTGATCCGCAGGGTGCTGGAAGGCGGCGTCCGTGACCCGGACAGCGTCGCCAACAAGGCCAACAACAAGGCCTTCGCCAGGCTCGCCACCTCGTTGAATTTCGAGGCTTATGGCGAAGCGGCGACCACCCGCAGCGCCTCACAGCAGCCGGTCGTCGACAAATACATGCGTCAGACGCTGGAAGAAGATGCCGGCAAGACCAATGAAGGTGTGCGGCTGGCGCTCTATTTCGAACGAAAGGCGCCGACGATCACCAACTGGTACGACGTGCTGGCCGATACGGCCCTGGCCAGCGTGGTACGCACCGCGATCGGCCTGCCCGATTCTTTCGCCACCGCCGACATCGACAAGCAGGCGCAGGCCTTCGAGGCAAAGCTCGACCTCACCGATTTCACCGACCCCGCCAAGCTCGACAAATTCCTGACCCGCTTCACCAGCCTGTGGGAAATCAACCACCCGACCTCGACAGCCCAGACCTCGGTTGGTGTGCTGTTTGCCCAACCGACCACCGTTGGCATCTCGACCGATCTGATGATGGCCATGCAGAAACTGAAATTCTGAGAGCACCCATGCAGGACAGCCTCTACGTCGCCCTTTCCTCGCAGATCGCGCTCGAGCGCCGACTCGACACCATCGCCGACAATGTCGCCAATGCCTCGACCATCGGCTTTCGCGCCACCGGCGTGAAGTTCGAGGATGTGGTCTCCGGCAGCGGTCCCAAATCAGTGTCGTTCGCCTCTTCGGGCAAGACCTATCTTTCCGGCGCGCACGGCGCGATGACGGAGACCGGCAACCCGTTCGACTTCGCCGTCCAGGGCGATGCCTGGTTCGGCATCGATACGCCGGCCGGCACCGTGATGACGCGTGACGGGCGGTTTTCGATGAACGAGAACGGTGAGCTGATGTCGCTCGAGGGCCATCCGGTGCTCGATGCCGGCGGCGCGCCGATCCAGCTCGACCCGCGCGACGGCCCGCCCAAGGCCGGCGCCGACGGCTCGCTGCGCCAGGGCGACAAGCTTGTCGGCGCCATCGGCCTGTTCAATTTCGACCCGGGCCCGAACTTCGTCCGCTACGGCAATTCGGGCATCGTTCCCTCGCGCACGCCGGAGCCGGTCACCGACCGCGCCGATCTGGGTGTCGCGCAAGGCTTTGTCGAGGAATCCAACGTCAATCCGGTGCTGGAGATGACGCGCCTGATCATGGTCCAGCGTGCCTTCGAGAACACGGCGGCGCTGATGCGCCAGACCGACGCCTCGACCGGCGACGCCATCAAGACGCTCGGCTCCAAGACGTAGCGGCATGTCGAGCAGCCGATCATCGATACGTGCGCTTGAACGGCAGCCGGAAGCAGCGCCGGAAAACCGGCTGGCTGCGCTGGAACGGATCTGGCGTCGGTTCGACGATACCGAAACGCTGCTGCGGCGCGGCGGCCGCGTCGTCGAGGTTTCGCCGACGCACTACAAGGTGCGCGGCCTGTCCGAAATCGCCAGGCTGGGTGACCTCGTCGAGCAGCGCGGCAAAGCCGGCACGCGCCGCGGCGAGATCGTAAGGATCGGCCGCGACGAGGTCGTCATCGCGCCCTTCGAGCGCAGCGCAGATGCCGGAATCGGCGACGCCGTGTTTCGGCGTGGTCCGCTGGTGGTGACGCCGCACGCCTCGTGGCGCGGGCGCGCCATCGACGCGCTGACTCGCGCCATCGACGGCGGGCCGCCGCTGATCAGGAACGGCGAAGCGGCAAGCGGCGACGGCGCTACGCCCGGCGCCATGTCGCGGCAGCGCGTCGGCACCGCCTTCACGACCGGGGTCAAGGTCATCGACATCTTCACGCCGCTCTGCTTCGGCCAGCGCCTCGGCGTCTTTGCCGGATCCGGCGTCGGCAAGTCGACGCTGCTCGCCATGTTGGCCGGCGCCGACGCCTTCGACACCGTGGTTGTGGCGCTGATCGGCGAACGCGGCCGCGAGGTACGCGAATTCCTCGAAGACACGATCGGCGCGCAAAGCATGGCCAAGACCGTCGCTGTCGTCGCCACCAGCGACGAGAGCGCCATGATGCGCCGTCGCGCGCCCGATACCGCCATGCGCGTTGCCGAGCATTTTCGCGACCAGGGTCACCGTGTGCTCCTGGTGCTGGATTCGATCACCCGCTTTGCCCACGCGTTGCGCGAAGTGGCGACCGGCACCGGCGAACCACCGGTCGCCCGCGGCTATCCCGCTTCGGTTTTCACCGACCTGCCCAAACTGCTTGAGCGCGCGGGGCCGGGTGCTGAAGGAAAAGGGTCGATCACCGCCATCATCTCGGTGCTGGTCGACGGCGACGACCACAACGACCCGGTCGCCGACTCGGTGCGCGGTATTCTCGACGGCCACGTCGTGCTCGACCGCGCCATAGCCGAACAGGGCCGTTATCCGCCCGTCAACCCGCTGTCGTCGATCTCGCGCCTCGCCGACAAGGCATGGAGCCCCGAGCAGCGCATGCTGGTGACCAGGCTGAAGTCGATGATCTCGCGCTTCGAGGACACGCGCGATATCCGCCTGCTCGGCGCCTACCAGGGCGGAGCCGATGCCGAACTCGACATTGCGGTGCGCCAGGTGCCGCTGATCTATGAAGCGCTGACGCAGTCGCCGAAGGACCGCGCCTCGAGCGACGCATTCTCCGACCTCGCCCGTCATCTGAAAGGCAAGCAAAGTGTCGATGCCGGAGACTGAGCGCCAATACACCGAGCGGCTCCTGCGCGAGATGCTGGCCGAGGCTAGCGCCGCCGAGGAAGCCAGGGCTGACGAAGCAAGGGTTGCCAAGGCGAAAGCTGATCGCGCCAAGGCAGCCAAAACCGCGGCCGCATTGGCCAGGGCGGCCAAGCCACCCTTGCCGAGACTGGTCCAGCCTGCGCTGCGCAGCGTGCGCGAACCGGCCTTGCTCGGCTCGTCTGAGCCTGCCTTGCCGAGCGTGACCAACCTGGCCTTGCCCGGCATGGGTGAGCCATCCACGCCCAGCGCCTTCAGGCGTGCCTTGGTCGGTGCGCCCAAGGCTGCCTTGCGCGGCGTGTCCAAGCTTGCATCGCGAAGCGTGAAACTCATATCGAGCAACGCGTCCAAGGCCGCGTCGCGCAAAGCAGCCAGGCTGGCGGCGCGCAAAGCGGCCAAGTCCGCCTCGCGCAAAATGGCCAAGCCTGCTCCAACCAGCGACACCGTGCCCGCATCGCTCAGGACAGTCGAAACTGCGCAGCGCGATGTCAGCAAGCCTGCCTTCCCCCAGGTGGCCAGACCTGCGCCCCCGACTTTCGCCAAGCCCCCACAGCCCAAGGCTCCGCATGCCGAACTCAACGAGGCGATCGCGGCCAGCCGTGACTCGCTTCTCGATGGGCTCTTTCCCGACGTCGACTGGCCGCAGCCGCCAAGGGCGCAGTTTCCCAGGGTGAAAAAGAACGATGACCGCCGCAGCGATATCGTCTTTGCCGCGCTGGGCATCACGCTCGGCCTGATCTGCGCGCTGTTCCCCTGGTATATCTTCTTCAATCAGGATCAGTTCGGCGTCCAGGCAATCAAGTTCGGCGGCAGCGGCACCAATGCCGGGCGCGTCAGCGGCGGCTCGCAGATGGAAAATTCCGGCCAACCGCTGACCGCGAACGATGTTCCCGATGTCGACCTGTTCGCCACCGGTACGCTGCAGGATCCGGAGGACAAGTCCCAGCCTCCCGGCGCCGACGAGCAGCCCTTTCCGGGCGATGCCAAATTCCGCATGGTCCATGTCGCCAACGGCCGCGCCATGATCGAGGACGACGCCGGCCTGTGGATCGTCCAGCGCGGCTCGAAGCTGCCCGACTCCAGCACCGTCTCGTCGATCGAGCAGCGCGGCGGCAAATGGGTGATGGTCACCAGCGCCGACCAGGTGATCGAACTCTCCAAATAGCGGAACACGCGGGCTTACCCCCGGCTCCGCGTAAGGTCCACGCAAGACTGGCGGCCTAGTCTGGTTCGTACCAGCCTGGAGATCCCCATGGAGCCCGTCAACCTTTTCGATCTTGCAGCCAAGCAGTCGCAATGGCTGTCCGTGCGTCAGTCCGCCATTGCCGGCAACATCGCCAACGTCAACACGCCGGGCTACACCGCCGGCGATGTCGAGCCGTTCGAGAAGGTACTCGACCGCACCGCAGTGTCGTTGACCGCGACCCAGGCCGGGCATCTTGGCACCGCCGCCACCAATGCCGGCTTCACGGTCAAGCCCGAAGAAACGACCGGCGCCATCATGCCGTCGAAGAACACCGTGGTGGTCGAGAACGAGCTGATGAAGGCCGGCGAAGTCCGCCGCTCCTTCGAGCTCAACACGGCGATCGTCAAGGCCTTCCATTCGATGATGATGATGGCGGTCAAGACCTGACCATGGACGCGCTCACCGCAGCCCTCAAGATCGCCGCATCCGGCCTCGGCGCCCAGTCGGACCGCTTGCGCGTCGTCTCGGAAAACCTCGCCAACTCGCAGTCGACCGGCAACACGCCGGGCGCCGAACCCTATCGCCGCAAGACCATCAGTTTCGTTTCCGAGCTCGACCGTGCCTCGGGCGGCACCATGGTGGAGGTCAACTCCATCGACCGCGACCCCAGCGACTTTCCCGTCGAGTTCCAGCCCGGCAACGAGGCCGCCGACGACAAGGGCTACGTCAAGATGCCCAACGTCAACGTGCTGGTCGAGATGGCCGACATGAGCGAAGCCAACCGCTCCTACGAAGCCAACCTTCAGGTCATCAAGCAGGCGCGTGATCTGATCTCCATGACCATCGACCTGATGAGGAACCAGTAATGATCAGCGGCATTGGCGGTATCGGATCGCTTCCACTCAAGCCGGAGATCGGCGGCGCCGACGCCGCGACCGACCTGTTTCAGGGCACCACGGCGCCAATGGCCGGCGGCGAAATCGCCGGCACCTTCGCCGAGGCGCTGAGCCAGGCTGCTTCAAAGACCGTCAATACCTTGCAGAACGCCGAACAGGTTTCGATCCAGGCGCTCAAGGGCGACGCCGATACCCGCCAGGTCGTCGACGCGGTCATGAGCGCCCAACAGGCCCTGCAGACCACGATCGCCATCCGCGACAAGGTCGTCTCCGCCTATCTCGAAATCAGCCGTATGGGCATCTGAGGAGACTTGCCGTGAAAGCACTCGCCATTGCCGCGACCGGCATGAACGCCCAGCAGACCAATCTGGAAGTCATCGCCAACAACATCGCCAACATCAACACCACCGGCTACAAGCGCGCGCGCGCCGAATTCTCCGACCTGCTCTACCAGGTCGACCGCACGCAAGGCGTGCCCAACCGGTCCAATTCCTCGCTGGTGCCGGAAGGCGTCTCGATCGGCCTCGGCGTCAAGACGACCGCGGTGCGCAACGTCCACACGCAGGGCGAACTGACCTCAACTGGCAACAGTTTCGACATGGCGCTGACCGGTCGCGGCTGGTTCCAGATCGAGGGCGCCGACGGCGGCACGCTCTACAGCCGCGCCGGCGCCTTCAACACCAACGCCACCGGCCAGCTGGTGACCGTCGACGGCGCCAATGTCATCCCGGCCATCACCGTGCCGGTCGATGCCATCGAAGTCGTCGTCAACAAGACCGGCCAGGTCTTTGCCCGCATCGACGGCCAGACCGATCTCCAGCTGCTCGGCCAGCTGCAGCTCGCCAACTTCGCCAACGAAGCCGGCCTGGCGCCGCTCGGCGACAATTTGTTCCAGGAAACGCCGGCCTCCGGACCGGCCAATGTCGGCGTGCCCGGCGATCCCGGCTTTGCCACGGTCGAGCAAGGTTATCTCGAGGCGTCCAACGTCGATCCGGTCAAGGAAATCACCGAGTTGATCTCGGCGCAGCGCGCCTATGAGATGAACTCCAAGGTCATCCAGGCCGCCGACGACATGGCCTCGGTCGTGTCCAAGAACATCAGGTAAGGTTTGATGGTCTCTCCGGCCTCCCGCTCCGCGCTTTGCCGCACCGCGCTGATCCTCGCGCTGGTGGCCGGCGGCGTGCCGGCTTTTGCGCAGGAGCAAACCACCACGCAGGTCGCCAGCAACCAGGCGGCCAGCGAAGTCGTTTTGATCCCCAATCGGGTTATTTACCCCGGCGAGATGATCGACACCGGCGCCTTGAAACCGGTGACGCTGCTCCCCGGCAAGCACAAGCCGGACGCGGTCGCCACGCAGGCCGAGGAACTCCAGGGCAAGGTCGCCAAGCGCACGCTGCTGCCCGGCCGCTACATTCCGGTCGCCGCCATCCGCGATGCCTGGCTGGTCGAACAGGGTGCCGCCGTACAGGTCTATTTCATCGCCGGCGACCTCACCATTTCGGCCACGGCCGTGTCGTTGCAGCCGGGGGCCGCGGGCGATCTGATCAAGGTCCGGAACGCCGACAGCGGCAAGATCTTTTCCGGCACGGTGATGGCCGACGGCACCATCCGGGTCAGCGCTTCATGAGGCGCGTACCTACCCTTCTGCTTGCGGCCATTCTCGGCCTGCAGCCGGCGCTGGCCGATGGTCTTACACCGAAGCAAAAGCGCGATCTTGCCGGCCAGAATGGCGGCGTCTTCGTCGATCCCGAATATGACCCGGCCACCACCAGCCGCATGTTCAGGGTGTCCAACGGCCCAAGCTCGCTGCCGCCCGGCCAGGTCGCGTCGCGCATCAAGGACATCGCGCAACTGCAGGCCTCGCGCGACAACCAGCTCGTCGGCTATGGCCTTGTCATCGGCCTCGCCGGATCGGGCGACAGCCTGCGCAATTCGCCCTTCACCGAGCAGTCGATCCGCGCCATGCTCGAAAATCTCGGCATCGCCACCGAAGGCGGCAGCGCGCGGGCCAAGAACGTCGCCGCCGTCATCGTCACCGCCAACATGCCGCCCTATGTCCAGTCGGGCGCCCGCATCGACATCGACGTCTCCTCCATGGGCGACGCCACCTCGCTTGCCGGCGGCACGCTGGTGATGACGCCGCTGAAGGCGGCCGACGGCGAAATCTATGCTGTCGGACAAGGTTCGGTGATCGTTTCCGGCTTCACCGCCCAGGGCGACGCGGAAAAGCTGACGCAAGGCGTGCCGACGGCCGGCCGCGTGCCCAACGGCGCCATTGTCGAGCGCACGGTGCGCGCCGAGTTCGAGGACCAGTCGCTGCTCACCTTGCAGCTGCGCAATCCCGATTTCTCGACCGCCGTTCGCATCGCCGACGCCATCAACGGCTACACCTCGCAGCGCTTCGGCATGCGCGTGGCGGCCGAGCGCGATGCGCGCACCGTGCAGATCAGACGGCCGAAGAATGTTTCGGCGGCGCGCTTCTACGCCGAGATCGAAAACCTTGTCGTCGAATCCGACACGCCGGCGCGCGTCGTCATCGACGAGCGCACCGGCACCATCGTCATCGGCAATGAGGTCAAGATCTCGCGGGTGGCGATCAGCCACGGCACGCTCACCGTGCGCATCACCGAACAGCCGAAGATCGTCCAGCCCGAACCCTTCTCCAAGGGCGTGACGGCTGAGGAACCCTTCACCACCATCGAGGCAACCCGGCCCGATGCGCGTGTCGCCGTGCTCGACGGACCCAACCTCGAAACGCTGGTGTCGGGCCTCAACCGTCTCGGCGTCAAGCCGGACGGCATCATTGCCATCCTGCAAGGCATCAAGTCGGCCGGGGCTTTGCAGGCCGATCTGGTTCTCCAATAGGCCATGCCGATGATCGCTCGTCTTTCCCACAAGCACCACCGCAATGCAGCACTGATGGCCTGCGCCATCGCCACGCTCGTCTCCGTCATTCCGGTTCGCGGCGAAGAAGCCGTGCGGCAGGTTTTGCCCGGCGCACAGGCGCCCGCTGCACCCCAGCAGCTGGTTCGCGAGAAAGCGCCGGATGAAAGCGAAATCCAGCGCTTCTGCTCCAACATCGCCGACGCCGCCCGCGACCGCCGCTACGCGCTGCAGGCCGAGGAACTGAAGCAGCTGCAGGCCGGCATCGACCAGCGTATGAAGGCGCTGGACGAGAAGCGAGCCGAATACGAGCAATGGCTGAAGCGGCGCGAAGTTTTTCTGGCCCGCGCCGAGGACGGCGTCGTCAAGATTTATGCCGGCATGAAACCGGATGCCGCGGCCGAGCGCCTGGCCATGGTCACCCCTGATCTCGCCGCCGCCATCCTGATGAAACTCGATTCGCGCAAGGCCGGCGTCATTCTCAATGAAATGGACCAGACGGCGGCGGCCACGCTCACCGGCATCATGGCCAGCGCGGCCCGAAGGGTAGATCCGTCATGAAGTTGCAGTTGCTCACCCTGGTCGCCGCCGCAGCACTGTCCGGCTGCGCAGTCGACCCGAAGGAGATCGGCAGGGAGCCGGCGCTGTCGCCGGTCGGCACCGGCATCACCGGCAGCGTCGACGCGCCCTACTCATACCCGGAAGAGCCGCGGGCGCCGGTGAAGAAATTCTCGCTGTGGGACGATCGCCAGAGCCGATTGTTCACCGATCCGCGTGCGCTGCGCGATGGCGATATCCTGACCGTCAGGATCAAGCTCAACGACAAGGCCAACTTCAAGAACCAGAACGACCGCAGCCGCACCGCCGCGCGCAAGCTCGGCTATGACGTCAAGCTCGGATGGGAGGATGCCAGCACCACCGGCAAGGGCGACGCCGGCTTGAGCTCCAGCACCGAAACCAATGCGGACGGCGAAATCAAGCGCTCGGAAAACCTCGAGCTCAACGTCGCCGCTGTCGTCACCGAAGTCCTGCCCAACGGCAATCTGATGATCCGCGGCTCGCAGGAAGTGCGCGTCAACTACGAGCTCAGGGTGCTGACCATTGCCGGCATGGTGCGTCCCTCAGATATCGGCGCCGAAAACACCATTTCCTACGAACGCATCGCCGAGGCGCGCATCTCCTATGGCGGCCGCGGCCGGATTGCAGAGATCCAGCAACCTGCCTACGGCCAGCAGATCCTCGACCAAGTCCTCCCCTTCTAGGATCAGGAGAACGGCGCCGTGGCAAATGTCGAACAGGTCCAGCCCAAGAAGGGTCCGTCGCTTGTCATCCAGCTCGCCATGCTTTTGGCGGTGACGGGCGCTGCGATCGGCATGGGCTGGATCTCCGGCGGTTATCTGAAGGGTGTCGGCGGACCGGTGCCGGTGCCGGCCGCACCCGAGAACCAGTCCAATGCCGAGCAGCCGAGCACGGCAACCGAACATGCGCCGGGCACTGGGCCGACGCTCGTGCAGCTGGCGCCGATCACCACCAATCTGGCCGCGCCGGCCGATATCTGGATAAGGCTGGAAGCCTCGGTGGTCTACGATGCGCCGCAGCCGCCGGAGCTCACCGAGAGCATTCACCAGGACCTGCTGGCCATGGTCCGGACCCTGAAGATGCATCAGATCGAAGGCGCCAGCGGCTACCAGCATTTGAAAGCCGACCTCGAGGAGCGCGCCGCGATCCGCAGCGGTGGCCATGCCAAACAGATTCTGATCAGGACATTGCTGCTCGAATGAGAAAACTGCTTCTCGCCGCCGCGATCGTCGTCGCCGCCACTTCTGTCGCCGCTGCCCAGCAGCTCGACCTCGGTGGCATCGGCAAGGCCGACGGCGCCACAGTCGGCTATATCATCCAGATGTTCGGCCTGCTCACGGTGCTGTCCGTGGCGCCGGGCCTGTTGATCATGGTGACGAGCTTCACCCGCTTCGTCATCGCCTTCTCGATCCTGCGCGCCGGCATCGGCCTGCAGTCGACGCCGGCCAATCTGATCCTGATCTCATTGTCGCTGTTCATGACCTTCTATGTCATGGCGCCGACCTTCGACCAGGCCTGGAACACCGGCGTCAAGCCGCTGATGGACAACCAGATCAGCCAGACCGAGGCGTTCGAGAAGATCTCGGACCCGTTCCGCACCTTCATGCTGCACAATGTCCGCGACAAGGATTTCGACCTGTTCGCCGACCTCGCCCGCGAGCGCGGCCAGGTGGTTGCCAAGGAAACCGTCGACCTGCGTATCCTGGTGCCGGCCTTCATGATCTCCGAAATCCGCCGCGGCTTCGAGATCGGTTTCCTGATCGTGCTGCCGTTCCTCGTCATCGATCTGATCGTCGCCACCATCACCATGGCCATGGGCATGATGATGCTGCCGCCGACCGTCGTGTCGCTGCCCTTCAAGATCCTGTTCTTCGTCCTCATCGACGGCTGGAACCTGCTTGTCGGCAGCCTGGTGCGATCCTTCACCTGATCGCCCGCGACCTGCGCGTGGCCAAAATTCCATGCAATATATTTCCGGTTAACCGTCCCGTTTAGCCCTTTGGTAGGGACTCGCCCGCATATTGCTCGCAGATGGCGGGTGATCGGGTCTCACGATCATTGGCATGATGCCGCTCCGTCATACCGGAAAAGCCGGTATGTCAAAAAACACCATGTAAAAAAACAAGGTACGAGTAGCCATGTCCAGTATCATGACCAACGCCGCGGCGCTGACCGCGCTGCAGAGCCTCAACAGCACCAACAAGCAGCTCGAAATGACTCAGGCCCGTATTTCCACGGGCTATCGCGTCGCCACCGCCAGCGACAACGCCGCCTACTGGTCGATCGCGACCTCGATGAAGTCCGACAACAAGGCGCTTTCGTCGGTTCAGGATTCGCTCGGCCTTGGCGCCGGCAAGGTCGACACCGCCTACACCGCCATCAACGACATCAAGGACCAGGTCGACCTGATCAAGTCCAAGCTCGTCACCGCTCGCGGCGCCTCGAAGGAAGACCAGCAGAAGATCGCGACCGAAATCACCGCCATCCAGGCGCAGATCAAGTCGTCGGTAACCAACGCCAACTTCGCCGGCTCGAACCTGCTGCAGAACGATGCCGCCGCCACCTCCGACCTGAAGATCGTCGCTTCCTACAACCGTACCGGCGCGACCGTGACCATCGACACCATCGACGTCAAGGCTGCCGACACGCAGGTTCTCGACATTGCCGGCACGGGCGGCATCGTCGGCGGCCTGCTGGCTACGGCCTTCTTCGATCCGAGCACCACGGCGGTTGCCGCCTCGGCTATCGATACCGCGCTCGGCACCGTTGAAACGGCGCTTGCCAAGCTGTCGACCGGCGCTGCCTCGCTCGGCGCAGCCAAGTCGCGCATCGACACCCAGAAGAGCTTCCTGTCGAACCTGTCGGACTCCATCGACAAGGGCGTCGGCGCCCTCGTCGACGCCGACATGAACAAGGAATCGACCCGTCTGCAGGCCCTCCAGGTCCAGCAGCAGCTCGGCATCCAGGCGCTGTCGATCGCTAACGGCAACTCGCAGTCGATCCTGTCGCTCTTCCGCGGCTGATCTCTCGACTTTACGACTAACAAGATCCCATCGGGCCGCGCCAACAGCGCGGCCCGATTTCTTTTGTGGCTGTTGATTTTCTCTTTGAATGGCGGTCGATTTTTTGCTGTTGGCCGGTGCCCGGATTGGCCTGTTTTAACAGGCCATTAACCATATCTCGCTAGTCATGATTAACCATACCATGGCGGGCAGACCAGACGGTCGATGGGCTTATGCCTACCCCCTGATGAAGTTGACCCGGCGTGTGCAGGACGCGCCAGTTTTTGAGAAGGGGTAAATATCTTGGCAAGCATCATGACGAACGCCTCGGCGCTGACCGCGCTGCAGAGCCTGAACAACACCAACAAGCAGCTCGAAACCACGCAGTCGCGCATTTCGACCGGCTACCGCGTCGCCACCGCTTCCGACAACGCCGCCTACTGGTCGATCGCGACCACGATGAAATCCGACAACAAGGCGCTTTCGGCCGTCCAGGACGCGCTCGGCCTCGGCGCCGGCAAGGTCGACACCGCCTACACCGCCATCACCGATATCAAGGACCAGGTCGACCAGATCAAGGCCAAGCTGGTGACTGCCCGCGGTGCGAGCCAGGACAACCAGCAAAAGATCGCGACGGAAATCAAGGCAATTCAGGACCAGATCAAGTCATCGGTCACCAACGCCTCCTATGCCGGGTCGAACCTGCTGCAGAATGACGCCGCCGCGACCTCCGACTTGAAGATCGTTGCCTCTTACAACCGCACCGGCACGACGGTCGCCATCGACACCATCGACGTCAAGGCTGCTGATACCCAAGTGCTGGAC
Source organism: Mesorhizobium sp. PL10 (assembly GCF_053714315.1). Classification (NCBI taxonomy): domain Bacteria; kingdom Pseudomonadati; phylum Pseudomonadota; class Alphaproteobacteria; order Hyphomicrobiales; family Phyllobacteriaceae; genus Mesorhizobium; species Mesorhizobium sp. PL10. Next base: position 192,143 of record NZ_JBSKBR010000004.1, on the reverse strand, counting down.
ATTGCCGGCACGGGCGGCATTGCCGGCGGTTTGCTTGCTACGACCTTCTTCGATCCTAGCACCACGGCGGTTACCGCTGCCGCCATCGACACCGCACTCGGCGCCGTTGAAACGGCGCTTGCCAAACTGTCCACGGGCGCCGCCTATCTCGGCGCCGCCAAGTCGCGCATCGACACCCAGAAGAGCTTCCTGTCGAACCTGTCGGACTCCATTGACAAGGGCGTCGGCGCTCTGGTCGACGCCGACATGAACAAGGAATCGACCCGTTTGCAGGCCCTCCAGGTCCAGCAGCAGCTCGGCATCCAGTCGCTCTCGATTGCCAACGGCAACTCGCAGTCGATCCTGGCGCTGTTCAAGCAATAGACCGGCCCCGGCTTTCTCTTCCTTCGAATTGAAGGGCCGCGCCAACAGCGCGGCCCTTTCGCTTTGTGGCTGCTTTTTTGATCCATGTCGTTGACCCCTGGACCCGTGCACACTTCCGGGCGACATGCATTATCATCTTCGCACAAGCTTCGCGGTCTAGTGTTCCCACGGAATATCATGCTGGGAGCGCTTGAATCGTGCCGCAACAGATCCAGAGCATCATCTCGAATCTCACGGCATTTGGCGTCAGGCGCCTTGCTATGCTGGCCGGCATTGCCGCGCTGGTCATGGCCGTCATCGGCATCGGCTCGGTCTATCTCAACCGCCCCGCCTATGAGACGCTCTATGTCGGGCTCGATCGTTCCGACGTGAACCAGATCGGCCTGGTGCTCGGCGAGGCCGGCATTGGCTTCGACGTCGGCTCCGACGGTACTTCCGTGCTGGTGCCGGCCGGCACCACCGCACAGGCGCGCATGCTGCTTGCCGAAAAGGGCCTGCCGACCAGCGCCAATGCGGGCTACGAACTGTTCGACAATGTCGGCTCGCTCGGCCTGACATCCTTCATGCAGCAGATTACCCGCGTGCGCGCGCTGGAAGGTGAGATCGCCCGCACCATCCAGTCGATATCAGGCATCAAGGCGGCGCGCGTTCACATCGTCATGTCGGAACGCGCCAACTTCCGCCGCGACGAACAGCAGCCCTCGGCCTCGGTGGTCATCCGCTATTCCGGCATCGACGCCGAAAAGAGCGCCATGTCGATCCGCCATCTCGTTTCCGCCGCGGTCCCCGGCCTGTCGGCCGATAAGGTCACCGTGCTCGATTCAAACGGCAACCTTCTCGCCGCCGGCGATGACCCCTCCAACACAAGTGCCGCCCGCACGCTCGGCGTCGAACAGACCGTCGAGGCGCAGATCGGCGACAACATCCGCCGGGCGCTGACCCCCTATCTCGGCCCCGACAATTTCCGCGCGTCGGTCAAGGCCGATGTCAACACCGACAGCCGCCAGACCGAGGAGACGATCTTCGATCCGGAGTCGCGCGTCGAGCGTTCGGTGCAGTCGGTGCGCGCCAACGAAAACAGCAACCAGAGGCAGGCCTCGACACCGGCCAGCGTCGAGCAGAACCTGCCGGAGACCCAGGCGACCAGCACCGACGGCCCGCAGACATCGTCGGCGAACGATCGCAAGGAAGAGATCACCAATTACGAGATCAATTCCAAGAAGATCGCCACCGTCTCAAACGGCTATTCCGTCACCAAAATGTCGATCGCCGTCGTCGTCAACCAGCAGCGGTTGATGACCATCCTCGGCAAGGACGCCACGCCCGAGCAGATCGCCAAGCGGGTTGCCGACATCCAGAAGATGGTGGTTTCGGCCACCGGCTTCGACGACAAGCGCGGCGACGTCATCGATGTCTCGGCGGTCGAGTTCATCGACGGGCTCGACGGCGAGCCGATCGAGCAGCCGGGCATACTGGCATCGATCGGCACGTATACTGGCACGCTGATCAATGCCGGCGCCTTCATCGTCGTGGTGTTCCTGGTCGCCTTCTTCGGGCTGAGGCCAATGGCCACCGCGCTGACCGCACGGCCGACACCGGCACTGGCTGGACCGAGTTTCGACGACGTCCAGCGTTCGCTTCCGACACCCGAGACCACCGCCGCTGCAGAGCCCCCGCCCGCTGCCTTGCCCAACAGCCGCCCTGGCCCGACCCCGCTCGACGATCTTCGCCAGAAGATCAGGCCCGCGCCGCAGGAACGGCTTGCCCGCATGGTCGATCTCAACGAGGAGCGCACCGCGCAGATCCTGCGCAAATGGGCCGCCCAGGAAGCAACGGTGTAGACCATGGCCTCGGCAGCGCTTTTCGACCTTTTGCCGGATTTCGGCGCACGCACCCAGCGCGCCGGCCAGCCACCGCTCGCGACCAAGGCCGAGCCAAGGCCGGAGACGCCGGCGCCACAGGCCGACATCGGCGCGCTGATCGCCGAAGCGGTCATCGATGCTGAAGCCGCCGTTGAAGCCCGCCTTGCCATCGCCCACCAGGCAGCGCTCGAAGCAGAGCGTCAGGCCAGCGCCGATGAAGCGAGGGTCTTCCTGGAAGGCTTCGGCGGTGACCTTGGCGCAGCTGTCACTGCCCGTATCGACACCATGGAGGCGAAGGTCTGCGAGCTGGTCGGCGCCACCGTTGCCCGCATCATTGGCGGCATCGTCAGCAACGATCTGCAGAAGCGCTCGCTGGAAGCCCTTGCCGGCACGATCCGCGAAGCCGTCGGCGACAGCGAGGCGGTGCGCATCGCCGTGCGCGGGCCGCTGTCGCTATTCGAGACGCTGAAGGTTTCGCTTGGCCCACGCGCGGCCAATCTCGATTTCGTCGAGGCGCCTGGCTTCGACCTTACCGTCGCCATTGACGAGGCGGTATTCGAAACCCGCATTGCCGAATGGTCTTCTGCATTGTCCGAGGCCCTCTCATGAACGGGGACTTGTCATGAGCGTTGCCGACGCTGCAGAACCCAGGCACGAAATCATCATCGTGCGGCGCAACCACGACGACCACGACGACGCCCATCATGGCGGCGTCTGGAAGATCGCCTTTGCCGATTTCATGACCGCCATGATGTGCTTCTTCCTCGTCATGTGGCTGATCAATGCCGCCAACGAGCAGACCAAGGCCGCCGTCGCAAGCTATTTCAACCCGGTCAAGCTGGTCGACCGCAACGCCAGCCGCAAGGGCCTCGAAGACCTCGGCGATGGCCCGAGCAAGGTCGGGCTGACGGCTGACGACCCGAAGGACAAGACCAGGAAGGCCGGACAGGACGGCATCGGCGGCGCCGGCACTTCCGACAAGAAACAGCCGAAGGAATCAGCGCCGAAGACCGATCTTTCCGACGAGCATCTGTTTGCCGATCCCTATGCGGTGCTGTCGGAAATCGCCACCGACACCGGCGTCATGCAGAATGTCAGCGAAAAGGGCGATGGCGGCGCGCAGGCGTCCGGCCCGGCCACCGGCGCATCGGGCGGCCAATCCTACCGCGACCCCTTCGCGCCGGATTTCTGGTCGCAGCAGGTGGCGGCACCCGGCGCCGAAGCCACCGCCGAACGCAGCAAGATCGAAGGCGATCCGCTCAAGCCCGGCGACAAGGCGGCACAGACGCAAGTGGCGGAAGTAAAGGCCGTGCCGCCCGCTCCGCCCGTGACGGAAGCGCCGGTCGAGCCGCTGGCGAAATCCGCATCCGACAAGCCGCTGACCAAGGCTGAAGCAAAGGCAGCGGCCAAGGCTGAAGCGGCAAAGGTCGAAGAGGCAAAGGCCGAAGCGAAAAAGGCGGAAATTGCAAAGGCCGAAGCCGCCGAAGCACAACCCGCACCCAAGCCCGAAGCAACGGAACAGGCGCCGAGCGCCGCCGCCATTAAGGCCGCGGCGCAGGTCAAGCAGGAACTGGCCGAGGCCTTCAAGCCAGGCGACAAATTGCACGACGGCGTCTCCGTCGAGGCCACCGACAAGGGCGTCGTCATCTCGATTACCGACCAGTTCGATTTCGGCATGTTCGAGATCGGATCTGCGGTGCCGCGGCGTGAACTAGTGCTGGCAATGGAGAAGATCGGCCGCATCGTCAATGAGCAGAAAGGCGCGATCAGCATCAACGGCCACACCGATGCGCGACCGTTCCGCAGCGACACCTATGACAATTGGCGGCTGTCCACGGCGCGCGCCCATTCCGCCTACTACATGCTGGTGCGCGGCGGCGTCGACGAGCGCCGCATCACCGAAGTCGCCGGCTTCGCCGACCGCGAGCCGAAGGTTGCAGCCGATCCGATGGCCGCCGCCAATCGACGCATCGAGATCCTGATGGCGACCGACGGATGAGGCGCTCCGCCATCATCGGCCGCGCCATCGGCCTGCTGCTGCTGAGCACTGTCCACTCGCCGGCAGCTTTTGCCGAGGACGGCCTGCAGCCCTATCAGCTGGTGCGCTCGCTGCAGCTGGTGCAGGACCGCATCGCCGCCGGCGACCATGCCGCGCTGCCGATGCAGGCCAAGCTGCTCGAAATGGCCGACACAAGGTTGCGCGCGGCGGACGCGGACGATTTCAGCGACCCGAAGAATTTTCGCGCCTTGCTGGTCTATGGCATGAGCGGCGGCAATCCCGTCACCGTCGAGGCGGCGGTGTCGCGCGCCAAGACCGACCAGCAAAGCCTGGCCATCGCCAAGGGTATTGTCGATTATCTGAACGGCCGCCCGGCGGCCGCGATCGAAGCGCTGAAGCCGATCGATCCGATGACACTGCCCGCGGATCTCGGTGCTTTCCTGGCGTTGGTCAAAGGCTCATTGCTTGCCACCGAAGAGCCGGTCGCCGCGCTGGCGTTGCTCGACGATGCGCGCCTGCTCAGCCCCGGCACACTGGTCGAGGAAGCGGCGCTGCGCCGCTCGGTCGGCATCGCCGCCGCGCAAGGCGACGGCGCGCGCTTCGCGCTCGCCTCGACCCAATATGTCGAGGACTATCTCTATTCGCCCTATGCCAGCCAGTTTGCCGACGCCTTCGTCTCCGGCGTCATCACGCTGCATATGGCGATCAGCCAGGACAAGCTCGCCGACATCACCACAATGATGGATCCCGAGCGCGAGAAAGTAATCTACCTGCGCATTGCCCGCCGTGCCGCGATCGACGGCCTCGCCGATCTCTCCGCTTTTGCGTCGGCCAGGGCCGAGCAGGGTCGCGACGGCATCCACAATCAGGACGACCCGCGTGCGCAACTCTATTCCAGCCTGTCCACGGTGACGTCTGGCACCATCGACGAGGTCCGCGCCAAGCTGGACAAGATCGATCGCAGCCAGCTTTCGCAAAGCGATCGCGACTTGCTCGATGCCGCGCAGGCCGTGGCCGGCGAAGTGATCGCGCCGCCGGCGCCGCTGCCTGCCGGCAAGCCCGCGCCTGCGGCGGCCGAACAGAAGCCGGTCAAGACCGCGGCAACGACAAACCCCGATGAGCCCGAGCTGCCGCCGGTCGAAGGCGCACTGCCGGAACAGCCAGCTGCTGCAGCTTCGGGCGGACCGGCCGCAACCGACGGGCCGAAAGCGCCAGGCGAACCAGCCGCGCAGGCACTGAGCACGCCTCGGACAAAGGCGCCGGAAGCGCCTGCAGTCGCCACCCCGGGTGATGCGGCCGCTATCGTGCCGGCATCGGCACCTGCAGCCGGCGCCGAACCCGCCGATCCCACCGACGCCGCCATGGCCAAGACGCGCCGCCAGCTCGATTTGATCGACCAGATGCTTGGAGCAGCCCCGAAATGACCACCAATCTTGGCCAGGCCCTGCCGGGATTTGCGCCCGTGCACGCTGGATCGAAGCAGCCGGCGCCGAACGCCAAGGGCGACGACAAAAGCTTCGGTGAATTGGTGCGCGGCGAGGACAATCCGCCGACGCAGAAAGGCCAGGGAGCAATCGAGGCCGCGCCGCACGAGCCACGCTGGACCCGACGCGGCGCAGCCGGTCCCGCCAGGGGCGAGACTGCACACGCAGAGACGGGCAAGACGGCCTCCAAACCGGTTGCCGGGAAAGCCAGAAAAGACCCTGTCGACGGCGATCAGGACAAAGGGTCCGCCGACGCCGAGGCGGCCGGACAAGGCACAGGCACATCGCCACTTCAGGACCAGTTGCCTTTGCTGATAGCGCTGCATGACATCAGCCGTTTCTCGGCGGCCAGGGCGAGCGGGAACGCCGCCGCTACGAATGAACAGACTGAACAACCGTCGCGCGACGGCGAGACCGTTTCTGCGCAGACGCCGCCTCTGTCGTTGAAGAAATTCCGCGCGACATCCGGCCCCGACAACAGCCTGGACACGGAGCCGCGGCCCGAACGGGCCAGGGCCGGCGCTGACGTTTCCGGGCAGCATCAGGGGCAAAAGCTGGCCGCAATAGGACCCGAGGCCAGCAAACTGCCTAACCCGGATGGCGCGACCCCAGCTCTGCAGGCGGGCGAGCCGGCAAGCGAGAGTTCCGCGCCCGCCGCAAAGCGGTCAGCTTTGTCGACAAAGGGCGTCGAAGCCGCGCAGTCCACCGCATCGTCCGCATCCGGAAAACAGGCACCGTCCGCCGGGCGCGTCGACATTGTCGCCGAGCAAAGTTTCCCGGCACCAGCGCAAAGCCCGATAAATCAGACGACCTCAGCTTTGATCGACGCACTCGCCTCGGACAACGGCCTGCGGCAAGCGGTTTCGACGCCGTCGACGACCGCCCAGACGGCCGGTTCTGTTGCCGTTCCGACACATATACTGAAGATCGAGCTTCACCCCGCCGAACTGGGTATGGTCACTGCCAGTCTCAGGCTCGCCGGAGAACAACTTTCGATAGAATTGAAGCCCGAAACCCATGAGGCCTATCGCCGTCTCGCCACCGACAGCGACGCCATCGTGAAGTCGTTGCGCGGGCTCGGCTTCGATGTGGACAAGGTCACCATCCTGCAACCCTCGATAGCAGCACGCGCCCCGGCACGCAGCGATGCAGGCAACTCCCAGCCAATGCCGCAAGGCCGCGACCAGTCCGCTTTTCAACCCGGAAACTCGAGCGGCAACAATTCGGGTTCGGGCGGCCAGCAGTCGGGAAGAAACCGCAATGACCATGCTCAGGAATTCGGCCGCCCCGGTGCGCCTGCTCGCGAGCGCGCTGGCGACGATATGTTTATCTAGCCTCGCGGCCAGCCCCGCCAACGCCGCCACCAACTCTTGCGAGCCCGAGATCCTGCGCGCCGCCGATCGCTATGGCGTGCCGGCCGGGATCCTCTATGCAGTCGGCCTTGCCGAAACTGGCAAGAGGGGTAGCCTACAGCCTAATGCATTGAATATAGAGGGAAAGGCGGTATTTCCGAGAAGCCGAAGCGAGGCCTTGGCTACCTTCGAAGCAGCCCGGCGCGAGGGCAAGACGCTCATCGACCTCGGCTGCATGCAGATCAATCATCACTATCACGCCGCCCATTTCCGCAGCGTCGATGATATGCTCGATCCGCGCCAGAATGTCGACTATGCGGCGCGCTTCCTGGCCAGTCTGCATGCCCGTCATGTCAGCTGGTCGATGGCCGTCGCCCGCTATCACGCCGGCCCCGACAACGATCCCGCGCAGAAGTTTTATGTCTGCCGCGTCATCTCCAACATGGTCGCCACCGGCTTCGGCAAATGGACGCCGAACGCCCGCGCCTTCTGCATCCCATAGTTGCATGCGCCATTTGCGGGGCCACGAGCCCTTCTAAGGAAAGTGACGTGGCACGTCACCCCGCATCCGCAGCCATCGATACAACCAACCGGCCGGCTTTATTGCGGATCACGAAATAACTCCCAAGAAAATAGTTACAAGAAATGATGGTTTTTCAGGATTCACGGCACCGGTTACGCCTTTTGCCACGGGGCAGATGATCTGATTCGGAAGGGCGGGCCGATGATTGTAGTCGTTGACGAGCGTGAGCTCGTAACTGAGGGGTATAATTCACTTTTCGATCGTGAGGGCGTCGCCTGTGCGGGCTTCGCACCAGGCGAATTCGGCGAGTGGGTGACATCGGCTGCCGACACCGATTTGAAGTCGGTCCGCGCCTTCCTCATCGGCGATTGCCGCGAAGGCGCCATCTCGCCACGCCAGATCCGGGATCGCACCGGCGCTCCTGTCATCGCGCTCAGCGAACAGCACTCGCTCGAGAATACACTGCGGCTGTTCGAGAGCGGCGTCGACGACGTCATCCGCAAGCCGGTCCACATCAGAGAGATCCTGGCCCGCATCACCGCCATCCGCCGCCGCGCCCATGAGGACGTCAGCTACACCGAGATCGGCGCCATGCGCATCTTCATGGACGGCCGCGATCCCGAGATCGATGGCCAGCCGCTGCCTCTGCCGCGCCGCGAGCGCCGCATCCTCGAATATCTGGCGAGCAACCGCGGACGCCGCGTCACCAAGACCCAGGTCTTCAACGCCATCTACGGCATCTTCGACGAAGAGGTCGAGGAGAACGTGGTCGAGAGCCACATCTCCAAATTGCGCAAGAAGCTGCGCGAAAAGCTTGGCAAGGACCCGATCGATTCCAAGCGCTTCCTCGGCTACCGGCTGGTGTTCTGATGGCGGTCTGCGCCAGCCTCGCGCAAGACAGAGATCATACCCTCGCGACCACAGACATGGGCATTGGGGAGACGTTTCGATGAGCCTTTACGGAATGATGCGGACCGGCGTTTCCGGCATGAATGCACAGGCTAATCGCCTGTCGGCGACAGCCGACAACATCGCCAATTCCGACACCACCGGCTACAAGCGATCCTCCGCCGAGTTTTCGACGCTGATCATGCCGCAGGTCGGCGGCGCCTACAATTCCGGCGGCGTCAACACCACCATCCGCTCGGCGATCAGCGCCCAGGGCGTGCTTCAGTACACAACCTCGGTTTCCGACCTTGCGGTCAACGGCAACGGTTTCTTCGTCGTCCAGGACCCCAGCGGAACGCCTTTCCTCACCCGCGCCGGCGCTTTCGTTCCCGACGCCCAGGGCAGGCTGGTCAACGCCGCCGGCTACCAGCTGATGGCCTACAGCTACGCCAACGGCACGCCTGCTGCCACCGCCAACGGCTTCGAAGGCCTGGTGCCCGTCGAGATCTCCGACCAGGAAATGACGGCGACACCCAGCACCTCAGGAAACTTCAACGCCAATCTGCCCGCGGGCGCCACCCCGCCCGCCGGTCCGCTGCCGTCCACCAACAGCGCGACGGCAGAGTACACGTCGAAATCCTCGATGGTCACCTACGACAATCTCGGCAACAAGAAGCTGCTCGACGTCTACTTTACCAACACCGGCACCGGCACCTGGTCGGTTTCGGTGTTCGACCAGTCCAAGGCGACGCCCGGCACGTCCTTCCCCTATACCGGCGGTGCGCTGGCCTCGGCCAACCTGACATTCGACACCACCACCGGTAAGCTCACCGGCGCCGTCGACTCAATTACGATCCCCGTACCGGGCGGTGCGTCGCTCGATCTCGATCTGTCCAAGTTGACCCAGCTCGGCACCGGCTTCACCGTCTCCGAGGCCAAGGTCAACGGCAACGCCCCCAGCACCATCGAAAAGATCCAGATCGGTGAGGATGGCGTCATCTACGCTCAATATCAGGACGGTTCGACCAAGCCGCTGTTCAAGATTCCGCTGGCCGACGTCCAGAGCGCCGACAACCTCACCGCGCTGCCCGGCAACGTCTATGCACAGAGCACCGACTCCGGCACCGTGCGCATCGGCTTTGCCAATGAAGGCAAGCTCGGCAGCATCATCTCCGGCGCGTTGGAAAATTCCAACGTCGATATCGCCGAGGAATTAACCAACATGATTGCTGCGCAGCGCAGCTACACCGCAAATTCGAAAGTATTCCAAACCGGTTCCGACCTCATGGATGTCCTTGTCAACCTGAAGAGATAAATGACGGGCGCTAGTGGGATGAACCCAAACCAGAGCGGCGCGGTGCGCGGAGTTCGAATTCAAGGCTACACCGGCAAACCGGCTGGTGTGGTCTGGGATCGGAGGTTTCCGAGCGCTGACATCGACGACAGGGCAGAAACGTCATCCTCTTCCCACTGGCCTCGTGAAAGACCCGCATGTCGCTGACTTCCGCATTGACCATAGCCCAACAGTCGCTTCAGACCACGTCGAAGCAGACCAGCGTCCTTTCCCGCAACATTGCCGACGCTAGCAATCCCGACTACGCCCGCCGCACGGCGGTCGTCGTCAGCAGCGCGCCGGGCGCCCGCTCGGTGGAGATCCAGCGCGCGGCCAATGCCCTGCTGTTTCGCCAGAACCTCAGCGCGCAATCGGCCTGGAGCGGCCAGAGCACGCTCTACAGCGGCATTGACCGCCTCGCCGTTGCCGTCAACGGCGTCGACAATTCCTCCTCTGCTTCCACCGCGATCGGCAATCTGCAGAACGCGCTGCAGCTTTACGCCGCCACGCCATCCAACCAGAACCTCGGCTCCAGCGTCATCGACGCGGCACAGCAGGTGGTGCGCGCGCTGAACGACGGCACCAACGCGATCCAGGATTTCCGCACCCAGGCTGATGGCGAGATATCAACGGCCGTCGACGATCTCAACTCGCTGCTCAGCCAGTTCCAGGACGCCAACAAGGCGGTCATCTCCGCAACCCGCTCGGGTACGGACGCATCCGACGCGCTCGACCAGCGCGACTCCCTGCTGAAGAAGATTGCGGACTATGTTCCGGTATCGACCTTCACGCGCGGCGACAACGACATGGTCATCACCACCAAGGACGGCACGACGCTGTTCGAAACCATTCCGCGCTCGGTCAGTTTCACGCCGTCGGCGGGTTACACCGCCGGCACGCCGGGCAACACCATCTATATCGACAATGTGCCGGTCCGCGCCGGCACCGGCGGCAACACCAGCGCCGACGGCAAACTCGCCGGACTGATCACCTTGCGCGACGGCGTCGCTGCGACCATGCAGAGCCAGCTCGACGAAGTCGCGCGTGGCCTGATCACTGCCTTTGCCGAAACCGCACCTGCGCAGCCCGATCGGACAGGCCTGTTCACCTGGTCGGGCGCACCCGCCATTCCGGCCGCAGGTACGCTGATCGACGGCCTTGCCGGCTCGATCAAAGTCAACGCCGCGATGGATCCGAGCGTCGGTGGCAATCCGGTTCTGCTGCGTGACGGCGGTGCCAATGGCGCCGCCTATATCGCCAACACCGGCGCCAACGCCTCCTATTCGCAGTTGCTGATCGGCTATGGCGACAAGCTCGACAAGCCGATGCCTTTCGACGCTTCGGCCGGCATCACCGTCACCTCCAGCGTCTCCGACTACGCCGCCAACGCCATTGGCTGGTTCGAAGGCCAGCGCCAGCAGGCCTCGACCAATGCCGACGCCAAGGAAGCGCTGGCCTCGCGCACCGCCGAGGCGCTGTCCAACGACACCGGCGTCAATGTCGATCAGGAGATGTCGCTGCTGCTCGACCTCGAACACACCTATCAGGCCTCGGCGCGCATGATGAAAACCGTCGACGACATGCTGTCGTCCCTGCTCGATGCCGTGGGATAAGCCATGAAAGCCACATCCGTCTCTTCAGCCGCCCTTTCCAACGCCGCGCGCTACCAGCAGATGCGCATGCAGGCCGAACTGGTCAAAGCCACCAAGGAATCGACGACCGGCACCGTCGCCGATGTCGGCCTGGCGCTCGGCGCGCGCACCTCGCAGGCGGTGACCTTCTCGCGCGATCTCGACCGGTTGAACGTCATCATCGATTCCAATTCGCTGGTCACCGCCCGGCTGTCTTCGACCCAGGATGCGCTTGGGCAGCTTTCCGACACGGCGCAGAATTTGCTGACCGCGCTGACCGCCGCCGGCAATTCCTCGAGCACCATCACACAGCAAGCCGGCAAGGCCGCCGTGCAGCAGATGACCTCGATCCTCAACGCCAGCGTCAACGGCGAATACCTTTTTGCCGGCACCAATACCGACGTCAAGCCGATCGACGATTTCACCGCCACCGGCTCACCCGCCAAGGCGGCATTCGACGCTTCCTTCTCATCTTATTTCGGCTTCACGCAGAACGACCCGCTCGCCGCCAACATCACCGCCGCCCAGATGGACAGCTTCATCACCAGCAATGTCGTGCCGCAGTTCATGGGCGCGGGCTGGCAGGCCAACTGGTCGAACGCCACCGACCAGCAGATTGTCAGCCGCATTTCGCTCGGCGAAACCACCCAGACATCGGCCAGCGCCAATAACGACAGCACCCGCAAACTTGCGATGGCTTCCGCCATGGTCACCGGCCTGCTCTCCGGCAACATCAGCCAGGCGGCGAAGACCGCCGTTGTCGGCCGCGCCCAGGCGATGGTCGGCGAGGCGCTGGGCGGACTCGGCCAGCTACAGGCCGAGACCGGCCTTGCCGAGAAGCGTGTGTCCGACGCCAGCGACCGGATGAAGACGCAGGTCGACTTGTTCGAACGACATATCCTCGATCTGGAACACGTCGATCCGGCCGAGGCAGCCACCCGCGTCGCGGATCTGACACAGCATATCGAGACGTCCTTCGCGCTGACCGCGCGCCTGCAGCAGATGAGCCTGCTGAACTACCTGACCTGACAATCTCAACCGCAACGGTAGAGCCAAACGATGTACCAATTCTCCTACGCCGACGTTCAGACCGACTCCGTTGCCGATGCGAAGGATCGCGAGCGGCAGCTTTTGACCCGCTCGATCGAGATGCTGGCAGCAGCGGCGGCTGTCGGTCACACTTCGATGGAGGCGGTCGAGGCGCTGCACTTCACCAACCGGGTCTGGACCACCTTCGTCGAGGATCTCGGCTCCAGCGACAATGTCCTGCCCAAGGAACTGCGCGCCAACCTCATCTCCATCGGCCTGTGGCTGCTGCGCGAGGCCGAGGACATCCGCCAGGGCCGCACCGACAATTTCGAAGGCCTGATCGAAGTGTCCCAGATCATCCGGGACGGCATTCAATGACCAACACGTTGAAGATATCGCTGAAGCCGAACGAGAAGATCTACATCAACGGCGCCGTCATTCGCGTCGACCGCAAGGTCACCGTCGAGCTGATGAACGATGTGCAGTTTTTGCTCGAGAACCATGTCATCCAGGCCGACGAGGCCTCGACACCGCTGAAGCAGCTCTACTTCATCCTGCAGGTCATGCTGATGAACCCGGCCGGCGCCGTCGAGGCGCGCGCCATGTTTCGCCGCTCACTCCCCCTGCTGCTGGCAAGCTTCGAGGACGAGCAGATCAACAGCGCGCTGAAGCAGATCGACCGCATGGTCGGTGAAGACCACATTTATGAAGCGCTTAAGGCGATCCGCGCGCTTTATCCGCTCGAACGCCGCGCGCTTGGCGGCAATGACGATGTTCAGGGTGCGCAGCGCCCGCAGGCCGTGGGAGCACGATACTGATGAATGTAGACATGACGACGACGATCCCGACGGGCGCCAACCAGGGCACCCAGCAAACTTCGAAGACAGCGGTCGACTACCAGTCGTTCCTGAAGCTGCTGGTCGCCGAGATGAAGAACCAGGATCCGACGAAACCGATGGATTCGACGCAGTATGTCGCCCAGCTCGCCACCTTCTCGCAGGTCGAGCAATCGGTGCAGACCAACACCAAGCTCGAGCAGATCATGCAGTCCTCGGCGCTGTCGCAGGCGGACGCCCTGATCGGCCGTTCGATCACTTCCGCCGACGGCAAGACGACGGGCGTCGTGGCCTCCGTCAAGCTTGCCAGCAACGGCCTGATCGCGGTACTGCAGAACGGCACCGAAGTGCCGGTTGGCGCGGGCGTTTCGATCAAGCCGGCCAGCTAGGCCGGTTCCGCAGAGGCGCACTCACATGAACGAGGCCGACGCACTCGACATCGTCCAGTACGCGGTGTGGACGGTGCTCACCGCTTCCGCGCCGGTGGTGCTGGTCGCCATGGCGGTCGGCATCGGCATCGCGCTGATCCAGGCCCTGACCCAGATCCAGGAAATCACCCTGACCTTCGTGCCCAAGATCGTCGCCATCATGCTGGTCGTGGCGCTGACCGGTCCGTTCATCGGCAGCCAGATCTCGGCCTTCACCAACGTCATCTTCGAGCGCATCGAAAACGGGTTCTAGGCACCGCTTGCAGGCGGCCCTGTTCCGGCTAGATTGCAGGCCATGACTCAGGCAGAACTCACCGGCAGGCCATGTGCGGAATAGCCGGCGTCTGGCGCAAACGAAACCCGATCGACGCCAACGACCTGTCGGATGTCGCCAGCATGATGCAGGCGCTGGTGCATCGCGGCCCCGACGATCACGACAGCTGGAGCGACAACCGGCTGGCCCTCGGGCACCGCCGGCTGACCATCATCGACCCCTCATCCGCCGCCCGCGAACCGATGCTGACCGCATCCGGCCAGGGCGTCCTCGTCTACAATGGCGAGGTCTACAATTACCGCTCGCTGCGCGAGACGCTGCAGGCGCAAGGCGTCGTCTTTCGAACGATCTGCGATGCCGAAGTGGTGCTCGAAGCCTTGCATCACTGGGGTCCCGAAAAGGCCGTGCCGCTGTTCGACGGCATGTTTTCCTTCGCCTATTTCGACGCCCGCAACGGTGCGCTGTGGCTTGCCCGCGATCGTCTCGGCATCAAGCCGATGTCGGTGGCGGAGATGCCGGAGCGGATCGCGTTTGCCTCGGAGGACAAGGCACTCCTCGCCTGCGACGGTTTCCCGCGCGATATCGACAGACGCGAGATGACCTTGCGGCTGGCCTGGCAGAGCCGTGATTCCAGCTACAGCCTGTTCGACCGCATCGAGCGGCTGCCGCCCGCCGGCCTGTGGAAGATCACCGATGGCGGTATCGAGAAGCGCTGCTTCTGGCATGTGCTGGACGTGCTGCAGACCGCGCGTATCACCGGCGACGTATCCTCCGATGCGGAGCACATGGCGACGCTGGAGGCATTGCTGAAGGACAGCGTCGGGCTTCATTGCGTCGCCGATACCGGCGTTGCTACGGCCTGCAGCAGCGGCGTCGATTCCGGTCTGATCACCGCACTGGCGAAGCGGTTCAGACCGGAGGTCCATGGTTATGTCGTCGACCCGCAGCTCGGCCGCAGCGAGGCCGAAGACGCCGAACGCACCGGCCGCCATGTCGGCGTGCCCTTGCGCCGTGTGCCGGTCGACAGGGATCGGTTTTTCGAACTTTGGCCAAGGGTAATCTGGCATATTGAAAGCGATGGCTGGCACGCCAGCCATGTCGGGCTGCTGGCGCTTGCCGAACAATGCCGGGCCGATGGCATCAAGGTGCTGCTCACCGGGGAAGGCGCCGACGAATTGTTTGGCGGTTACCCCCTGCAGGCCTTGAGCATGAGGAAATGGCGTTCCTGGTCGTGGCCCCGGCGTCTGTTGCATTCGAAGCGCTCGCTCGACCGGAAATTCGAACAGCAGCGCCGTGGCCCCTACAAGGTCTCGGCTGGCAGCCACTCGCAAATGGAGCGCGGCATGGTCCTGCGTGCCCTGTCACCCGAGCTGAATTTCCTCCAGACCGAGATTTTCGACCGCCTGCAGCCGGTAGCTCCGCCTGCCGATCGTGCCTTCCTCGGACATTGCCTCTATGACCTCTATTCGCATCTGCAGGACATCCTCAACCGGCACGACCGGCTGAGCATGGCGGCGTCCGTGGAACTCAGGGTTCCGTTCCTGGAGAACCGGCTGATCGACTTCGCGATCCATTTGCCGAGGCGGCATAAATACCGCGACAAAACAGGAAAATGGCTTTTGCGGAAGGTCGCTGAAAAGCATATTCCGCGTCAGAACGTCCAGGCGCGCAAGATCGGCTTCGAGATATCGTCCGAATTCTCGGCCGGCACCGAGACTTTGCTGCGCGGCGGCTTCCTGCGCGATGCCATGAAGTGGCCCGCCGCGAGCGTGGAGGACATGATCCAGCTCGCGCGGCGCGAGGAACCGTCCAGGCTGCGGCTTGTCGGCATGGAGCTTTTCCTACGCCTTCACGCCGGCGGCGAGACGACCGGCACGTTGACCGAGGCCCTGCATGCCGCCGCCCGCGACAGAAGCTGACTTTGCCCCCGTCCGATACCCCCGCGCGGTGGACCAACGAGAACATCGCCCTGGGTAGCGAACCCTTGCCGGCTGACGTATTTTCGCCTTGCTACCCTCTTGTTGGACCATGATCTTTTTCAAAGAGGCGTTCGCCCTTTTGGATGTCGTGCTCTATTTCAAACGGATGCCATGATTGCCGTCCCGGCGGACGAAACCAGCGCATGAAGGTGGGACAGGTCTGATGATCGATGACGAGCCGGACAGCGAACGCGTCTCGGCGCTGGCGCCGTTCCGGCATGGTATTTTTCGCGCCGTCTGGTCGGCCAGCCTGGTGTCGAATTTCGGTGGCCTGATCCAGGGCGTCGGCGCCGCCTGGATGATGACCACCATCGCCACCTCGCCCTATCAGGTGGCGCTGGTCCAGGCCTCGACCACTCTGCCGATCATGCTGTTTGCACTCGTCGCCGGCGCCATCGCCGACAGCTTTAACCGGCGCAAGGTGATGCTGATCGCCCAGGTCTTCATGCTGGTCATCTCCGCACTTCTGACGCTGTTCACCTGGAACGGCTGGATGACCCCGTGGACGCTGCTTGCCTTCACCTTCCTGATCGACAGCGGCACGGCGCTCAACAACCCGTCCTGGCAGGCGTCGGTCGGCGACATGGTGCCCCGCAACAAGCTGCCGGCGGCCGTTGCGCTGAATTCCCTCGGCTTCAACCTGACGCGCAGCGTCGGCCCGGCGATCGGCGGCATCATAGTTGCCGCCGCCGGTGCGGCCGCTGCCTTTGCCGCCAATGCGCTGAGCTATATCGGCCTCATCATCGTGCTCTTCCGCTGGAAGCCGGAGCTGCCGGTCTCGACGCTGCCGCGCGAGACGCTGGGTGCGGCCATGGGCGCCGGCCTGCGCTATGTCGCCATGTCGCCCAACATCGGCAAGGTGCTGGTCAGGGGCTCGGCCTTCGGCTTCAGCGC
Organism: Mesorhizobium sp. PL10; assembly: GCF_053714315.1. NCBI lineage: Bacteria > Pseudomonadati > Pseudomonadota > Alphaproteobacteria > Hyphomicrobiales > Phyllobacteriaceae > Mesorhizobium > Mesorhizobium sp. PL10. The sequence goes on along the minus strand of NZ_JBSKBR010000004.1, from coordinate 175,268 downwards.
CGGCGCGGTGCTGGCGCTGTTGCCGCTGGTGGCGCGCGACGTCGTCAAGGGCGATGCCTTGACCTACGGCATCATGCTCGGCGCCTTCGGCATCGGCGCCGTCGGCGGCGCGCTGATCAGCGTGCGTCTCAGACAATTGCTGTCCAGCGAGACGATGGTGCGCATGGCCTTCGCCGGCTTCGCCGTCTGCGCCTTCAACGCCGCAATCAGCCACAATGCCGGGCAGACCGCGGCGGGCCTGCTCATCGGCGGCGCCTGCTGGGTAATTGCGCTGTCGCACTTCAACGTCACCGTGCAGATGTCGACGCCGCGCTGGGTCGTCGGCCGGGTGCTTTCGGTCTACCAGACGGCGACTTTCGGCGGCATTGCGCTGGGCAGCTGGGTGTGGGGCGTGGTTGCCGACGCGCATGGCGCTGAAACAGCGCTGATTGCGGCCGCCATCGCCATGCTTGTCGGCGGCGCCATCGGCCTGCTCCTGCCCTTGCCGCAACAGGCCGCGCTCAACCTCGATCCGCTCAACCGCTTCAAGGAGCCGCATCTCGGCCTCGACCTCAAGCCGCGCAGCGGCCCGATCGCGATCATGATCGAGTATGTCATCCGCGACGAGGACGTGCCCGAATTCCTCGCCACCATGGCCGAGCGCGGGCGCATCCGCCGCCGCGACGGCGCCCGCAACTGGACGCTCGCGCGCGACCTTGAAAATCCATCCGTCTGGATCGAGCACTACCACACGCCGACCTGGCTGGAATACATCCGCCACAACCGGCGCGCCACCCATGCCGATGCCGTCGTCGGCGAGCGCATACGGGCGCTGCACAGCGGCGACGAACCACCGCGCGTGCGCCGCCTGATCGAGCGCCCGACGACCGCCGGCACCGCGCTGGTGATGGCGAAAGGCCCGATCGAGCACTGATTTCTTCTGAGCCGGGCTACACATGGCTCTAGTGGCCTGTGTCGGCGATCGCCGCCAGTTTCGAAACGAAACCGACCAAAAAATTAAGCTTTCAACGGCAGTATCGACTGTTAGCCAGCGAGAGCCTGCGGCCAAGATCCGTAGCGGCTCCGCTCGGCGGGAAGGATAGTGATATGTTGTCCTTGCTGAAGAAGGGCCAGTTTATGCTTATGCGCAGCCTGCTGATGCTGGCTGTCCTGGCGATCGGCGCGTTGCCCGTTTGGGCGCTAGAACCGGCCAGTTTTCCCGAGCCACCGGAGACTGTGGCTTTCAACGTTCAGAAGGACGGCAAGTCGATCCCGATCACGCTGCGGCAGTTGGAAAAGCTCGGCCTCTACAAGGTCGTCACCACAAGTCCTTTCGAGAACGGGCAACTGACCTTTCAAGGCGTTCTGTTCCGAGACGTGCTTAAATCCGTGGGGTTGGAAGATAGGGATTCGGTTACCCTACGGGCAGTGGACGAATACGTGCAGGTAATCCCGCACGAAGATTGGACGGAAGGGCCTCTGCTTCTCGCAACCCGCCAGGACGGGGAGTTGCTCACCCGACGGACGCAAGGACCGACCCGCCTGATCTACCCTCTCAAGGACCACCCCGCCTTCGACACGCCGATCTGCAAGCCGCGATGGATCTGGCTGATCAAGACGATCGAGTCCGGCAACTGATCGGCTGTAGGCCTCAATGGTAGGTTCTCGACTGAGAGGCTGGCAAATTCCGCTTACCTACGGCAGCGCCATAGGGCTGGCGGCGATCGGTTCCGCGATCCTCATCGTCATGCTGTTTATCAGTATCAGCAAGATCGAGTCATCGCTGCCTAGGTTCGGGTTCTTCGCCATCCGCGAATTCCACATCGCGATACGCGACGTGACCCACCTGAGGGATATGATTTCACTCGCCGAAGGCGCTCCCAATTCCCAAGTGAGCCTCGATCAACTGTCGGCGGCAAACGACCTGGTTTACATTCGCTTCGATCGGATCGACGGCAGAGAGACGATCAGCGCAATTCCAGCTTATGCAGGTATCGTGCCGCGCGTCGACGATGCAGTGAAGCGACTTGATGCCGTGATTGCGGCGGGGCTGCCGCTCGATCAAAAAAGGCTGACGGAACTGGGTTTGGAGCTTGAGCAGATCGTCGGCAGGATGAACGACGAGTACTACAAATACGGTGAGGAAGTTAACGCCGATCTCTATTCATCGGAAGTCAGCTTGAAGAGGTTCAACTATCAGATAGCCTTTGCCTTGACGATCCTGTCGCTGCTGGCGATAGGGACGGCCGTTCTGTTCATCGGGCGCCGGGAAACCATAAAGCAGCTGGAATTTCTTGCCTGGCGCGACGCGACGACGGGGTTGAAGAATCGTGCCTGGATGGCAGCCAACAGGGACGCCATGCTGGACCGGGCGAGGGAGACCGGCAAACAGCTTCAGTTGCTGCTGATCGATCTCGACCACTTCAAGAGCGTGAACGACACCTTCGGTCATCACGTCGGAGATCTGCTGCTGAAAGCGGTTGCCGAAGTCCTTGAGTCGGTCGAGCAGGCCGACGACATAGCCGCCGTGCGATTGGGCGGAGACGAATTTGCGATCATGGCTGTTGCCGAGTGGAACGTTGGTGACGATTTAGGAGAACGTCTGCGCGAGCAGTTGAACAGGTTTGCCGAGTTGGAGGGCCACCAGGTGCGCATTGGCGCCAGCATCGGCATGGCGTGTTTCCCCCAACATGGTTCCGACATCTCCATGTTGCTGCACAACGCAGACAGTGCTCTCTACAAGGCGAAGGCCGAAGGGCGGTCCGGTTTCGTGACGTTTTCGCCCTCAATCCTAAGTCAGATCGACATGCAGCTTGGTGAAGAAGCAGCCATCAAACGGGCGCTTAATTGCGACGAGTTCTTCCTGGTTTGGCAACCCCAGTTCGAGCTGGCGACCGGCCGCATGACCGGCGCCGAGGCACTGGTCCGCTGGCGCGATCCTGTCTCGGGGGCGGTTCGTCCGCCGGCATCGTTCATTCCAATCGCGGAGCGGAGTGATTTGATATTGGAACTCGACAAGGTGGTTCTGGGCAAGGCTTGCGTGCAAGCCGCCAAATGGATGCCCATTTCCGCCGAGGAGTTCATCTGTTCAGTCAACGTCTCTGGAAAAAGCCTCCAAGCCTATGCCTATCTGACGCACCTCACCGAGATGCTGCAGCAGACCGGATTGCCGCCATCGCGCCTGCAATTGGAGATCACGGAAGGTATATTTATCCAGGACAGCCGCAATGCCCTGGAGACTATCGGGAAAATTCGAGAAATCGGAGTCAGCCTGGCACTCGACGATTTTGGGTCCGGCTATGCGAGCTTCGGATATCTTGCCGATTTCAACTTGAACCAACTGAAAATCGATCGCTCGTTCCTGGCCGATCTGGCTTCCTCCACCAGGAAACAGAATGTGGTTCGAGGGATCATCGCGCTGGCCAATTCGCTAGGTCTGACCGTTGTCGCGGAGGGGGTGGAGAACGAAGCTCAACTCGACTTTCTGATCCACGAACACTGCCACGGCGCTCAAGGGTTCTTTATGTCGGAGCCCGTTGAGGAGAGACTGATGACAAACTACCTCATCGCAAGGCAAGGCCGCGCCAAAAATGTCGAAAAGTTCAGGCTGAGTCCCTTCGCCCCGGCCCCAACTCTGCTGCGGAAAGCCAATGTTGTCGCCAAGCAAAGCCGGAAGACCGCCAATTAGAGCGTTTCACGGTTCATGGAAACGGAGAACCGCTCAATCTTCTTGTTTTGACGCAATTCCGGACGGAAAACCACTCACACTTTTCCTGGAATTGCTCTAGCCCTCAGCCCTCGCCCGACAGATCGCGCCGCGCCTTGTCGAGTTCCTCGGCGTAGCGCCGCATCAGATGGCCCTCGGTCAGAAGCCCGACAACGGCCCGATTGTCGAAATCCTCGACCACCGCCAGTTCCTCGGCGCCGGCGCGCTGGAAAGTTTCAGCGGCGGACTGGACGTTCATGGTCGGCACCAGCACCGCGTCCATGAATTTGGCCAGCGCCAGCACCGGCGTCTCGCCGTCCGAGGGGTCGCTGTGCAGTTCGGCGACGATCAGCACGCCGACATAATGCTGGTCTTCGTCGACGGCGATGACGCGCTGCGCCGAACCCAGCGGCACGTCTTTGCGAAACGCGGCAAGCGTCTTTGCGGCATCGACGGTGCGGACATCCTGGCGCATCATTTTTCCGACCGTCAGATTGCGCATCCAGCCGACGTCATGGGCGCTGCGGATCGTCTCGCCGCGCAGATGGAAGCGCCAGGTCGAGAAGGAGTAGCCGAAGGTCTCGCGCACCAGGATCGCCGCCATCAGCGAGGCCGCCAGCACGACGCCGGTAAGCGTCAGGTCGCGAGTCGATTCCAGTGCCAGGAAGGTCATCGTCAGCGGTCCGCCGACGACACCGACGGCAAGCGACGTCATGCCGACGACGGCGGCGACGGAAGGGTCGATGCCGGTTGCCGGCGAGATGATGGCCATGACGCCGGCGAAAACCTTGCCGAGTAGCGCGCCAAGAAACAGGGAGGCAAAGAACAGACCGCCGCGAAAGCCCGAGCCGAGCGAGATCGCCGACGCCGCGAGCTTGAGCACGAAGACGCTGGCAACGACGGCGAGCCCGTAATTCATCGCGAATTCGCGATGCAGTGCGCCATGGCCTGAGGACAGCACCTGCGGCGTGATCAACCCGAGCAGTCCGACGAAGATGCCGCCGATGAACGGACGGATCGAGGCATCGATCCTCAGCTGCGCAAAGCCGCGCTCGACCATGCTTACCAGATACATGATGGCGACCGAGGCGCCGCCGCCGAGCAGCCCGAGCAACAGGAACGGCAAATACTGGCTGGCGGTCAGTTCAGGCAGGCCGGACAATTCCAGCGGGAACGGCACGCCGCCGAACGTCTCGGCGGTCAGCGAAGCGCAGATCGCGGCCGTCATCACCGGCGCGACGTTGGCGACCGAATAGATTCCGATGATCAGTTCAAAGCCGTAAAAGGCGCCGGTCAACGGCGCGTCGAAGGCGGCGGCGATAGCTCCCGCGGCGCCGCAGCCGACCAGGATGCGGACATCGTTGCGGCGCAGCCGCAAGGCACGCGCCAGCCGTGATGCAACGCCGGAGCCGATCTGCGTGTAGCCGGCTTCCAATCCGACGGAGGCGCCGAAGCCACTCGATATCATCGTCTGGACGACGATGATGAAGGTATCGGTGAGCGACATGCGTCCGCCATAGAGCGCGTTCGCCTCGATAGGATCGACGGGGGTGCGGAATTTCCACCTGCGCAGCCAGATCACCGACAGGCCGAGCACCAAGCCACCGATTGCCGGAAACATCGCCTGCATCGGATTGGCAAGGGAAAACATTCCCGAAAGCCGGCCGCCCGGCTGAACGTCGAAGAGCAGGAAGTGCAGGCCCTGCACCAGCGCGCTCATGCCGGTGACCAGTCCGCCCGCCATCACCCCGACCGCACCCGCCAGCAGGACGATGACGATTCCGCGCGCCTCGAGCATCGGGATCGATCGGATCAGCACCGCGCGCAGCCGGCGGGCATAGACTTGGCGGTGACTTATGGCGGACACGAGGCAGCTCGCCGATGTGCGAGGGTTGAAAGCTGCCTTGGCTGATACGCCCGGCGGCATTGCGAGGCAACCGCAATGCCGACCGCTTGTGGCGTCATTTTGGCGTTGTCTGTCCCGACCCGATGGCCGCTGCTGGTCAAGTCGGATTGGGCTCGCCGGCCTCATAAAGCTTGAGGTTGCGCTTGCCGATGCCGAGCGCTGCCCAGCTCGCCCGCCAGTCGGCGATGTGCGGCGAGCGGAAATGCGCGTCGAGTGCTTCCCTGTCGTTCCACACCTCCGTCACGTGGATGAGCCCGGCGTCGAGCACGTCCTGCGCATAGGAATAGTCTAGGCAGCCAGGCTCGGCGCGGCTGCCGGAGATCATGCGCTGCATGGCCGGCCTTGCTTCGTCGAGCCGTTCCGCCGGCAGGCGGATAGTGCCGATGATCACCAGCATGATCTCTCCTCAAAGCTTCTGTCCTTTCGGCAGTAGCCAGTCTCCCACCCTCGCGCAAGCTTGGCCGGTTAGGCTCGAAGGGCTGCCCTCAAGTTCGGGCAGTCCATGGCTCGGGGACGATATGGCGATCAGCGAAAGCTTAGCGACGGGAACAGTGGCCAAGAATGGCCGCGATGTCTTCTTCGCCATCGGCATCGTCATCATCCTGGCCGTGCTGTTCCTGCCGATCCCGGCCTTCCTCATCGACATCGGCCTCGCCTTCTCGATCGCGCTGTCGGTGCTGATCCTGATGGTGGCGCTGTGGATCCAGCGGCCGCTCGATTTCTCGTCCTTCCCGACCGTGCTGCTCATCGCCACGATGCTGCGTCTGTCCCTCAACATCGCCACCACGCGCATGATCCTGTCGCACGGCAATGAGGGTACGCACGCCGCCGGCTATGTCATCGCCGGCTTCTCCCGGCTGGTGATGGCCAGCGACTTCGTCATCGGCCTGATCGTCTTCCTCATTCTCATCGTGGTGAACTTCATCGTCATCACCAAGGGCGCCACCCGTATCGCTGAAGTCGGCGCCCGCTTCACCCTCGACGCCATCCCCGGCAAGCAGATGTCGATCGACGCCGATCTGTCCGCCGGCATGATCGACGACAAGACGGCGCAATTGCGCCGCCGGGAACTAGAGGAAGAATCCTCCTTCTTCGGCTCCATGGACGGCGCCTCGAAATTCGTGCGGGGCGATGCGATTGCCGGCCTCATCATCACCGCCATCAACATCGTCGGCGGCATCGCCATCGGTTACATCAGGCATGGCATGGGCATGGGCGAAGCCGCCGATGTCTTCATCAAGCTGTCGGTTGGCGACGGTCTCGTCACCCAGATCCCGGCGCTCATCGTCTCGCTGGCCGCCGGCCTTCTGGTGTCCAAGGGCGGCACACGCGGCTCGACCAACCAGGCGGTATTCGGGCAGCTCGGCGCCCATCCGCGCGCACTCTATGTCGCGGCCTCGCTGCTCGTGCTGCTCGGGCTGATGCCCGGCCTGCCCTTCTTCCCGTTCTTCACGCTGGCCGCAGGCATGGCCGGTCTCGGCTACGTCATCCCGATGCGCGCCAACCGTGAGGCTGCCGCCGTCGAAGCGCTCAAGGACCAGGAAAAGGCGAACAAGGTCGAGGAGGAAAAGAACTCGGTCAAGGCTTCGCTCACCACCGCCGAGATCGAACTGCTGATTGGCAAGCAGCTGTCGACGCGGCTGCTGGTGTCGCATCAGGAACTGGTGTTCCGCATGGCCAAGATGCGCAAGAAGTTTGCCACCCAATACGGTTTCGTCGTGCCGGAGGTGCGGGTCGCCGACGATTTCGGCATCCCGCCGAAGAGCTACCAGATCAAGGTCCACGGCACCGTTGTCGCCGAATATCAGATGCGCGTCGGCGAGATCATGGTGCTGCTCGGCACCCGTGACCTGCCCGACGTACCCGGCGAGGAAATCCGCGAGCCGGCCTTCGGCATGCGAGCCTTCTCGGTGCTGGAAACCTTCGCCGAGGATCTGAAGCGCGAGAACTACACTTTTGCCGACAACATGTCGGTGCTGCTCACCCATCTCTCCGAAGTGATCCGCAACAACCTGCCGCAGCTTCTGTCCTACAAGGACATGAAGGCGCTGCTCGAACGCCAGGATCCGGAATACAGAAAACTCGCCGACGAGATCTGCACCTCGCACATCTCCTACCCCGGCCTGCAGGCGGTGCTGAAACTGCTGCTGGCCGAGCGCGTCTCGATTCGCAATTTGCACCTGATCATCGAGGCCATCGCCGAGATCGCGCCCCATGTGCGCCGCACGGAGCAGATCGTCGAGCATGTCCGCATCCGCATGGCGCAGCAGATCTGCGGCGATCTCTCGGAAGGCGGCATGCTCAAGGTGCTGCGCCTCGGCAACCGTTGGGACCTCGCCTTCCACCAGAGCCTCAAGCGCGACGCCAAGGGCGAAGTGCGCGAATTCGACATCGACCCGCGCCAGCTGGAAGAATTCGGCCAGGATGCGACCAAGGCGATCCGCAAGCATCTCGAGGCCGGCGAGCGTTTTGTCCTCGTCACCGCGCCCGATGCGCGGCCCTATGTCCGCATGATCATCGAGCGCCTGTTCACGACGCTTCCCGTGCTCTCCCATGTCGAAATCGCCAAGGGCGTCGAGATCAAGGTGCTCGGGACAATCTCGTGAACGTATTGTCGCAAGGCGTCGTCATCGCCGCCTTCCTCGCCTTCTGCCGCATCGGCGCCTGCTTCATGCTGATGCCGGGCCTCTCCAGCGCCCGCGTGCCGGTCCAGGTCCGGCTGTTCGTGTCGATCGCCGCCACCGGCGGCCTGCTCGCCTTCCTGTGGGACAAGATCTTTCCCTTCGTCGATGCGCGTCCGCAGGTGCTGGCGCCGATGATCATCTCCGAACTGCTGGTCGGCGGGCTGATCGGCGCCATGACAAGGCTCTACATGGAGGCGCTGCGCTTCATGGGCTCGGCCATCGCCATGCTGATCGGCTATGGCGGCACTGGCGGCCCGGCCATCGAGGAGCCGGAGCCGCAGGCAGCCCTTGCCGCCATCATCTCGTTCTCGGCGCTGCTGCTGCTCTTCGTCTTCGATTTCGACCACGAGATCATCCGCGCGCTGGTCGCCTCCTACACGGTGGCGCCGGTCAACGTCTTCTTCAATCCGCAGGCAGCGCTCGTCGATCTCACCGACACCGTGTCGGACGCCTTCTTCCTGGTGCTCCGGCTTGGCAGTCCGTTCGTCGCCTATGCCATACTGGTCAATCTGACCATCGGCTTCGTCAACAAGCTGACGCCGCAGATTCCGGTCTATTTCATCTCGCTGCCCTTCGTCATCGCCGGCGGCATGATCATCTTCTACTTCGCCATCGGCACCATGCTGTCGCTGTTCGTCGACGGCTTCGTCGACCTGACCCTGGCGAGGTGAGATGAGCACGCGCAAGGAACGGCTGAAGAAACTGGTCAAGGTGCAGGAGCAGCTGAAGGCCCTGCACGAAACCCGCCACGCGACTTTCCTGGCGGCGGCGGTATCAGCCGAGACCGAGGCAAAGGAACTTGTCCAGCATTTCGATGCCGACCAGTCGATGGCGGTCCTGTTTCCGGACCTTTACCATCGCCGCATCGCCAACGCTCTGGTGCGGCAGGAAGCGAGCCTCGAAAGCGCCAGGCAGGAGGTCGGCCTAATCGCCACCGCGACCGCGCGCACCAACATGGTCGAGCGTGCCTACAAGGATGTGCGAAGCCGCGACGAACGCGAACGCTCCGACCGCGACCGGCTTGATCTCATCGCCCAGAAGCGGAACGGCGATTAGCCCTCAGCCGCAAGCCTGCCACAAGCTTGTTGCGGCATGGTCGCTCAGGAAACCCGGCAAAGAGGCGGACTTTCTTGGCGATTTCTCCACCCAGCGACATCGTTCTCGATGTCAGCAGAGCCGTCGACCCGACGGATATCGAGGCAGCGCGCGCGGCGCTCACCAAGCGGGCCAACGGCGTCGGCGGCGCTTTCTCCGTCGATATGGCGGCTTCGGTCGATGCAGGTGCGATCCTGTCGCGCGCTTCGTCCGACAAGGCTGCCGCGAACTCCGATCCTGCTGGGAAATTCAAGAAGTTCGAGGCGATGGTCCTGCAGACCTTCATCCAGAACATGCTGCCCAAGGACACCGAAGGGGTCTACGGCAAGGGGCTGGCCGGCGATATGTGGAAATCGCAGCTGGCCGAGCGCGTCGCCGACGTCATGGCCGAGCGCGGCGGCATCGGCATCGCCAAGTCGCTGCTGGCCGACCACTACAAGGACGGCAAGCGCACCGTGCCGATCGGCCCGGTGTCAACCGGGCCGCACAAGACCGAGATCGACCAGCAGACAAGGCTCTCCACCTCGCTGGTCGAGGAATTGCAGCGCAAGGCCGCACGGTCGATGACCGGCGACGAGACGACCATCAAAACCGACATCAAGATCTAGACCAGGATTTTCAATGGCCGATTTTTCAAAATTCTCTTCCAACCTGCCGGCGCGGACTTCCGAGGCGCCGATCCCCTTTGCCCGACCGGGCAACCTTGCCGCCATCATCGGCCGCATCGAGGAGGCGGTCGAGGAAGAGACGGCGGGACTGAAGAACGACACCAGCTATGACCTAAAGGCCTCGAATGCCCGCAAGAGCCGCTACCTCTATGAGCTGACCCGCGCCATGAAGGGCGCCAACGAGATCGAATTCCTGGAGCAGCATCGCGACAGCCTGGCGCGGCTGCGCCAGAAGCTGGCGAAGAACGAAGCGGCGATCCTCGCGCACCTCAACGCGGTCAACGAGGTCGCGACGCTCCTGAAGAACGCCATCCAGCGCGCCGAAGCCGACGGCACCTATTCGGCCGGCGAATTCGGATGGGCGAGCTGATGTTCGCAAGAAGACTTGGCGGGAAAAGCCGGTGATCAAATTCATCGCCGCCGCGATCTGGATCTGTGCCGCCACGCTGGGCGCGGTGTTCTATTCGTTCCAGGCGGCCGGTGAGCGCGGCGTCGGCGAAACGCCGAAGCCTATGCTGGGCGGTCTCGACTACGTCAAGACCGACATCATCTCCGTGCCGTTGATCCGCAATTCCAAGATCGACGGCTATTTCCTCACCAAGCTCGTCTACACGGTCGAGCCGGCCGAGATAAAGAAGATGTCGATCCCGGCCGAAGCGCTGATGACCGATCAGGTCTATTCCTATCTCTATTCCAACCCGCAGATCGACTTCACCAAGAAGGAAACCATCGATCTCGACGCCTTCCGCAAAGCCATACGCGACACCGTCAACGCCCGCGTCGGCGCCGACCTGGTGCATGAAGTGCTGATCGACCAGGTCAACTTCCTGACCAAGGATGAGATCCGCGACAACGCCATGCGCCGTCGCAAGGATCCGGCCACGACGACCGAACCTGCCCCTGCGGAATCGGCGCAGGCTGAACCGGCCGCGGAACACTGACCCCGTCGCTGGGCTGATTTCTCTGCCTCAATCCTTCCGGCTGAAACGAGATGACGCATCGCCATTGCGTTGACGTTTACGTCAACTCGAAGCTATATGCGCCGAGCGACCCAGGATCGCGGCACGCGCGAGACAGCGACTTCGGCAGAGGCCGGTCACTGACGCGCGGCAAAACGCAACGAGACGAGGAGAACAGTCATGAGCGTTCAGGAGATTGCCGAGAAGATGAAGTCGCGCGTGGCGAGCGCCGGGTTCGAACATTCGGTCAAGTTCGATACCGGCAGCGACGGCGTCATCGTCATCGACGGCGCAACCGTCTCGACCACCGACGCACCAACCGACTGCACCGTCAAGCTCTCGCTCGACGATCTGGATTCGTTGATCGCCGGCGACCTCAACCCGACCATGGCGTTCATGTCCGGCAAGATAAAGGTCGAAGGCGACATGACGGTCGCCATGGCGCTCAGCCAGCTGCTCGGCTAATCCCGTCGCAAAAGCAATACGCCGCCCATCAGGCGGCGTTTTGCTTTTGTCGACCCGAGGCTTGTTGAGCGGCGGAAAGCCGACGGCTTTACGCCGCGAAGGTCAGCGGCAGCGCCTTGAGCTTGCGACCGGCAGCCTTGATCGTGCCATGCGCACCGTCGAGCGCCCCCTCGACCAGCTCCAGCGCCAGCAGACGATGCCGCTCATACGGGCCGGGCATCGCGAGCGAACCGGTCTTGTCAGCCGAAAAGCCGAAGCGACCATAGTAGGGCGCATCGCCGACCAGCAGGATCGCGGCATGGCCAAGACGCGCGGCTTCGGCCAGCGCATGACGCATCAGCGCCGAGCCGATGCCGGCGTTCTTCAGCGCCGGATCGACGGCGAGCGGGCCGAGCAGAAGCGCTGCCGGACCGCCCTCGCCCAGACGCACATCCCACAACCGCACGGTGCCGGTCACCGCACCGGCCGCGTCGCGCACGACAAAGGCGAGGCCTTCGGAAGGCCGGCGGCCGCGCCGCAGCTTCTCCGACGACTTCTTGCGCCGCTTCGGCCCCATGGCGCGGTCGAGCAACGCTTCACGCGCCGCGACATCGGCAGGGGTTTCGGCGACGATGGCAAGGACCGGCAAGGGGTCCACGAATTCAACTGGCATTTTCATTTCCGCGATCCTTCAAGAGCGGAGCTTGTTCCACAGGCGAACCCGGGCGGACGCAAACGCCCGCCTGGGGAGAATCTGAAGGCCGAAGCCGTCAGATCACGTAGGATCGGAGAGGCTCGAAGCCGTTGAACGCGACCGCCGAATAGGTGGTCGTGTAGGCGCCGGTGCCTTCGATCAGCACCTCGTCGCCGATGGTCAGCGACAAGGGCAGCGGGTACGGCGTCTTTTCGTACATCACGTCGGCCGAATCGCAGGTCGGGCCGGCGAGCACGCAAGGTGCGGTCTCCGAACCGTCGTGACGAGTGACGAGCGGGTAGCGGATCGCCTCGTCCATCGTCTCGGCCAGGCCGCCGAACTTGCCGATGTCGAGGAACACCCAGCGCACATTGTCGTTGTCGGCCTTCTTGGAGATCAGCACGACTTCCGACTTGATGACGCCGGCATTGCCGACCATGCCGCGGCCCGGCTCGATGATGGTCTCCGGAATGGCATTGCCGAAATGCTTGCGCAGCGCCGAGAAGATCGCCTGGCCATAGGCCTGGGCCACCGGCACGTCACGCAGGTAGCGCGTCGGGAAACCGCCGCCCATATTGACCATCTTCAAGACGATGCCTTCGTCGGCGAGCGTGGCGAACACCTTCTTGGCGTCGGCCAGCGCACGGTCCCACGCCGTCAGGTCGGTCTGCTGCGAGCCGACATGGAACGACACGCCATAGGCGTCGAGGCCGAGCGCCTTGGCATGGCGCAGCACGTCGACCGCCATCGCCGGCACGCAACCGAACTTGCGCGACAGCGGCCATTCGGCGCCTTCGCCGTCGGTCAGCACGCGGCAGAACACGCGGGCGCCGGGAGCGACGCGGGCGATCTTGTCGACTTCCTCGACGCAATCGACCGCGAACAGCCGGATGCCGAGCTGGTAGGCGCGTGCAATGTCACGCTCCTTCTTGATGGTGTTGCCGAAGGAGATGCGGTCCGCCGGCGCACCGGCGTCCATCGCCATCTCGACTTCGGCAACGGAAGCGGTGTCGAAGGACGAGCCCATCGCAGCAAGGAGGCGCAGGATCTCCGGCGCCGGGTTTGCTTTCACCGCATAGTAGATCTTGGAATCGGGCAGCGCTTTTTCGAAGGCGCGGAAATTGTCGCGCACGACATCGAGGTCGACGACGAGGCAGGGGCCGGACGGACGTCGGGTGGCGAGGAAGTCAAGGATGCGCTGGGTGGCCATCGGGGTCTCTCCATCGCGCCTTTCGGCGCGCACAAGGGTGCGGACGCGGGCTATCGGCCTCGCGAACACGCGGTCAAACAAAGGCGGGACGTCGAATTCATGGAACCAGCCGGTGGAGACCCCGGAACCATGAAACGCCGTCTCGCGGCGATGAACCTTGGCCTTGCCCGGCCTCGGTTCGCTTTGTCTGCCTTGGCTTGGATGGGAGACCCGTCCGCACTGCCGGCAATGAAGGTGTGCCTCTTTAGTAACCCCGGTCTTTGGACAACCGGAAGAGAACCAGAAAGGCCCGCACCGTCGTTGCTTCAAGGTGTCCTCGGGCTGGCGGTTGGCCGCTAGACCGACTGGAGGGGTTAGCTCCAGTTACCTTACCGATTTCCCTCACCATTCGAGGATCGGCGGACACCCACAGGCACGTGCGACTTTGGGCAAGCGCGATATAAGATCGAAAGATTTCACAATCAATAAAAATCGTATCCCAGGTTGTAAAATTTCTGGCATCGAACAATGCTGCGCGAACTGTATCCGGATATCGAACGATGCCAGGCACGCACGGCCCGCTCAACGCCTTTCTCGATCTGCGTCGCATGCCGGTCGCCAATGCGGAACTGGGTCCCCTGGCCGGGCTCAGGCTGGCCGTGAAAGACATTTACGACGTCGCCGGCTATCGCACCGGTTGCGGCAATCTGGTGAAGTTTAACAAGGCGCAAGCAGCCTCCAGCACGGCACCTGCCGTGCAGATGATTCTCGACGCCGGCGCGCGCTTCATCGGCAAAACGCAAACTGATGAGCTTGCTTTCTCGCTGATGGGCCAGAACGCGCATTTTCCGTTTCCGGTGAACCCGGCGGCGCCCGATCGCGTCACTGGCGGCTCGTCCTCCGGGTCGGCGGCGGCGGTGGCAGGCAAGCTCGCCGACATCGCCACCGGCTCCGACACCGGCGGCTCGATCCGGGCGCCGGCGAGCTTTTGCGGGCTGATCGGACTGCGTACCACGCATGGCCGCATTTCGCTGGACGGCGCGATGAAGCTGGCGCCGAGCTTCGACACGTTCGGCTGGTTCGCCGACGACATCGAAACCTATGAGACGATCGGCAAATTGCTGCTCGGCCGCGATCCGCACCAGCATCCGCTCAACCGGCCGCTGTCCATACGCTGGCTGGACGCCTTCGTCGCCGGTCCGGCCGAGGCCGCCGAGTATGCCAGGATGAGGGCGCTGGCGGCCACTGTCGTCGGCGAGCCAAAGCCAGTGGAGTACGTCTTTGCTTCCTTCCCGGACGAGCTCTACTGGTGCTTTCGCCGCCTGCAGGCCGCCGAAGCCTGGCAGCAACATGGCGCCTGGATCATATCCGGCGAGCGTGATCTCGGACCGGGCGTCGAGGAGCGCTTCGGCTTTGGCCGGACGATCGACGCAAAGACGGCACAGGCCGAGGCGGTGCGCCGCCTGACCTTCCGGTCCGAGCTCGCCGCCCTGCTCGGCCAGGACGGGTTTCTGGTCCTGCCCACGGTTCCAGGCCCCGCCCCTCTGGTCAAAAGCTCGCCTGAGCAACTCCAGGCCTACCGCGAAAGGGCCTTGCATCTTCTGTGCCTTTCGGGTCTTTCAGGCTTTCCACAAATCACACTGCCGCTGGGCTCGGTTGACGGCGCCCCTTTCGGCCTCTCGCTTCTCGGCCCTCCCGGCAGCGACATTGCCCTGATACGGCTCGGCCGGCGGCTTCTCGATACCGCACGAAAGGCCTGATCCATGGACACACTGACCCGCATGCGCGCCTTCATCGACGTCGTCGAGGCCGAGGGTTTTTCGGCCGCCGCGCGCAAGATCGGCCGTTCCAAGGCGCTGCTGTCGAAATATGTGCGCGAACTCGAGGACGAGCTCGGCGCGCTGCTGCTCAACCGCACCACGCGGCAATTCTCGATGACCGAGGCCGGCCATACCTATTACAGTCGCGCTTCGGAAATCGTGCGCGAGGTCGACAGCCTGGCCGACGCCGTGCGCGAATCCTCCGGCGACGTACGCGGCCGGATCAAGCTGTCGGCAGCGCGCACCTTCGCCGATGCGCCGATCGGCCAGTCGCTGATCGACTTCGCCAAGCAGCATCCCGACATCGTGCTCGACATCCAACTCGACGACCGTTTTGTCGATCTGGTCGAGGAGGGGTTCGATCTTGCCGTGCGTATCTCGCGGCTGGAGAACTCATCGCTGATCGCCCGGCGCCTGGGCCCATTTTCGGTTAGGCTGTGCGCATCGCCGGAGCTGATCGCCAAGCACGGCAAGCCGACGCGCCCGCAGGACCTCGCCAACATGCCCTGCATCGTCGACACCAACGGCCGCTCGCTGGCCAACTGGCGCTTCAAGGGCGATGGCGAGGAGTCCATCAGCGTCAATGTGTCGGGCCCGATCGAGGTTAACAGTCCGATGGCCGCGCGTGCCGCCGCCGTGTCCGGCCTGGGCTTCGCCATGCTGCCTGATTTCATCGCCGCTCCCGACCTCGAAACAGGCCACCTGGTTTCTATGCTCGACGACCGCATCCAGTCGGGCAGCGGCATTTTCGCCGTCTATCCGCACCGCCGCTATCTGCCGGCCAAGGTCCGTGTTTTCGTCGATTTCCTGGTGCAATGGTTCAAGAACCGCGAGGGCGCCTGACCCGCTTCAACCATGTCGCGGTCCCAATTTCGCCCGCTTTCTGGTAACCTCTCGAAATCTCTCCGAGGCCGATGGAACAGCGACCGAGAATGCACCTGAAACAGCACGCAATTATGCTGGCTTCGGCCTTGGCGGCGCCTTTTGCCGCCGTCGGGGCGGCTGCGGCACATCCTCACGTCTTCGCCGAGGCCCGCCTCGACGTGATCCTCTCGCCGGATCACCAAAGTGTGAAAGCGCTGCGCCATCTCTGGCGCTTCGACGATTTGTTTTCGAGTACGGTGATGATGGAGTTCGACAAGAACTCCGACCTGAAGCTTGACGACAAGGAGCTGAAGGATGTTGCCGACACCGTCCATGCCTCGCTGGCCGAGTTCAACTATTTCCAGCTTGTCACCGTCGACGGCAAGGACGTGCCGATGACGCCGCCACCGCACCTGATGGCCAATTTCGACAATGACCAGTTGATCATCCTGTTCGAATCCGAACCGAAGGTGCCGATCAAGCTCGCCGGCAAGATCGATTTCGGTGTCTACGATCCGACCTTCTACACGGCGATCGATTTCACCGAGGATTCCAACATCACCGTCGAAGGCCTGCCTTCGAACTGCACCAAAAGCGTCATCCGGCCCGACCCGGACGAGGCGATCAAGGAAAACCAGAAGACCCTGACGGAAGCTTTCTTCAACGATCCGACAGGCACCGACATGAGCAAGATCTTCGCCACCAAGCTCGAACTGAACTGCCCGCCAGAAGGATAGATCCGGTGATGAAACCGTCCCTGCGTTTGGCATTCGGCCTCGTCGCCGCTGCCCTGGTGATGACGCACTTTCTCGGCGTCGCTCACGCCCAGAGTTCGCTCGGCATCGGCGTCAATGACGGCATGGCGCCCACCACCGGACCGTTCGCCCACATGCTGATGTGGATCAATCTGCGCCAGCAGGAATTTTACCGCGCGCTGGCAACGGCGATGAAGGCGATGCGCGAGGACGGCAGCAAGATGTGGCTGCTGATCGGCCTGTCCTTCGCCTACGGCATTTTCCACGCCGCCGGCCCCGGCCACGGCAAGGCGGTGATATCCTCCTACATGGTGGCCAACGAAGTGGCGCTCAGGCGCGGCATCCTGTTGTCCTTCGTCTCGGCGCTGCTGCAGGGCCTGACCGCAATCGTGGTGATGCTGCTTGCCTATTTCGTCCTGCGCGGCACCGCCATTTCGATGACCGACGCGGCCTGGTTCATGGAGATCATGAGCTATGTCTTCGTCACTCTGTTCGGCGCCTGGCTGCTGTGGCGCAAGCTCGGGCCAACGGTCCTGCGCTGGTTCGGTAAGGCGCCCGCGTATAGCCTGTCGGCCGCTCACGCCGGCCATTCGCATGGTCATTCTCACACCGGCCACTCGCATGCCGCCCATAGCCATTCTGCCCATGCTCATTCGCATTCGCTTCACGCTCATCACGATCATGCCGCGCATGATCATTCTCACGACCACAGCGCCCATGATCATGCCGGACACGATCATTCCCACCATGATCATTCCCATCACGGTCATGCGCATCACGACCATGCTCATCATGATCACGCGGCGGGCGAGGTCTGCGATACGTGCGGCCATTCGCATGCGCCCGATCCGGCGCTGCTGTCCGGCGACCGCTTCGACTGGCGCACTGCATGGTCGGCAGTGGCCGCCGTCGGCATCCGCCCCTGCTCCGGCGCGCTGATTGTGCTCAGCTTCGCGCTGCTCAATGGCCTGTGGGTCGGCGGCCTGCTCTCAGTGCTGGCAATGTCGCTCGGCACCGCCATCACCGTCTCGGCGCTGGCGACGATCGCGGTCACAGCCAAGAACTGGGCGGTCTATTTCGCCGGGGACGGCCGCATGGGCAACCGCATCCACACCCTCGTCGAGATCGGCGGCGCCGCCTTCGTCTTCCTGTTCGGACTGCTGTTGCTGTCGGCGAGCCTGACCGGCAGCGTATAATGATTGTGGGTCAGGCCTGACCCACAATCTTCCCATCAAGTTCATCCTCGATATGCGCACGGATGATTTCGTCAAAGCTCTTCTCGGCTCTGAAGCCGAGGTCTCTTGACCGCCTAGCCTCGAAACGCGTCGGCCAGCCCTTGACGATCGCCCAGATGGTCTCGTCCGGCTCTTCGCGGATCAGCTTCACCACCTCGGCTCCGGCAATGCGTTCCAGCGCCTCGATCTGCTCGCCGACGGTGACGGCGACACCGGGCATGGTGAGGTTGCGGCGCGGGCCCACGGCGGCGCCGTCGATCCCGGCGGCATGGATCAGGAAATTCACCGCCGAGCGCGGGCTGGCATGGGTGTGCAGCACCGAACGCGGCACCGGCAGGATCGCCTCCTGGCCGGCGAGCGGCTCGCGGATGATGCCGGAGAAGAAACCGGAGGCCGCCTTGTTCGGCTTGCCGGGCCGCACGCAGATGGTCGGCAGGCGGACGCCGATGCCGTCGAAGAAGCCGCGCCTGGAATAGTCGGCCAGCAACGCCTCGCTCATCTGCTTCTGCGTCCCGTAGGAGGTCAGCGGCGTGGGGTGAAAATCGTCCGGGATGACATCCGGGAACGGCGCGCCGAACACCGCGATCGACGAGGTGAAGACGAGGCGCGGCGCGAAGCCCGCCAGCCGGACCGCGTCGAACAGCGCCCTGGTGCCGTCGAGGTTGACGCGGTAGCCGAGATCGAAATTGGCTTCCGCCTCGCCCGACACGATGCCGGCGAGATGGTACATCACATCGGGTCGTGAGGCGACGAGGCTGTCGGCAGCGCCTGCCTCGGCAAGGTCGCCGGTATGCGTAGCGATGCTCACACCCTCCATCGCCGGCGCTTGCGGCGGCACGATGTCGTGCAGGTCGAGCGCCGTGATCTTGCGGCCGTTGAGCGTGCCGTCCTTGGCCAGCCGGGCGACAAGCTTGCGGCCGACCATGCCGGCCGCGCCAGTAATCAGGATGCGCATTTCAAAGCCTCTTATTTGCCTTTGTTCTGGCTGCGCCCGCGCAGCCAGAACACCAGAAAGAATGCCAGCACGAAGCCGATGCCGACGATGCCTGCAAGTACGGTCGAGACGTTGCCGAGAGCCAGCATCACCGTCGGCAGATAGAACGCCGCGATGCCGAACAGCAGCATGATCCAGGCTGCGGCAATCAGCGCGTTTCGCGTGTCGCGATCCATCACGCCGTCTCGCCGTTGCAGGAGCTCGTCAACCTGGATGCCAATGCCATGAACTTCCCTGTCAGTGATAATGGCCGTGATGCGGTGGCGCACCATGGTCGTGGCCATGATCCTGGTCGTGCTCGTCATGGCTGTCGGCGCACTGGCCGAATTCCGGCTCGACGGTGGCGTGGCTGATGCCGTGTTCGGCGGCGAGCCGCTTCTTGATGGCGCTGACCGCCTGATGCGGATCGACGCCATCGTTGAGGCAGGCATGCAGCGTCGCCATGTTGCTGGAGCCATCCAGCGACCAGACATGCATGTGGTGCACCTCGCGCACCCCCTTGACGGTGCCGGCAATGTCCTTGGCGATCAGGTCGCGGTCGAGGCTTGCCGGCACGCCTTCGAGCAGCACATGGGCGGCTTCGCGCATCAGCGACCAGGCGGTGGACAGGATCAGCACCGAGACAAGCACCGACAGGATCGGATCAATCGGCGTCCAGCCGGTCGCCAGGATGACCACCGCTGCGACGATCGCTGCCGCCGAGCCGAGCAAGTCGCCCAGCACATGCAAGATGGCGCCGCGCATGTTGAGGCTGTCGCGGTCGCCGCCATGCAGCACGAAGAACGACGCGATGTTGACCAGAAGGCCGGCGATCGCCACCACCAGCATCGGCCCGCCAAGCACCGGTGCCGGCGTCATCAGGCGGCCCCAGGCCTCGTAGACGATCCACAGCGCGATGGCGAAGATGGCGATGCCGTTGGTGTAGGCGACCAGCGTCTTGACCCGGCCGAAGCCATAGGTGAGGCGCACCGTCGCCGGTCGTCCGCCCAGATGGAAGGCATACCAGGCAAGGCCGAGCGCGATCGAATCTGCGAGCATGTGGCCGGCGTCAGCCAGCAGCGCCAGCGATCCCGTCAGCAGGCCGCCCAGCACTTCGGCAACCATGAAGCCCGCGGTCAGGCGGGCTGCGATCAGCACGCGTTTCTTGTCGGTCGAGCCATGCACATGACCGGCACCGTGGCTGTGGCCAGCATGCGAACCGTGGTCATGGCTGTGCGCCATCGGAAAAACTCCTGTTACGCCCCGAACTCGGCGCGGAAATCCTCGAGCCGCCGCTTCTGTCGGCCCTCGCCATCGAAATTGGCCGGATCGAGCCATGCCTCATAGGCTTTGCGCAAGGACGGCCATTCCTTGTCGATGATCGAGTACCATGCGGTATCGCGGTTTTCGCCCTTGACCACAAGATGCTGGCGGAAAATCCCCTCGAACTTGAAGCCGAACCGTTCCGCCGCGCGCTTCGAGGGTTCGTTGCGGTTGTTGCATTTCCACTCGTAGCGGCGATAGCCGAGCCCGTCGAAAATGTACTTCATGAACAGGAACTGCGCTTCGGTTGCCGCCGGCTTGCGCGAGATCAGCGGCCCCCAATAGATGTTGCCGATCTCGATGACGCCATAGGCCGGATCGATGCGCATCAGCGTCTGCCGCCCGGCAACCTTGCCGCTGGCCTTGTCGATGACGATGAAGAACAGCGGATCCTCGCTCGCCTCGACCTTGTCCAGCCATGGCTGGAAATCGGCACGGGTTTGCGGCGGATAATCGGGCAGCCAGGCAAAGCGGCCGTCGATGTCGGGCACGGATGACGCTTCGTAGAGGCCGTCGCCATGCTTTTCGGCGCTCAGCGGTTCGAGCCGGACATAGCGACCGTCAATCGGCTTGCGCTCGGGTCGCGGGCGCGCTTGCCAGTCTTTGAGATTTTCCGACACCAACAACTCCAATCCGTTTGACTTTTGCGAGCCGAGGCTCACAAAAACGCAACCCCACAGCAAGAACCACACGGACGGGAAAAATGCTCCACACGATTTCGGCCTTCGACCGTCTCGGCGAGGAAAACGCCTTTGCGGTGCTCGCGAGGGCGACGGCGCTGGCGCAACAGGGCCGCGACATCGTAAATCTCGGCATCGGCCAGCCCGACTTCAAAACCCCGCAGCACATCGTCGAGGCGGCGATCAAGGCGCTGCGTGACGGCCACCATGGCTATACTCCGGCCAACGGCCTTCTGGCGACCCGCGAGGCGGTGGTGCGGCGCACGCTGACCACGACCGGCGTCGAGGTCTCGGCCGAGAATGTGATGATCCTGCCCGGCGGCAAGCCGACCATGTTCGCGGCCATCCTGATGTTCGGCGAACCGGGTGCCGAAATTCTCTATCCCGATCCAGGATTTCCGATCTACCGCTCGATGATCGAATTCACCGGCGCGGCCCCCATTCCGGTGCCGATCCGCGAGGAGAACGGCTTTGCCTTCTCGGCTGAGGAGACGCTGGCGCTGATCACATCGAAGACCAGGCTGCTGATCCTCAACTCGCCGGCCAACCCGACCGGCGGCGTGACCCCGCGCGCCGAGATCGAGAAGCTGGTCAAGGGACTGGAGAAGCACCCGCATGTCGCGGTTCTGTCGGACGAGATCTACGACGTCATGACCTATGACGGTGAGACGCATTTTTCGCTGCTCAATTTCCCCGAAATCCGCGACCGGCTGATCGTGCTCAATGGCTGGTCGAAGACCTGGGCGATGACGGGCTGGCGCATGGGCTGGTCGATCTGGCCGAATGGCGACAAGGGCGCCCACCTCTACGACAAGGTGCGCAAGCTGGCCGTCAATTGCTGGTCCTGTGTCAACGCCCCCAGCCAGTTCGCCGGCGTCGCCGCCATCGATGGGCCGCAGGACGATGTCGACAGGATGATGCGCGCCTTCGACAACCGCAGAAAGATCGTGGTCGAGGGGCTGAACGCCCTGCCCGGCGTCTCCTGCATCACGCCGAAGGGCGCCTTCTATGCCTTTCCCAATGTTTCGAAGACCGGCTGGAAAGCCAAGAAACTTGCCTCGGCGCTGCTCGAGGATGCCGGTGTCGCGCTGATCGGCGGCCCCGATTTCGGCATACTCGGTGAAGGCTATATCAGGCTCTCCTACGCCAATTCCGAGGAGAACATCTTGCGCGCGCTGGAGCGGATCGAGGCATTTTTGAAGAAGAAGTAGGCTGCCGACCGCCCAACACCGCTCATTCAGCGCCCAAGGGTCGACCCCCACTCCGTCTCGGCTTCGCCGAGCCACCTCTCCCCCGATCGACGGGGTAGAGGAAGGGCGCAAATCTGTTAAGGCAGGCTCCCTTCCTCTCCCTCCGGAGGGGGGAGAGGTGGCGCCGCGAAGCGGCGACGGAGTGGGGGAACTACCTGGCAACCGCCGCGAACGGACATAGGAAAGCTTCGCTCACTCAGCGGTTAAGGCTCGAAAAAGGCAGCTTCAGATGCAGCGCTCACCCTGTGCCGGCGAAACTACCCTCTACCGACAAACGGCATCTTCGTCGCCATCACCGTCATGAACAGCACATTGGCGTCGAGCGGCAGGCTGGCCATGTGGACGACGGCGTCGGCGACGCGCTGAACGTCCATCACCGCTTCGGCGGCGATCGAGCCGTTGGCCTGCGGCACGCCGACCGTCATCGCTTGCGCCATGTCGGTCAGCGCGTTGCCGATGTCGATCTGGCCACAGGCGATGTCATAGGGCCGGCCGTCGAGCGCCAGCGTCTTGGTCAGCCCGGTGATGGCATGCTTGGTCGCCGTGTAGGGCACGGAGCCCGGCCGCGGTGCATAGGCCGACACCGAACCGTTGTTGATGATGCGGCCGCCCATCGGCTTCTGTCTGCGCATGGCGCCGAAAGCGGCGCGGGCGCACAGGAACGATCCCGTGAGATTGACGCCGACAATGTCGTTCCAGACCTCGACCGGGATCTCGTCGATCGGCGTCGACTTGTAGCTCATGCCGGCGTTGTTGAAGAGCAGGTCGACGCGCCCGAATGCCGCCGCCACCGTCTCGAACAGATCGTCGACTTCACCAGGCTTGCTGATGTCGCAGGCAACCGCCAATGCCTTGGCGTCGGTCTTGCCGGCTTCGGCGATTGCAGCGTCGAGCACCTGTTTGCGGCGGCCGCAGAACACGGTGTTCCAGCCCGCCTTGAGCAGCGCGGTGGCGACGCTCTTGCCGATGCCGGTGCCGGCGCCGGTGACGATGGCGGTTTTCTCTGTGAGGGCAGTCATGATTTTGCTCCAGCGCACCGCGCATCCCCGGCACAGATCGGGATGCATCCGAATACACCGAGCCATCGCAAATGACGGGGACCATGGCAAGCCGAACACTCGATGATCGGCTGAACAAAAAGGGCGGTCATTGGCGACCGCCCCGATCTGAACCGGGCTTGGGAGGAGGATAAGCCGATCCGACTGTTAGAATCATGCGCTTCCTCGGTAAACGAGACGTTAACGCATTTTTCCGGCCCGGCGGCTCTGCCTCGGCCGCGCGGCCGCGCTGTCTACCAGCGCGGGTTCGGCGCGGTCCCTGCCGGGGCCGGCACCTTGGCCGCCGATACCGTCGCCTCGACATGGTCGACCAGTGCATCCGGCAGGCCAAGCCGGCCGGCGAGCAGGTCGAGATAGCCGCGTTCGGCGCGCGTATCGGGATCGATGGCCAACCGCGACGCCGTATAGAGCTCGAGCCTCTGCTCATCGGTCTTGGCGCCGGCGACCAGCGTGTCGAGGTCGAGCGGGCTGTCCAGCTCGGCCAGCAGGAATTTTTCGGCATCGGAACCGATGCCGGCGAGCTTGAGCTTGCCGGCGATCTTTTCGCGCTCCTCGTCGTCGACATGGCCGTCGGCCTTGGCCGCCGAAATCATCGCCCGCACCAGGGTCAGCGTGAACTCGTCCTCGCCCTGCGGCGCCTGCGAAGGATGAAAGGCGGTGTCGGCGGGCGGCGGCAGCAATTCCGGCCCGCCTGCCCCTGACGTCCCGGCCGCTGGCGCCTGCTCGGGGGCATTGCCAGCCTTGTAGTTCTGGTAGGCCTTGTAAGCGAGACCGCCGATCGCGGCCAACCCGCCGAGCTTGATGGCGGTGCCCGTCACCTGGCGTCCCGTTCCCGTCCCAAGCAACACCGCGGCCAGCGCACCGGCGGCCAGCGGATTGTCCTTGGCCATCTGCACGGCCTGTCCTGCCTTGTCGCGGACGGTGCCGGTGGTGCCGGGGACTTGCGAGCCGAGCAGGTCGTCGAGAAGCTTCTTGGGGTCGAACATGGTGCCTCCAGAAAAGGGCTCGTGCCCAATAGGAACGAGCAGGTTTTGGACGTTGCAGACGTAGGTCCCGCTTGTTGACATTACAATGACGGACGGGCGCTTTGCCAGCGATGCGGCGTTTCGAAACTGGATCGCGATGTGTCGAAATGGGTAGCGGCTTGCGCTAGTGTCACGCCCTTCGTGACGAGGGAGGAGCTTTGCCGTGACCGACGAGACAGAACGCCAGCCGGCGCGGAATCCGCAGGATCTCGAGCGCCTGCTGATTGACCGGCAGTGGGTGGGCGACGTTGACGGCATGGTGGCGCTGTTCGAAGCCGATGCCGTCATCGACACCGGCGAGGCGGAATTGACGCGCGGCCATGACGCCATTCGAGCTTTGTTCGAAGCATTTGCCGCGACCGGTCGCAAATTCCAACGTGGCGAGCAGCGACCGGCGGCCATCAACGGCGCCCTGGCACTGACCTCGACCCGGCTTCCCGACGGCACGGTGACCTCAGAGGTTGCGCGCCGGCAGGCCGATGGCACGTGGCTATGGGTGATCGACCGCTATTCCGTCGCCTGGTGACCCAAGCCAGCTCAGCGATACCGAGCTAGCTTCCGATATGTCCCCTGCCCTGCGCCTGCGCCAGTTCGACCTGGCGCTGACGCTCGGCGTAGCGGGCACGATCCTCTTCCGAGCGGGCCTCGAAGCAATGCGGGCATGACACGCCGGTGGCATAGTGCGGCGACAGCCGGTCCTCGGGCGTCAGCGGATGCCGGCAGGCGCGGCAGAGTTCGGCTTCGCCCTCTGTCAGCCCATGCGAGACCGAGACACGTTCGTCGAACACGAAGCACTCGCCTTGCCACAGGCTGTCTTCGGCCGGCACCTCTTCGAGATATCTGAGAATGCCGCCCTTGAGGTGGAAGACGTCCTCGAAGCCGAGCGACTTCACATAGGCCGTCGCCTTTTCGCAGCGTATGCCGCCGGTGCAGAACATCGCCACCTTGCGGCCATCGAGCGCGTCGCGATGCTTTTCCACCCAGGCCGGGAATTCGCGAAAGCTCGATGTCTGTGGATCGACGGCGCGCTCAAAAGTGCCGATCGACACCTCGTAGGCATTGCGCGTGTCGATCACGATGGTGCCGGGATCCGAGATCAGCGCGTTCCAGTCGGCCGGCTCGACATAGGTGCCTGCGCCCGTCGCCGGATCGAGGTCTTCGACGCCCATGGTGACGATCTCGCGCTTCAACCGCACCTTCATGCGATGGAACGGCATTTCGGCGGCGGTGCTGTATTTGACCTCAAGGCCGACGAGACCCTCGATGGACTCCAGATAAGCGATCAGATCGGCAATATCGGTCTCGCTGCCGGCGACCGTGCCGTTGATGCCTTCCTGCGCCAGAAGCAGCGTGCCCTTGATGCCGCGCCCGCAGCAGAAGGCGGCGAGCGGCGTCCGCAAGGTCCGCAACGTGTCGAAGTCGCCCAACGCTGCAAATTTGTAGAGCGCGGCGACGCGCACAGGTTCATGGTTGGTCATCGCCAAGCCACTAAACCGTGGTCAAAGCGGATTCAAGGCAAAGCCGACAAAGCCTTGTCGGCATTCGCTGAGTGGCTCGTGGGCCGACAGATGTGACAACGCGGCAGGCCGGCTTTCGTGGACTCGGAATCTGCCTTCTGCTAATCGGTTGAAATCATCCCCGGAGAGACAAGCCAATGCCCAGCAAGACCGAAAAGCTCCTGTCGCTGCTCAACGGCCAGCCGGTCATCCCGGTGCTGAAGATCGCCAATGTCGCGGACGCCGTGCCGCTCGCCCGGGCGCTCGCCGCTGGCGGCCTGCCGGCGATCGAGATCACGCTGAGGACCGCCGATGCCCTGGAAGCGATCCGCCGCGTCGCCGGCGAGGTCGAGGGCGCCATAGTCGGCGCCGGCACCATTCTCGATGCCAAGCAGTTCGACGAGGCCGCCGCCGCCGGCTCGAAATTCATCGTCAGCCCCGGGATCACGCGCGAGCTGCTAGCGGCGGCCAAGGACAGCGACGTTCCCTTGCTGCCGGGCGCCATCACGCCGGGCGAAATCATGGCCGCCCGCGAGGCCGGCCTGCGTTTCCTGAAATTCTTTCCGGCCGAACAATCGGGCGGCGTCGCTTCGCTGAAGGCGTTCGCCTCGCCGCTGGCCGATGTGAAATTCTGCCCGACCGGCGGCATCTCGGCCAAGAACGCCGCTGACTATCTCAGCCTGCCCAACGTTGTCTGTGTCGGTGGCTCCTGGGTGGCGCCGGACGAGCTGGTCAAGGCCGGCAAATGGGACGAGATCGAGGCACTCGCACGGGCCGCGAGCAAGCTCGGAAAGTAACCTCCGCTACTTTGCCTTTGCGCAATTCCCAAGGGAAAGCGCCTCCGCGCTTTTCCCGGGAAAACCGTTTCACACTTTTCCTGGAATTGCTCTCGGCACAAAAACCGGCCGGCTTGCGCCGACCGGATCTGCTGCTTCCGAAAATGCCGTCAGTTGCAGACCGTGCCGCCAGGTCGTGACCCACTTGGTTCGGCAGTGCTTCTTGTCGAGAAGTTCAGCCGCGCGTGATCACCCGGGATGGGCGTGGCATAGCTGTCGAGAAGTCTTGGATCTAGAGTTGGTTCCCGCTCATGGGCTCGAACCACGATTCACGCCTTCAAAGGGCGCTGTCCTACCATTAGACGAAGCGGGAATGCACGCTGGTGGTTAGCATTCCGGGACACTGGAAGCCAGTCCCAAGGATGTATCGATTAAGTCGGCGGCCCTGAAAAGCAAAAGCCGCGCAGGTAGCCCGCGCGGTTTCGATATCTGTCCGGTCGAGGCCGTTACTTTGTCTGGAAGCGGGCGACCGAAAGGAATTTTACGGCATTGCCGGTGAAGCGGTTGGCGCCGGCCATCTGGTTGTCCGCCTGGAAGCCTGCGGTATAGACCTCGCTCGGCGGCGTATGCACGATGTTGTAGGCATAGCGCGGCGCAGTCGTCGGGCTGGAAACGGTGGCGATGTTGTCGCCGCTGCTCAGCGCCCAGCGCGCCGCCTGCGGTTCGGCCGCGACGACAACGGCCTTCGGTCCTGGCTTCAGGTCGCGGGCCGAGGCTCTCGCTTCCTTGCGCGTCGTCTTTACACCGGCGCCAATCGCCGAAGCCGGATCGGAACCGGCCGGGCGGGCAGCAATGGCGTCGCGCGGCGATGCGGCATCGACACCTGACGGGTCGTTGAAAGCCGAGCGCGGCTCGAGCGAGGCAACCTGATAGTCGTCGGTAACACCGGCGGCATCGGTGGCGCTGGCCTGTTCGAGAACGGCCTTGACCTCATCCGGACGCTGCGACGGCAGCACCGAGAAGGCATCCGTTGCAGTCTGCTTGTGGGCAGCCGAATCGGCCAGCGCCAGCAGCACGCTCTTGTCCTGCGGCGCAAGCTCAGCCGGCGGCGTAGAGCGGTCGGGACGCCAGGTCGGCAACGGGACGTTGACCGCAACCTGCGCCGGAGCGGCAGCTCCCTGGTCGGCGCCGCTCACATCGGCCATGCCGAACGGCACATTGGCCGGCGCCTGCGCTGTTACCACCGTCTGTTCGGTGGTGGCATCTGCCATGCCGAACGGCACCGTCTCAGGCTGCTGCGCACCGACATCGGCTTTCGGCCGCGGTGCAAAATCGGGCAGCGGAACTTCCTTGGCCGGCAGCGCCGCGATGATCGTCTCCGGCGTATCCTGCTGCGGCTCCGAATCGTCCGCGCTGTCGTCGGCAAGCTGCGGAATATTGGCGCGCTTGGCATTCTGCGGCGACACGATCGCGATGCCGGGCAGGTTGCTGTCGTTGTTGTTGTTGCTCCTGGCAGCCAGGACCGGCTTCACGCTTCTCGGCGACGGCGCGGCGGTCGCGACATCGGCGCTGTCGTCGGCTTCGTCTTCGCCGCCACCGCCAAAGAAAGCGGACAGGAAGCCACCGGATTTCTTGGTGCTGCCGCCGGCGCTGGCCATCATGATGGCCGGGGAACCGGCGCCCTTGCGCGCCTTGTAGGCTGCCATCGCCTGCTCATAGCCCGGCAGCGGCTTGCCGTCGCTGGGCACATGCAGCGTCTTGCCATTGGGAAACAGGCTGACCAGTTCCTGGCGGCTGATGCCGGGCCAATGGCGCACATTGCCGACATCCATGTGGACGAAGGGCGAACCGGACGACGGATAATAGCCGACGCCGCCGCCCTGCATCTTGAGGCCGATGTTGCGCAGCTTCTTCAGCGGCACGCCCGGAATGTAGAAGTCCATCGCCTTGCCCAGCATATGCTGGCTTTCCTTGGCGACGCCTCGGCTGCGGCTGCGCAGCATCGAGTTGGTCGCCGGCGAGCGATAGCCGCAGACGACCTGGATGTAGTCGGTGGCGCCGGCCTGCCGGTAGGCTTCCCACACCAGGTCGAGCAGGCGCGGATCCATCTTCGTCGGTTCGTTGCGACGCCAGTCGCGCAGGATGATGTTGATCTTCCTGAGGCCTTCCGGATCGTAGCGACCATTGCGCTTGTAGACGATCTCGGCCTTTTCGTGCGTGTGCAGGTGATAGAGCTTGAGCGAGCGCGTTTCGGCGCTGGCGCCGGCAGCAGTTGCGGCAAGGAAACCGAACGCAACAATCACCGCTGCCAGCCATCTCGGCCAGACGCCAATGTGATAGTGCCGCCCGTTTCTGTGTCGTTCGACTTTGTTCAAATCAAAAGGCCTTGCAGGCTGCCGTTTGTCCCCGGATTTGTCCAAACGGATGCATGGTTCTCACATCCGAATATCGATCCTAATGGTTAATCATCGCTTATTGAAGCCGAAATGCGGTAACACCGTGGCGATATCCCGTCAAAAATAATACACAGGATTTCTTGGTAAACTGCTGGTTTAGATCAAGATTCAGCCTTTTACCGCTACACGATCTGTTACCATTGGCCTTAATGCGTGAACAGCGCTGTTCGCACCAGCCATATTCCCGCCCCAACCCCTTATGCAGTGCGGAATATTGGCTGGCAAGCTGGTCCCGGCCTTACGCCGGCAAGCTGTGGAATACTGTTTTCAGGAGGCAAGGCGGTCGAGGCGGCCGGTTTCCGGGTCGATGCCGTACTCCTTGAGCTTGCGGTAGAGCGTCGAGCGGCCGATGCCGAGACGCCGGGCAACCTCGCTCATCTGGCCGTTATAGTGGTCGATGGCCAGCTTGATCATTTCGAGCTCGACATCGGCCAGCGCGCGCACATTGCCGCGCTCGTCCAGCGCCCTCAGCGTGCCGAAACGCGGCTGCAACCTGGCGGGAGGGTCTAGCTCGGCAGCGACAGGTCCGACGTCATCAGTCAGCGCGCTATCGCCATGCGGTTCGCTCCACGCCATGCCGGGGTCCGACAGGGACGCGTCTGCATCGAGGTTGATCGTGCCATCGACCTGCGCCCGGATCTGCGGGAATTCGTCCAGCGTCAGCACATCGCCTTCGGCAAGCACCGAAGCCCGGAACACGGCGTTTTCCAGCTGCCTGATGTTTCCCGGCCAGTCATAAGCCTGCAGCATGGCCAGTGCGGCGTCCGAAATGCCGTGCAGGCGATTGCCCGCAGGCGCCACCTTGTCCATGAAATGCTTGACCAGATAGGGGATGTCGTCGCGCCGGTCGCGCAGCGGCGGCACGACGATCGGGTAGACGTTGAGCCTGTAGAACAGATCCTCACGGAACTTGCCGTCCTTGACCTGTTGCAGAAGGTTGCGGTGCGTGGCCGAGATCAGCCTGATATCGACCCTCACCGTGGCACGGCCGCCAACCGGATCGACCTCGCCGTCCTGTACGGCGCGCAAAAGCTTCACCTGTACGTCGAGCGGCAGGTCGCCGATTTCATCCAGGAACAGAGTGCCCGAATGCGCCTCGACGAACTTGCCGGTGTGTTTGTCGGTGGCGCCGGTGAACGAGCCCTTCTCGTGGCCGAACAGGATCGATTCGACCAGATTGTCGGGAATGGCGCCGCAATTGACGGTGACGAAGGGTTTTGAGCGACGATCCCCGGTGCCCTGGATGGCGCGCGCCACCAGTTCCTTGCCGACGCCCGATTCGCCCTCGATCAGGATCGGGATGTTGGAGGCCGCCGCCTTCTGGCCAAGGCGGATAACCCGGTCCATCGCAGGACTGTGCGTGATCATGTCCTTGAAGGTCAGGTGGCCGCCGCGCCGCCGCGACGTGCGCTTGACCTCATCCTCGACCGCCTCGACCTTGAGCGCGTTGCCGATCGCGGTCTGCAGCCGGTCGGGAGATGACGGCTTGACGACGAAATCGAAAGCGCCATGGCGCATGGCCGAAACCACCGTCTCGATGCCGCCCTGCGCGGTCTGCACGATGACGGGAACAGTGATGCCGCGCTCGCGCATCGCCTTCAGCACGCCGATGCCGTCAAGGCCGGGCATGCCAAGGTCGAGGATGACCGCCGACACATCCCGCGCATTGGGTCCGTCGAGGGCCGCCAGGCCGGCCTCGCCGCCATCCGCGACGATGGCGCTGTGGCCGAATTTCGTCACCGCCGCCTCGAGCAACCTGCGCTGCACGGGATCGTCATCGACTATGAGAATGGAACCTGTCATGACTGATTTGAGTTGTCCGCCCGGGAAATTCCCATGGATCATCCTGGCACAGGGTTCTAAACAAGGTTTCAAAAAACCCGGTGAATGAATTCCTTAGGATTTGATCGGCTTATCCTTCCCCTTGATCCCAGAAGGTAATTGTTGATGCGCAGGATTCTCGGTCGGCAGCTTGCGGCGGCAGCGTCCGGTCAGGGCGCGGCGGAGCTCGGCGACCTGCCGGAATGGAACCTCGCCGATCTCTATTCCGGCATGGAGGCGCCTGAACTGAAGCGCGACATCGCCAAGGCGGCCGCCGACGCCGTCGCCTTCGAGAACCGCTGGAAGGGCACGCTAGCCGCGGAGGCTGGGCGCGGCAGCGCCGGCAAGCTGGGTGAGGCGCTGGCAGCCTATGAGGCGCTGGAGGAACTGATCGGCCGCATCGTCTCCTATGCCGGTCTGGTCTATGCCGGCAACACCGCCGATCCGCAGCGCGCCAAGCTCTATGGCGACATCCAGGAGAAGATGACCGACGCCAGCGCGCATCTTCTGTTCTTCGCGCTGGAACTGAACCTGATCGACGACAAGGCGCTGGAAGCAGCCCTCGCCGCCGATGCCAGCTTTGCCCACTACCGGCCCTGGGTGCTCGATCTGCGCATGGACAAGCCATACCAGCTCGAGGACCGAGTCGAGCAGCTTTTCCATGAAAAGTCGATCACCGGGCGCGGCGCCTGGAACCGGCTGTTCGACGAGACGATGACCGATCTGCGCTTCGACATAGACGGCGAGGAGCTGACGCTGGAGCCGGCGCTGAACCGCCTGCAGGACGCCGATGGCGAGGTCCGCCGCCGTGCCGCCGAGGCGCTGGCCACCACCTTCCGCAAAAGCCTGCGCACCTTCACCCTGATCACCAACACGCTGGCCAAGGACAAGGAGATTTCCGACCGCTGGCGCGGCTTCGAGGACATCGCCGATTCACGCCATCTCGCCAACCGGGTCGAGCGCAGCGTGGTCGATGCGCTGGCGTCGGCCGTACGCGAGGCCTATCCGCGCCTGTCGCACCGCTACTATGCGATGAAGGCGCGCTGGCTCGGCATGGATGTGATGAACCACTGGGACCGCAACGCGCCCTTGCCCGAGACCCCGCAGGCGGTGATCCGCTGGGACGACGCCAGGCACACGGTGCTGTCGGCCTATCAGCGCTTTTCCCCTGATATGGCGGAGATCGCTCGTGTTTTCTTCGATCGCAACTGGATCGACGCGCCGGTGCGGCCCGGCAAGTCGCCCGGCGCCTTCGCCCATCCGACCGTGCCTTCGGCGCACCCTTATGTGCTGCTCAACTACATGGGCAAGCCGCGCGATGTGATGACGCTGGCGCATGAGCTCGGCCACGGCGTGCACCAGGTGCTGGCCGGCGGCCAGGGCGCGCTGATGGCTTCGACGCCGCTGACTTTGGCCGAGACGGCCTCCGTCTTCGGCGAGATGCTGACCTTCCGTTCGCTGCTGGACCAGACCACCGACAAGCGCGAACGCAAGGCCATGCTCGCCCAGAAGGTCGAGGACATGATCAACACGGTCGTGCGCCAGATCGCTTTTTACGAGTTCGAGCGCAAGGTGCATGCCGAGCGCAAGAACGGCGAACTGACCTCCGACAAGCTCGGCCAGTTCTGGCTCGAGGTACAGGCCGAAAGCCTGGGGCCGGCGATCAAGCTGCGCGAGGGTTACGAGGTCTTCTGGACCTACATCCCGCACTTCATCCACTCGCCCTTTTACGTCTACGCCTATGCCTTCGGCGACTGCCTGGTGAACTCGCTCTACGCGGTCTACCAGAATGCCGAGCACGGCTTTCAAGACAAGTATTTCGAGATGCTGCGCGCCGGCGGCACCAAGCATCACTCCGAGCTCCTCGCTCCCTTCGGCCTCGATGCCACCGACCCCGCCTTCTGGCAGATCGGCCTTGGCGTGATCGGCGGCCTGATCGACGAGTTGGAAGCGCTCGACAGTTGATGCTAGGGAGCCGTTGGACCAGTAGCGCGGAGCGAAAGGTTCGGCGGCGGTCTCGACTTTGCGAAATCGCAGAACAGTTTAGCCGGAATGCATGTGACGGCAGCTCTGTTCTTGTTCTAAATATCTGTTCTTGAAGAACTCTCCGGCGAAATTTTCCGTTAGCTTTCCGGAATCCGTATGATAGCCTTTCCGACTGAAGCTCAGCCGGGCGCGCGGCTCAGGCCGGACAGCATCCCGGCCCTTGACAGCGGTCTGGCGGATGCGACAGCGACGGTTGGCAATGGGCGGGAAGCCGAACGCCGGCAGTCGGACAGACCGGCTGTTCCCTGAACCGCCGAACCATCATTGGATGATCCGATCCGCCAAGGTCATGACTTTAGGCGGCGGCGGACGGATCCGACTGGAGAGAGACCATGACCTTCTTCTACATTGTCCTGGCGTTCCTTGTAGGTGTGTTGGTTGGCTGGTTTATCTGGGGCCGGCTGCGCGGTGAGCTTGACAGCCTGCGCGGCGACCTCGACCGCACCCGCAGCGAGCGCGACAGGCTGCGCGCCGATGCCGATCGCCTGACCGGCGAACTCGACGCCTGCGGCAAGACCCGCGCCGATCTCGAGCGCCGGCTGCGTGAAACGTCTACTCCATCGGCCAAGCCTTCCAGCGCGGCGCCGGCTGCGATGTTGTCGACACCGGCAACGGCCAAGTCCGCCCCGGCCGCGAAGCCGGCAGCGCCCGCCAAAACTGCCGCGGCCAAACCTGCCGCCAAGCCAGCTGCGGCCAAATCCGCGGCCGCCAAACCGGCTGCCAGCAAACCCGCGGCTGCCAAGGCGAGCGCCGCTCCGAAGCCTGCCGCTTCAAAGCCCGCCGCAGCCCCCAAGAAGGCCGCCCCGGCAGCTGCGAAGGCCGACAATCTGCGCCGCCTGATCGGCATCGGCCCGGTCAACGACAAGCTGCTCAAGGGCCTTGGCGTCACGACCTACGCCCAGATCGCCGCCTGGACGGCGGCCGACGTCAAGCGCATCGAGGACACGCTGAATTTCGACGGCCGCATCGCACGCGAAAAGTGGATCGAGCAGGCCAAGCTGCTTGCCGCCGGCGACGAGACGGAATTCGCGCGCCAATTCCCGACCGCCGGGACCGCCAACAACACCTGATCTGATCATCGGCAATAGGGCCGACAGGGCGGCGCCCTCGGGGCGCCGCTTTTGTTTTCGCAAGCGCCGCCGTCTTTGCGCCCTGCGACGCCGCTCCCTCGATTGCACGCCGCCCGCCCCCCATATAGAGCGGTTCTGGCGTCATCGACCGCAGCTCCGAGCCCCATGCCCCTGCCCTCTGCCATTTTCCGCAACGACGAAAGCGGCCGTCAGCTGGTCTTCGACCACCCAGCCGACATCATCGTCGCCTATAATGCCAAGGATTTCCTGCCGGCACTGGCGGCGGCGCAAGCGGCATCAGACGCCGGCAAATGGCTGGCGGGCTATTTCTCCTACGAAGCCGGCTACCTGCTCGAGCCGAAGCTGGTGCCGCTGCTGCCCGAGGGCCGGCGCGCGCCGCTGGTCTGCCTCGGCGTTTTCGACCCCCCGGTTGAACAGGCGGTGCCACACAACAATGCGCCGGCCAGCAACGGCCCGATCTTCGACGCCAGAGCCGTCTGGTCGGAGCGGGACTACGCCAAACGCTTCGCGCGCCTTCACGACCACATCCGCAAGGGCGATTGCTACCAGGGCAACCTGACCTTTCCGATCCATGCGCAGTGGTCCGGCGATCCCCTCGCCGCTTTCGATGCGCTGACCGGGCGCCAGCCGGTGAAATACGGCGCGCTGATTTCGCTCAGTGATCCCATCGTTCTGTCGCGCTCGCCCGAACTGTTCTTCGAGATCGACACTGAAGGCATGATCGAAACCCATCCGATGAAGGGCACCGCACCGCGTGGCGCCACCAAGGCCGAGGATGCGCGGCTGAAGATGTTCCTGCGCAATGACGAAAAGAACCAGGCCGAGAACCGGATGATCGTCGATCTCCTGCGCAACGACATTTCGCTGATCAGCGAGGTCGGCTCGCTGGAGGTCCCGGAACTGTTCCGCATCGAGAGCTACCCGACCGTCCACCAGATGGTGAGCCGCGTCAGGGCAAAGCTGTTGCCTGATCTCGGCATCCGCCAGATCTTCGCCGCCCTGTTTCCCTGCGGCTCGATCACAGGTGCGCCAAAGATCCGTGCCATGGAAATCCTGCACGATCTGGAAGCCACGCCGCGTGACGTCTATTGTGGCGCCATCGGCTGGATCGCGCCCGGCGGCACCATGCGCTTTTCGGTAGCGATCCGCACCATCTCGCTCTTTTCCAGCGGCGAGGCCGTCTACAATGTCGGCGGCGGCGTCGTCTTCGATTCGACGGCCGAGGAGGAGTATCAAGAGTGTCTGCTGAAGGCGCGCTTCGCGACGGGAACACCGCCGACTTCGAGCTGATCGAGACCATGCGCTGGGAGCCGGGCCAAGGCTTCCTGCGCTTCGACCGTCACCTCGCGCGCCTTTACGGCTCGGCGGAAGAACTGGGCTTTGCCTGCGATCCGCAACGGATTGGCGATGTTCTGGCGAACACCGTGGGCCGTCAGCAGACGGCATTGCGCACCCGTCTTGTCCTGCAGCGCAATGGCGAGACGACCGCCTCGGCTCAGCTCTACGAGCCACTCGCCGCCGACAAGGTCTGGCGGCTGCAGCTGGCGCGGGTGCGACTGTCGTCCAGCGATACGCTGCTGCGCCACAAGACCAGCCGGCGGCAGGGCTACACCCATGCCCGTGCCGAATACCTTCCTACTCGCGCCGACGAGGTGCTCTTGGCCAATGAGCGCGGCGAAATCTGTGAAGGCACCATCACCAACATCTTCGCGGATTTCGGCAATGGCGTGCTGATGACACCCCGGCTCGACTGCGGCTTGCTGCCTGGCGTATTGCGCGCCGAGCTGCTGGACGAAGGCCGTGCCCAGGAAGCGATCTACAGCTTTGATGATTTGAAATCCGCCAAGACGCTGTTCGTCGGCAATTCTCTGCGCGGCTTGATCCCGGCAACATTGGCCTGATACGAAGCGGCTGCGAGAATGATCGCCGGCATTGGACACTTTCTAGCAAAGCATGAATTCTCGTCACCCCACCCACACGCCCTATGATGGCTCCTCAAGGCTCTTCACGATCGGGCTGAAGCCGCTCGAGCTCGACAAGTGGATCGAGGTCGATGGGCATCTTGTCGATCATCTCGCCGAGAAACGGCGGCTCTATGCCGAAATTCCCGACAAGGTGTTTGTCGAGGAGGACGGTACGCGCGACGCCCAACGCGAAGTGCGCGACCTGCTCGAAGCACATCTGCTGGTGACATTTCCCGAGATCTACCGGCGCACCAGTGCCGGGGTTGAGGTCATTGGCGCCAAAGCCGACTCCGACGCCTTCCCCGATGCCCCGCTGGTCGCAGCCTCGCTGCTCGTCCAGGAAGACCTGATCCTGATGAGCCGCGATGACAGCGGCTGGCGGCTTGCCGCCGGCTCACTGTGCTTCCCGTCATCCTGGTCACTGCTCGAAAAATTCGGTCGGCCGCTGCAGCAGATCCACGCACCGGTGCCGGGTTTCGGACCCGGCACCAGGCCGGCCGAGCTCATCAACCGCATGTTCGATGGCCTGCAGGGTCAGGCCGTCGAGCGCTTCAACTGGTCGATCCAGGCCGACGACGCGCTCTATCATGCCCTGTCCAATGTCGAGCGCATCGACCGCGCCACCAACCGGCCTTCGCGGTTTCCAGACGGCGACATCAACGCCCACGCCTTCATCCGCGTCGAGCGCCAGACGCTGCGCAAACTGCCGGTTTCGCACGATATCCTGTTCACCATCCGCATCCATCTCGACCCGCTGGCCGTGTTGGCGCGGCACCCGGAGCGTGCAACGCTTGCCGGCTCTTTCGCCGCGCAATTGCTGGCGCTGGATGAGGCTCAGCTCGACTACAAGGGCATGACCGCCGACCGCGACCGGCTGATCGGCGTCCTTAACCACATGGCCACTGACGGCTAGAAGCGGGTTGGCGCTTTTCGCTGGTTTGTGACAATGATCTGTGATGTAGCGCATGGTCACCGGGCAAAAACGCCCGGTTTTGCGCGTGTTTTGCCCCAGTTTCCTGGGTTTTTTGAAGGAGTGCTCGATAAAATGGCGAATGAAAACTGGCCCGTTTACGGTGAAATCACCGGCCCCGTCGTGATGATCGGCTTTGGTTCGATCGGACGGGGAACGCTGCCTCTGATCGAGCGCCATTTCAAGTTCGACAAGTCGCGCATGACGGTCGTCGACCCGCTCGATACAGATCGCAAGCTGCTCGACGAGCGCGGCATCGCCTTCGTC
This sequence comes from Mesorhizobium sp. PL10, assembly GCF_053714315.1. Classification (NCBI taxonomy): domain Bacteria; kingdom Pseudomonadati; phylum Pseudomonadota; class Alphaproteobacteria; order Hyphomicrobiales; family Phyllobacteriaceae; genus Mesorhizobium; species Mesorhizobium sp. PL10. The sequence goes on along the minus strand of NZ_JBSKBR010000004.1, from coordinate 138,074 downwards.
CAGGAGCACGTGACCGAGAAGAACTACAAGAAGCTGTTGACCCCGCTTCTGACCAATGGCAGCGGCCAGGGCTTTTGCGTCAATCTGTCGGTCGATACCGGCTCGGTCGACCTGATGCGGCTCTGCCGCAAGCTCGGCGTGCTCTATATCGACACCGTCGTCGAGCCGTGGCTCGGCTTCTATTTCGACACCAAGGCCGACAATGCCAGCCGCACCAACTACGCGCTACGCGAAGCCATGATCAAGGAAAAGCACGACAAGCCCGGCGGTGCGACGGCGGTTTCGACCTGCGGCGCCAATCCGGGCATGGTCTCTTGGTTCGTCAAGCAGGCGTTGCTGAACCTCGCCGGTAATCTCGGCCTCGAATTTTCCGAACCGGCGCAGGACGACCGTGACGGCTGGGCCAAGCTGATGAAAAAGGCCGGGGTCAAGGGCATCCACATCGCCGAGCGCGACACCCAGCGCACCAAGAAGCCGAAGCCGATGAACGTGTTCTGGAACACCTGGTCGGTCGAGGGCTTCATTTCGGAAGGGCTGCAGCCGGCCGAGCTCGGCTGGGGCACTCACGAGAAATGGATGCCGAAGAACGGCAAGAAGCACAAGGATGGCTCCAAAGCTGCGATCTACCTGGAACAGCCCGGCGCCAACACCCGCGTGCGTTCATGGTGCCCGACGCCGGGCGCGCAATACGGTTTCCTGGTGACGCACAATGAGGCGATTTCGATCGCCGACTTCTTCACCGTGCGCGGCAAGAAGGGCAAGGTCCATTACCGCCCGACCTGCCACTACGCCTATCACCCCTGCAACGACGCCGTGCTGTCGCTGCACGAAATGTTCGGCGCCGCAGGCAAGGCACAGCCCGTGCATCACGTACTTGACGAGAACGAGCTGGTCGACGGTGTCGACGAACTCGGCGTGCTGCTCTACGGCCACGACAAGAACGCCTACTGGTACGGTTCGCAGCTGTCGCTGGCGGAAGCCCGCAAGCTGGCGCCCTACCAGAACGCCACCGGCATGCAGGTCACTTCGGCCGTGCTCGCCGGCATGGTCTGGGCGCTGGAAAACCCGGAGGCCGGTATCGTCGAGGCCGACGAGATGGACTACAAACGCTGCCTGGAAGTGCAGTCGCAGTATCTCGGACCGGTCAAGGGTTACTACACCGACTGGACGCCGCTGGATAATCGCCCGGGTCTATTCCCCGAGGACCTCGACAAAAACGACCCGTGGCAATTCCGCAACATCCTCGTCCGATAGCGGATCTGTAACTCTGCCTCACTGCCTTGCAATCGCCCGGAAATCGGGCGATTGAAGGGATGCGGACGAGAGCAGTGTGCGCCCATTTGGGCGCACGTGGGAAGGCTCTGGAAACTTGAGGCCACGCACATCGTGCCTTCCATTGCGGTTGGGGCCGATGCGCCAGGGAGAGGATTTGATATGACGATTGCGCGCAAAATTCTTTCGGCGGGCGCCGCGGGCGCTCTTGCGACGATGCTTGCCGCCTGCACCACCGGCGGTTCCGACGGGCCACCGATGTCATCGCAGCCGCGAGGCGTCGAAGGGTCCTGGCTGAACGCCGAAGGCAAGGCGGTCTCGACATTGAGCGGCGGCGTCTTCACCACTGTTTCGGCAGAGACCGGCGAGAAGTTCGCCGATGGCAGCTACACCAAGACCGGCGCCACCTCTGTCGAGATCAACGGCACTTCGCTGATCCGGCAGCAGCCGATCGCTTTCAACTGCCTGCTGGTGTCGATCAACCAGCTGAATTGCACCAGCTCCGCTGGCCAGAACTTCGTGCTGACCAGGCGCAGCTGAGCTTATCTCATACGGCCTTGCGAAAAGGCGGCGGCGCGATGCCGCCGCCTTTTTTTATGCCGGCAAACCGATGCCGATTTCGCCCGCCCTGATTCTTCTTGCATCGCCATAACCGCGATGGGAACATGACCAAAAGCTGGCTGTTATCCTGCAGTCTAGCAAGAGCGCTAACGCTTTGACCAGGTCCATCCGGGAGACGAAGATGAAGAAGCTCGCCGCCATTGCCGCCCTTTCTGCCTCGACGCTCGGCCTGTCGGCCGTGCCATCCTTTGCCGACTACACGTTGAATATCCTGCATTTCAACGATTGGCACAGCCGCATCGAAGGCAACAACAAATACGAGTCGACCTGCTCGGCCGAGGAGGAGACCAAGGGTGAGTGCATTGGCGGTGCCGGCCGGCTGGTCACAGCGATCGCGCAGGAGCGCAAGAAGCTCGAAGGCCAGAACGTGCTGCTGCTCAATGCCGGCGACAGCTTCCAGGGATCGCTGTTCTACATCACCTACAAGGGTGCTGCGGAGGAGGAATTTCTCAATCAGATCAAACCCGACGCGGTAACGCTCGGCAACCACGAATTTGACGATGGCGAGAGCGCCCTGGTGCCTTACCTCGACAAGGCGAAATTCCCGATCGTCAGCGCCAATGTCGTGGCCAACGACAAGTCCGGTGCCGCGGGCAAGATCAAGCCGTCGATCGTGCTTGAGGTCGGCGGCCAGAAGATCGGCATCGTTGGCGCCGTGACCAACGACACGCCGGAACTCGCCTCGCCCGGCCCCAACATCACCATCGCCGACGACGTCAAGTCGATCACCGCCGAGGTCGAGAAGCTGAAGGCGCAAGGCGTCAACAAGATCATCGCCGTCACTCATATCGGCTACAGGCGCGAGCGCGATGTCATTGCCAAGATCCCCGGCATCGACGTGGTGGTCGGCGGCCACAGCCATTCGCTGTTGTCGAACACCGACCCTAAGGCGGAAGGCCCCTATCCGACGATGGTCGACAACCCTGACGGCTCCAAGGTGCCGGTGGTGCAGGCGGCCTCCTATTCGAAATACCTCGGCGAGTTCAAGGTCGTGTTCGACGACAATGGCGCCGTCAAGGAAGCCAGCGGCGACCCGATCTTCCTCGACAAGTCGATTACCCCCGACCCCGCCGTGCTTGCCCGCATCAAGGAGCTGGGCGCGCCGATCGAGGCGCTGAAGAACAAGGAAGTGGCCGAGACCACCGAGGCCGTCGACGGCAGCCGCGAGAATTGCCGCACCAAGGAATGCGCGATGGGCAACCTCGTTTCCGAGGCCATCCTCGACCGCGTCAAGGGACAGGGTGTCGAGATCGTCGTCTCCAATGGCGGCGGCCTGCGTGCCTCGATCGACAAGGGCACCGTGACCATGGGCGAGGTGCTGACCGTGCTGCCGTTCCAGAACACGCTGGCGACCTTCCAGATTTCCGGCAAGGATCTGGTTGCCGGTCTGGAAAACGGCGTCAGCCAGGTCGAGGATGGCGCCGGCCGCTTCCCGCAGGTGGCAGGTCTCAAATACTCTTTCGACAAGTCGGTCGCGCCCAATGCCGGCCGCGTCAAGTCGGTCGAGGTGATGGAGGGCGGCGCCTGGGCGCCGATCAACCCGGACAAGGACTATCTGGTCGCTACCAACAATTATGTCCGCCAGGGCGGCGACGGCTACAAGGTCTTCGCCGAGAAGGCCAAGAACGCCTATGATTACGGCCCCGGCCTGGAACAGGTGGTTGCCGACTATCTCGCAGCGCATCGGCCCTATACGCCGAAGCTCGACGGCCGCATCACCGAAATCGCCGCGACTGTAGCAGCGGCGCCCGCCGCGGAACCGGCTAAGCCTGCCGAACCGGCCAAACCTGCCGAGACCGCCCCGGCAGCGCCGGCTCCCGCAACTCCGGCGCCGGCTCCGGCCGAACCGGCCAAGCCTGCGGAAGCAGCACCCGCTATGCCGGAATTGCCAGCCAACTCAGGCGATATCGCCAACACGCCGCCGGCCATGTCGACCGAGCCAGCGCCAGTTGTCCCGGCGGCGCCTGCGCCTGCTGAACCGGCAAAGCCGGCCGACCCCGATCATCCCGAAGCCGACCATGTCATCGTTGCCGGCGACACCTATTGGGATCTGGCTGTGAAGGTCTACGGCGACGGCACCAAATGGAAAGTGATCGCCGAAGCCAACAAGGGCTATGAACCGCGCCGGCTGCCAATCGGCGCGACGGTGACCATCCCGCCGGCTGCCGAATAGCCCGCTGCAGGAAAATCGGAGCACCCGTCCGGTCAGCCGGGCCGGGTGTTGCTTTTCCGGACAGGTGCGGCCAGACGTGGCATTGAAAACCGGCGCGGCGTCGTTAGTTTCACGCCGTGTCCGGAGAACCACCATGACGATTGATCCCAAAGCAGCGAAAGCGCTCGGCCCGCTGCCGGCTGGACATCCGCCGGTAAAGGCCGGCAAGATCGGTGTCATGCTGGTCAATCTCGGCACGCCCGACGGCACCGATTTCAAGCCGATGTGGCGCTATCTCCGTGAATTCCTGTCTGATCCGCGGGTCATCGAACTCAACAAGGCGATCTGGTACCCGATCCTTTACGGCCTGGTGCTGACCACGAGGCCGAAAAAGTCGGGCGCCAACTATGCCAGGATCTGGAACCAGGAAAAGAACGAGTCACCGCTGCGCACCTACACCCGCGCGCAGAGCGAAAAGCTGGCCGAAGCGCTCCATGACCTGCCTGATGTCGTCGTCGACTGGGCGATGCGCTATGGCAACCCGTCGACCGCGAGCGTCGCGCAAAGGCTGGTCGAGCAGGGTTGTGACCGCATCCTGGCGTTCCCGCTCTATCCGCAATATTCGGCCACCACCACCGCTACCGCCAACGACCAGTTGTTTCGCGCGCTGATGAAGATGCGCCGCGCGCCTGCCGTGCGCAGTGTTCCGCCCTACTATGACGAGCCGGTCTACATCGAGGCGCTCGCCCTTTCGATCGAGCGGCAACTGGAAACGCTCGACTTCGAACCGGAGGTTGTCATCACCTCCTATCACGGCATCCCGAAACCGTATTTCGAGAAAGGCGATCCCTATCACTGCCACTGCCAGAAGACGACACGGCTGCTGCGCGAAAAGCTCGGCTGGAGCGAACAGAAGCTGATCACCACCTTCCAGTCGCGCTTCGGCGCGCAGGAATGGCTGCAGCCCTACACCGACAAGACTGTCGAGAAACTGGCGAAGGACGGGGTGAAATCGATCGCCATCGTCAATCCCGGATTTTCGGTCGACTGCATCGAGACGCTGGACGAAATCGGCCGCGAGGCGGCCGAGACCTTCCACCACGCCGGCGGCGAGAAATTCGCCCACATCCCATGCCTCAACGACAGTGCGGAAGGCATGGCGGTGATCGAGGCTATGGTCCGGCGCGAGCTGTCGGGTTGGATCTGAGGCCGCCACGTTGCGGTGATCGATCGCCACTGTTGCGGTCGTCTGTGCACTGATAATCAGTGATCACCTGATTGTAACATTATTGAAACACACCTAAGTGTTTGGTGAAGTCGGTTGCATGGAATCAAAACGGTGGCCGGCATCTGAGGGAGATTTAAATGGACTTCAGCGGTTTCGGTATTGCGATTGGTGCGCTTGCCTTTCTGGTGTTGGTGCTTCTTATCAAAGGCATCAGGACAATCCCGCAAGGCTATAATTATACCGTCGAGCGTTTTGGCCGTTACACCAAAACACTGAGCCCCGGCCTCAACCTCATCGTGCCGTTCGTCGACCGTATCGGCGCCAAGATGAACATGATGGAGCAGGTGCTCGACGTTCCGAGCCAGGAAATCATCACCCGCGACAACGCTATAGTGGGTGTCGACGGCATCGCCTTCTACCAGATCCTCAATGCTGCGCAGGCCGCCTATCAGGTCGCCGGCCTCGAGAACGCCATCCTCAACCTGACGATGACCAACATCCGTACCGTCATGGGCTCGATGGACCTCGACGAACTGTTGTCCAACCGCGACGCCATCAACGAGCGCTTGCTGCGTGTCGTTGACGAGGCGGCACACCCGTGGGGCATCAAGATCACACGCGTCGAGATCAAGGACATCAACCCGCCGGCCAACCTCATCGAATCGATGGGCCGGCAGATGACGGCCGAACGCAACAAGCGCGCGCAGATTCTTGCCGCTGAAGGCCTCAAGCAGTCGCAGATCCTCGAGGCCGAAGGCCGCAAGGAAGCCGCTTTCCGCGACGCCGAGGCGCGAGAACGTTCCGCCGAGGCCGAAGCGCGCGCCACCCAGGTTGTGTCGGAAGCGATCTCCAAGGGCGACGTGCAGGCGCTCAACTACTTCGTGGCACTGAAATACACCGAAGCGATGGGCAAGATCGGCACCGCCAACAACAGCAAGGTCGTGCTGATGCCGATGGAAGCCTCGGCGCTGATCGGCACGCTCGGCGGCATAAGCGAAATCGCAAAGGAGGTGTTTCGCAGCGAAGGCACCGCCGGCGCTGCGCGGCAGGTCGCCCGCCCCCCGGTGGTTCGCCCAAGCGAGAATTGAGGCTAGGCGAGAACTGAGATCATAGGAGCACACTCCCATGTTCGACCGCATTATCTCCGAACTTGGCCCGTGGAACTGGATGGTTCTGGGCTTCGTCCTCCTGGTGATGGAGGTCATCGCGCCAGGCATCTTCATGCTGTGGATCGGCATAGCCGCATTGGTGATCGGCTTGATTTCGCTGCTCATCTGGGGCGCAAGCTTCTGGACCTGGGAAGTCCAGGTCCTCGCCTTCCTGGCCCTGTCGCTGGTCTCGGCCTTTGCCGGCAAGAAGCTGGTTGGCGGACGTAATGTCCCGAGCGACCAGCCGCTGCTCAACCGGCGCGGCGCGCAGCTTGTCGGCAAGATGGCCACCCTTGCCGAACCGATCAAGGACGGCCGCGGCCGCATCAAGCTCGGCGACACGCTGTGGCGCGTCTCCGGTCCCGACCTCCCGGCCGGTACCCAGGTGCGCGTCGTCGGTTCCGCCGACACCGATCTGGAACTGACGGTCGAGGCTGTCTGAACGCCCGAAAGCGCGCAGCGCTTTCGGAACGGAAAACAGGGCGCGTCGCGTAGGGCTTCCTAATGTGACGCGCCCTGATTTTTCAGGCAGCGCCTATGCGCAGCAGGTCGTGCAAGTGGACCAGTCCCACCGGCCGCCTGCCCTCGACCACCATCAGGCTGGTGATCGCCGAGTCGTTGATGGTCTGCAGCGCCGTCGCCACCAGCGTGTCGGGGGTGGCCGTCTTCGGCTTTTTCGTCATCACCTGATCGACACTCATCTCCATGAGATTGCTGCCGATATGGCGCCTGATGTCGCCATCGGTGATGATGCCGACCAAGGCGCCGTCAGTGGAAGTGATGGCCACGCAGCCGAACCCCTTGTTCGATAATTCCAGGATCGCCTCGCGCATGCTGGTGCCCGAAGCCACCAGCGGCAGCCTGTCGCCGACATGCATGATCTCGTGGATCTGCGTCAGATTGGCGCCGAGCTGGCCACCGGGGTGGAAAGTGCGGAAATGGTCGGGGGTGAAACCGCGCGCTTCGAGCAGCGCGATGGCCAGCGCATCGCCGACCACCAGTTGCAGCAGCGTCGACGTCGTCGGCGCCAGGCCGTGCGGGCAGGCTTCCGGCACGGATGGCAGAAGCAGCACCACGTCGGCCGCCCGCGCCAGCGCCGAGGTGGCGCCGGAGGTAATCGCAATCAGCGGGATCGAAAAGCGCCTGGAATAGGCCACGATGCCCATCAATTCCTTGCTCTCGCCGGACCAGGACATGGCGATGATGGCATCATCCCTGGCGATCATGCCGAGGTCGCCATGATTGGCCTCCGACGGATGGACGAAGAAGGCAGGCGTACCGGTCGAGGCAAGCGTGGCGGCGATCTTGGAACCGATGTGGCCGCTTTTGCCGACACCGGTGACGATGACCCGGCCATCGATGCGCGAGATGATGTCGACTGCGTGGGCGAAGGGCCCAGCCAATCCGTTTTCCAGCGCCGCGGCCAATGCCGCCACGCCGGCCTGTTCCGTGGCTACCGTTCTCAGCGCCGAGGCGATCGAAGCCTGACTGTCCAAAGGCTTCTTTTCTGGGGATCCCGCATGCATGGCTGATGCGCTTAGCGCTTTGCCGTTCGTCTGTCCAACAGAATTGCCGTCCGGCCAGGTCTGACAGGCAACCCTTCAACCCTCCGTTAACCATCCCTGTTTACGGTTCGGTAAGTATGGCGCGCTTGCGCCGCGCAAGCAGTGGTGACTATGTCGCGGGCCCAGCCTGAAAAGAAAAAAGGTCGAATGGGCAGAGCCTTTTGCGCTCTGCTTCTGGCGACGAGCGTGCTCGCTTTGCTGCGGCCAACTGCGCTACATGCCCAGGAAACCGAGCTGCGCGGCGAGGTTTCGGAATCGGCGATTCTGTCCGATCAGCAGCGCCGGGCCAGGCAATTGAGCAAGGCCAACACGCAGGTCAAGCCGGCGCCTGCCGACACCACCCCCACGGAAAACACGCCAACCGCCTATGTGCCGGCCAGCGATGGCGCCTTGCCTGATGACACCGACCCGCCACAGGCCGGCGCAAACAGCATTTTTGAGCCGCCGGCGACCACCGACGAATCGTTCGCCGATCAGCCGCCAACCGTTCAGCCACGCCGGCCGTCGACAGCAAAGCAACGCGCGGCCGATGCGGACAAGGCCAAGACCAAGGCTGCGGACAAGAAGAAGCCTGGCCAGGCAACCGACGCAACCACCACCGGAACGACTTCGGATGGCACCGCGGCAGACGATACGGACCAGGATACGGCCAACCGCCGTGCCCTCACCGTCGACAGCGTCGACCGGCAGAAGCTCGACCCTGGCGCCGAGCGCACCGATGCCATCGAGGGCCAGAAGAAAAAGCCCGAGGACGATCCCTACAGGGCAACCGGGATCAAGGTCGGCTCTTTCCTGCTGCGGCCGACGCTGGAGCAGGGCGTTACCGTCACGTCGAATGCCGATTCCAGCTCTGGCGGCAAGTCGGCGGTGCTGTCCGAAACGGCGCTGCGTTTCTCTGCCGCCTCCGACTGGCGCGAGAATTCCGCTGTCATCGACGGCTACGGCAACTTCCGCAACACCATTTCGGGCCAAAAGATCAACGAGGGGCGCGGCCGCATCGAAGGTTCGCTCAATGTCGATCTCGACAATGAACTGCGCGCCATCGCCAAGCTCGGCTACGAGATCGCGCCGGAATCGGCCTCCTCGCCCAACGCGATTCCTGGCGTCGCCTCGCAGCCGATCCGCCAGACCGTCGACGGCAGCCTGGCCATCAAGAAGGACGTCGGCAAGCTGCGTTTCGCCCTGACCGGCGCGGTCTCGCATGACTTCTACGGCGACGCCAAGCTTTCGGGCGGCATGGTGTTGTCGCAGAAGGACCGCGATTCCACCCTCTATACGGCGACCTTGCGCACCGGCTACGAGATCTCTCCCGCCATCACGCCCTTCGCCGAAGTCGAAGTCGGTCGCCGCGCCTATGATCTGCGCGTCGATTCGGGCGGCTTTGAGCGGTCATCGACCCGGCTCGGCGCGCGCGCCGGTGTCGAAGTGGACATGGGCGAGAAACTGGCCGGCGAATTTTCGGCCGGCTGGCTCCGGGAAGCGATCGACGACACCAGTCTGGAGGCGAATTCGGGGGCGTCGGTGAATGCCGACCTCAAATGGTCGCCTGAACGCGGCACCATCATCGGCCTTACCGCGCGAACCATGATCGAAGGCACCACGGCCGCCAATGAAAGCGGCGACATCCTTTACTCCGGCCGCCTCACCGGCGAGCGGCAGATCCGCGCCGACCTCACCGGCAACGCAGCCCTTGGCGTCGACTGGCGCAATTATACCGGCTCCGACGGACATGATCTGACGTTGAGCGCGGAAGCCGGATTGACATGGTGGCTTAACCGCTATGTCGGCCTCACCAGCCGCGCCCGCACCGAAAAGCTGACCAGCAATCTGCCCGGGCGCAACTACACCGCCAACAGCATCTACCTCGGGCTGAAGCTCCAGCGTTGAGGATGGATGGCAAGTTGGGATTCAGCCGAAGCAGAGAAGGCTAGAACGCGGCGCCGCGACGCTCGGACGGCTTCATCTCGTCGAGCAGCGTGCGGATGACGCCGGCCATGTTCTCGTTCATGTCGCTGCGCCACAGCGCGAAGGCGACATTGGCCTCGACGAAACCTTCCGGCGAACCGCAATCGAACGTGCGGCCCTGATAGTGGTAGCCAAAGAAGGGCTGCTGCTTTTCCAGCTTCAGCATCGCGTCGGTGAGCTGGATCTCGTTGCCGGCGCCCTTTTCCTGGCTTTCGAGGATCTTGAATATCTCGGGCTGCAGGATATAGCGGCCGTTGATGTAGAGATTGGACGGCGCGGTGCCGGTCTTGGGCTTCTCGACCATCTCGGTGATGCGGAAGCCGTGATGCGTGTCCTCGCCGCGGCCGACGATGCCATATTTGTGGGTTTCGGCCGGATCGCATTCCTGCACGGCGATGATGTTGTTGCCGGTCTCCTCGTAGAGTTCGACCATGGCCTTCATGCAGCTCTTTTCCGACTGCATGATCATATCGGGCAAGAGAAGCGCGAAGGGCTCGTCGCCGACCAGTTCGCGCGCGCACCAGACGGCATGGCCGAGGCCCATAGGCACCTGTTGGCGGGTAAACGAGGTCTGCCCCGGTGCCGGCTGCAGTCCCTGCAAGCGGGCCAGTTGCTCGTCCTTGCCGCGCTGGGCGAGCGTGTCATAGAGCTCGAACTGGATATCGAAATGGTCCTCGATGACCGCCTTGTTGCGGCCGGTGACGAAGATGAAATGTTCGATGCCGGCCTCGCGCGCCTCATCGACGACATACTGGATGACCGGCCGGTCGACGACGGTCAGCATTTCCTTGGGGATGGCCTTCGTGGCCGGGAGGAACCGCGTGCCGAGACCGGCGACCGGGAAAACTGCCTTGCGAACTCGCTTCATACGCCATTATCCGTTTGATTGCCTGCTCCGCAATCCCGTTTCGAGACATTTTCACGCCGAAATCGAGGATTACGAGCTACTGGTGAGAACTTCCAGTGCCTAAAGCATCGACGTGTCTTTTCGTTCCCGACGGCACCTATGGTAAACTAATTCCTAACCCGGTTCGGCGATGAATGGTCTTTCCTGAGATAGAGAAGGGGGAAAGGATGTCCGTTCGCAGTGCCGCAAAACTCTTTACCAGCGTCCTGACGGCGGCCAGCCTCTCGCTCGCTTTGCTGATGCCTGCCGGGCCGGCCTTTGCCGATGCCGGTTTCCGGCAATGGGTCGCCGGCTTCCGCGCCACCGCCGTGGCAGGCGGCGTTTCCGGCGCCGTCTACGATCAGGCGTTCCGGGGCATCAACGAACCCGACCCGGTGGTGCTGGAAAAGGCCCGCACGCAGCCTGAGTTCAGCGCGCCCGCCTGGGATTATTTCGACAACCGCGTCCATGACCAGTCGGTTGCCGTCGGCCAGCAGATGGCGAAGAAATGGAAGCCCTGGCTGGACCGGATCGAGGCGAGGTTCGGCGTCGATCGCTACATCCTGCTCGCCATCTGGTCGATGGAATCGAACTATGGCGAAATCCTCAAGCGCGACGATATCATGCGCAATGTCATCCGCTCGCTGGCGACGCTCGCCTATGGCGATCCGAAGCGGTCGAAATTCGCCCGCACCCAATTGGTCGCCGCGCTGAAGATCCTGCAGACCGGCGACATCGACGAAAGCCACCTGATGGGCTCCTGGGCCGGCGCCATGGGCCAGACCCAGTTCATCCCGACCAGCTATCAGCATTATGCCGTCGACATGGACGGCAACGGCAGGCGCGACATCTGGAATTCGATCCCCGACGCGCTGGCGACATCGGCCAATCTGTTGAAGAAAAATGGCTGGCAAGGCGGCAAGACCTGGGGCTACGAAGTCACCATTCCGGCCGGCAAACTGCCCGCCGGCTCGAAGACGCTGGCGCAGTGGCAGGCGCTCGGCGTCGCCAGGGCCAATGGCAAGCCGTTCAAGAACGCAACCGACAAGGCGACGCTGAAAGTGCCGGACGGCCGCGGCGGACCGGCCTTCCTGATGATCAAGAACTTCTCCGTCATCAAGGCCTACAACAACGCCGACAAATATGCCCTTGCCGTCGGCCTTCTTGCCGACGAAATCGCCGGTTCTAGTGGCTTGGTGCAGGACTGGAAGCGGCCTTTCACAAAACTGTCCTTCGAGGAAAGGCAGGAGTTGCAGAAGCGGCTTTCGCAGCACGGGCTTTACGACGGCAAGTTCGACGGCAAGATCGGTGACGGCACGAAAACCGCCATCATGACCTATCAGGCAAAGGTCGGCTTGACCCAGGACGGCTATCCGAGCATGGAAGTGCTCAAATGGCTCAGAAAGAAATAGAGCCATCGGCAGTGCAGCGCATTTGCGACGCGCAAGGGACGCTGTAGCATCGGTCTGTGCATGACGCCCCGAGGGCTCATGTGCCAAGGGATGGAGAGGGTGCTTGGTTTCGGCAGCGCGTATCCGTGTGGTCGTTTTCCGCTTGCCGATCCTCGTTCTGGCCATCGTCGTCCTGGCGACGGGAATCGCCGGCACCTTCCACACCCCGGCGTTGGCTCAGGAACAACCGCAGAACCGCGGCTGGTCGCTGCGCGACCTTCTGTTCCCGCGCCGCAGCGAGCGCATTGAGCCGCCGCTCGACATCCGCAAGGCAAAGCCGAAGGTCAAGAAGAAGCCCCGTGCACCCGTTGAACCTGCCGTTCCGGTTGTCGAGAAAGCGCCGGATTCCCGCGTCATCCTGGTGATCGGCGATTTCATGGCGAGTGGCCTTGCCGAGGGCCTCGACACCGCCTTTGCCGCGAACCCCGCCGTCAGGATCGTCGAGCGCGCCAACGGCTCCTCCGGCTTCGTGCGCGACGACGTCTACAACTGGCCCGAACAGGTCAAAGCGCTGATCGAGACCGAGAAGCCGGCAGCGGTCGTCGTCATGCTGGGCTCCAACGACCGCCAGCAGATGCGCGTCAACGACGTGCGCGAACAGCCGCGTTCCGAGAACTGGACCACGGAATATGAACGCCGGACCGAGGCCTTCGGCAAGGCGCTGGCGTCGACCAAAGTGCCGTATCTGTGGGTCGGCATGCCGGCCTTCAAGGCGCCGAAGATGACTTCCGACATGCTGGCCTTCAACGACATTTACCACTCGGCCGCCGAGAAGAACGGCGGCGAATTCGTCGATGTCTGGGACGGGTTCGTCGACGAGAACGGCGCCTTCGTCTCGACCGGCCCCGATATTAACGGCCAGGCTGTGCGGCTGCGTTCCGACGACGGCATCAACGTCTCGAAAGCCGGCAAGCGGAAGCTCGCCTTCTACACCGAAAAACCGCTGGCCAAGATCCTCGGCCTGGCAGCGCCGGGAAGCGTGGTGACGGCTGCCGCACCCGCCGGCGCCCCAGTCGAGGCTCCGTCCCTGCCCGCCGCGCCCATCGTGGTCGATCGCACTGTTCCGATGCTGCTCAACGATCCGGCGCTCGACGGCGGCTCCGAGCTTCTCGGTGCTGCGGCGGCGCCCAGGGCCAATCCGGATCTGCCTGGCGAAAAGCTCATCCTCGAAGGCAAGGCCCCCGAGGCGTCCCCCGGCCGCGCCGACGATTTCTCCTGGCCGCCCAAGGCTCCGGCCACGGCCGCCGCGACGAATACGACGACGGCAATCAACCGTTAACGGGGGAGTACCGTCGTCCCCATCAGCGCTTCGTCGATCGAGCGTGCCGCCTGGCGGCCTTCGCGGATCGCCCAGACCACCAGCGACTGGCCGCGGCGCACGTCGCCGGCGGCGTAAAACTTGTCGACGCTGGTCTTGTAATCGCGATCGTTGGCTTCGACATTCCTGGAACGCCGTTTGTCGGTGACGATTTTCATCTCACCTTCCAGCTCCTTCGCCACGCCCACGGCAGCCGGTCCGGCAAAGCCGATGGCGATGAAGGCGAGATCGGCGCGGATGACGAACTCAGTCCCGGCGATCGGCTTGCGCTTCTCGTCGACCTCGCAGCACTTGACGCCGGTCAGCTGGCCGTCTTCGCCGATGAATTCGAGCGTCGCCACCTGGAATTCGCGCTCGGCACCTTCGGCCTGCGACGACGATGTCCGCATCTTGGTCGCCCAGTAGGGCCAGACCGCAAGCTTGTCTTCCTTTTCTGGCGGCTGCGGGCGGATGTCGAGCTGGGTGACGCGCACCGCGCCCTGGCGGAAGGCCGTGCCGACGCAGTCGGACGCGGTATCGCCGCCGCCCACGACGACGACATGCTGGCCTCCGGCGATGATCGGATGCGACGGCCATGCCACCGACTGGATCGGCTCGCCACCGACGCGGCGGTTCTGTTGCACCAGATAGGGCATGGCATCATAGACGCCGCCGAGATCGTCGCCCGGAATGTTGGCCGGGCGAGGCGATTCCGAACCGCCGCAATAGAGCACCGCATCATATGCGGCGAGCAGCTCTGCCACGGGCTTGTCGACACCGACATTGACGCCGCAATGGAAGGTCACGCCCTCGCCCTGCATCTGCTCGATGCGACGGTCGATATAGTGCTTCTCGATCTTGAAGTCGGGAATGCCATAACGCATCAGCCCGCCGGGGCGGCTCTCACGTTCATAGACGCTGACCTCATGCCCAGCGCGGCCAAGCTGCTGCGCGGCCGCCATGCCGGCCGGGCCGGAGCCGATGACGGCAACCCGCTTGCCCGTCTTCTTCTCCGGCGGATAGGGCCGGATATGGCCGGTTTCGTAAGCCTTGTCGGCGATCGCCTGCTCGACCGTCTTGATGGCGACCGGAATGTCTTCGAGGTTCAGCGTGCAGGCTTCCTCGCAGGGGGCGGGGCAGATGCGGCCGGTGAATTCGGGGAAATTGTTGGTCGAATGCAGGTTGCGGATCGCATTGTCCCAATCGCCATTATAGACGAGGTCGTTCCAGTCCGGGATCTGGTTGTGGATCGGGCAACCGGTCGGGCCGTGGCAGAACGGAATGCCGCAATCCATGCAGCGCGCAGCCTGTTTCTCGACCTCCTTGTCCGACATCGGCAGCGTGAACTCGCGGAAATGCCGGATGCGGTCGGAGGCCGGCTGGTACTTGTGCACCTGCCGGTCGATTTCGAGAAAGCCTGTTACCTTGCCCATAGTCCAGTTCCTGCTGTCCAGATGGTGCGGGGTTCGCCGCACCCGTTAACCCCTTGAGGCAGCCATGGCAACCTTCATCCGAGGTCAAACTGTCGCTGAAAGTTCCGCCGGGAAACCTGGGCTTCCCGGCACGTCTCAAAAGCCTATTCCGCCGCCACGCCCATGCGCATGCGTTCCATCTCGATCAGTGCACGGCGGTATTCGACCGGCATGATCTTGCGGAATTTCGGCCGGAATGTCGTCCAGTCGTCCAGTATCTGGCGGCCGCGCACCGAGCCCGTGAAATGGACGTGGTTCGAGATCAGCTGGTAGAGCCGCTCCTCGTCATGGCTGGTCATGTCGCCGGAGACGTCGACGCGGCCCTTGTGGTCGAGGTCGCCGCCATGGTGCAGCAGCCTTTCCATCAGATCGTCCTCCTCCGGAACCGGCTCCAGCTCGACCATCGCCATGTTGCAACGCGCAGCGAAATCGCCGGCCTCGTCGAGCACATAGGCGACGCCGCCCGACATGCCCGCGGCGAAGTTGCGGCCAGTCTGACCGATGACGACGACGATGCCGCCGGTCATGTACTCGCAGCCATGATCGCCGACACCTTCGACGACGGCAGCCACGCCCGAGTTGCGCACCGCGAACCGTTCGCCGGCGACACCGGCGAAATAGGCCTCACCCTCGGTGGCGCCATAGAGCACCGTATTGCCCACGATGATCGATTCAGCCGCGACGATCCTGGATTCTTCCGGCGGCCGGATGACGATGCGTCCGCCCGACAGGCCTTTGCCGACATAGTCGTTGGCGGCGCCGACGAGATCGAACGAGATGCCGCGCGCCAGGAAGGCGCCGAAGGACTGGCCGGCAGTGCCGGTCAGCTTCACCTGGATCGTGTCTTCGCGCAGACCCTTGTGCCTGAAGCGCTTGGCGACTTCGCCCGACAGCATGGCGCCGGTCGAGCGGTCGACATTGCGGATGTCGACCTCGATCTTGACCGGCTGCTTGGCCTCGAGTGCCGGCTTCGCCAACTCGATCAGCTTGCGGTCGAGCACGTCGTCGATCGGATGCTTCTGCCGCTCGGTCCAATGTATGGCTTCATGCGGCGCGTCCGGCTTGAAGAACATCTTGCCGAAATCGAGCCCGCGCGCCTTCCAGTGCTGGATCATTTCGCGCTTTTCGAGAAGGTCGCTGTCGCCGACGATCTGGTCGATATGGGTGTAGCCCATTTCGGCGAGCAGCCCCCTCACCTCTTCCGCCACGTAGAAGAAGAAGTTGATGACATGCTCGGGCGTGCCCTTGAAGCGCTTGCGCAGCACCGGGTCCTGCGTCGCGACGCCGACCGGGCAGGTATTGAGATGGCACTTGCGCATCATGATGCAGCCGGCCGCGATCAGCGGCGCGGTCGAGAAGCCGAACTCGTCGGCGCCCAGCAGCGCGCCGATGATGACGTCACGCCCGGTGCGCAGGCCGCCATCGACCTGCAGCGCAACACGTGAACGCAAGCCGTTCAGCACCAGCGTCTGATGCGTCTCGGCAAGACCCATTTCCCACGGGCTGCCGGCATGCTTGAGCGAGGTCAGCGGCGACGCGCCGGTGCCGCCATCATAGCCCGAAATAGTGATGTGGTCGGCGCGCGCCTTGGCGACGCCGGCCGCAACCGTGCCGACACCGACTTCCGACACCAGCTTGACCGAGACATCGGCCGCCGGGTTGACGTTCTTCAGATCGTAGATCAGCTGCGCCAGATCCTCGATCGAATAGATGTCGTGATGCGGCGGGGGCGAGATCAGGCCGACACCAGGCGTCGAGTGCCTGACTTTGGCGATGGTCGCGTCGACCTTGTGGCCGGGCAGCTGGCCGCCCTCGCCGGGCTTGGCGCCCTGCGCGACCTTGATCTGCATGACATCGGAATTGACGAGATATTCGGCCGTCACGCCGAACCGTCCCGAGGCGACCTGCTTGATCGCCGAGCGTTCCGGGTTCTTGCCGCCGCCGGGCAGCGGCAGATAACGGTCGGCTTCTTCGCCGCCTTCGCCGGTGTTCGACTTGCCGCCGATCTGGTTCATGGCGCGCGCCAGCGTGGTGTGCGCTTCACGCGAGATCGAGCCGAACGACATCGCTCCGGTCGAGAAGCGCTTGACGATGTCGGCCGCCGACATCACGTCCTCTATCGCAACCTTCTTGCGGCCGGTCTCTTCCGCCAGCTTTATCCTGAACAGGCCGCGAATGGTCTGTGCGCGGGCCGTCTCGCTGTCGATCTGTGCCGAGTATTCCTTGAACGTCTCCCACGAGCCCTGGCGCACGGCGTGCTGCAAGGTGGCAACCGCATCGGGTGACCACATATGGGCTTCGCCACGCATGCGGTACATGTACTCGCCGCCGACCTCGAGGCTGTTGCGCAGCACCGGGTCGTTGCCGAAACCGTCCGTGTGGCGGCTGAGCGTCTCGGCCGCGACCTCGTCCAAGCCCACACCTTCGATCAGCGTCGCGGTGCCGGTAAAGTACTTCTCGACGAAATCCGACTTAAGCCCGATGGCGTCGAATATCTGCGCGCCGCAATAGGACTGGTAGGTCGAGATGCCCATCTTGGACATCACCTTGAGGATGCCCTTGCCGATCGACTTTATGTAGCGCGAGACGACCTCATAGGCGTCGACCTCTTCCGGCAGTTCGCCGCGCTTGTGCATGTCGAGCAGAGTATCGAAGGCGAGGTACGGATTGATCGCTTCGGCGCCATAGCCGGCGAGGCAGCAGAAATGATGCACTTCGCGCGGCTCGCCGGATTCGACGACCAGGCCGACTGCGGTGCGCAGTCCCTTGCGGATCAGATGATGATGCACGGCGGCCGTCGCCAGCAGCGCCGGAATGGCGATCCGGTCCGGCCCGACCTGGCGGTCGGACAGAATGATGATGTTGTAGCCGCCGGCGACGGCCGCCTCGGCGCGCTCGCACAGACGTTCGACGGCGCCCTGCATGCCGGCGGCGCCCTCGCTCGACCCATAGGTGATGTCGATCGTCTTGGTGTCGAAACGGTCTTCCGTATGACCAATCGAGCGGATCTTTTCCAGATCGCCATTGGTCAGGATCGGCTGGCGCACTTCGAGCCGCTTGCGGCGCGAATTGCCGACCAAGTCGAAGATGTTCGGCCGCGGCCCGATGAAGGACACCAGGCTCATCACCAGCTCCTCGCGGATGGGGTCGATCGGCGGGTTGGTGACCTGGGCGAAGTTCTGCTTGAAGTAGGTGTAGAGCAGCTTCGACTTGTCCGACATCGCCGAGATCGGCGTGTCGGTGCCCATCGAGCCAACTGCCTCCTGGCCGGTGGTCGCCATCGGCGACATCAACAGCTTGGTGTCTTCCTGGCTGTAGCCGAACGCCTGCTGCCGATCGAGCAGGCTGACATCCTTGCGCAGCGCCCGTGGCTCGACCGGCTTGAGATCCTCAAGGATCAGCTGCGTGTTGTTGAGCCATGTCTTGTAGGGATGCCTGGTCGCGATCTCCGACTTGATCTCCTCGTCGGAAATGATGCGGCCCTTGGCGAGGTCGATCAAAAGCATGCGGCCGGGCTGCAGCCGCCACTTCTTGACAATTTTCTCCTCCGGCACCGGCAGCACGCCGGCTTCCGAGGCCATGATGACGCGGTCGTCATCGGTGACGATGTAGCGCGCCGGGCGAAGCCCGTTGCGGTCGAGCGTGGCGCCGATCTGGCGGCCGTCGGTGAAGGCGACCGCGGCGGGCCCGTCCCACGGCTCCATCAGGGCTGCGTGGTATTCGTAGAAAGCCTTGCGGTCGGCATCCATCAGCTTGTTGCCGGCCCAGGCTTCCGGGATCAGCATCATCATGGCATGGCTGAGGCTGTAGCCGCCCTGGAACAGGAATTCGAGTGCATTGTCGAAACACGCAGTGTCGGACTGGCCGTCATAGGAGATCGGCCACAGCTTGGAGATGTTGTTGCCGAACAGTTCGGAATCGACCGAAGCCTGGCGCGCCGCCATCCAGTTGTTGTTGCCGCGCACCGTGTTGATCTCGCCATTATGCGCGACCATGCGGTAGGGATGCGCCAGCTTCCACGATGGGAAGGTGTTGGTCGAAAAACGCTGGTGGACGAGGATCAGCGCGGTCTCGAAACGCGGATCGGACAAGTCCTTGTAGTAAGCGCCGACCTGATAGGCCAGGAACATGCCTTTGTAGACGATGGTGCGCGCCGACAGCGACACGCAATACGCGCCGATATCCCTGTTGTTGTTCTCGGCATAGATGCGGCCCGAAATGACCTTGCGCAGCAGATAGAGCCTGGCCTCGTATTCCTCGTCGTCGGAGATGTCAGCCGTGCGACCGATGAAGACCTGGCGATGGAACGGCTCGGATGCCGCGATATCCGGCGCCTTCGACAGCGATGAATTGTCGACCGGCACGTCGCGGAAGCCGAGCAGCGGCAGCCCTTCGGACTGTGCCGATTCGGCGATGATGTCTTCGATATGAGCGCGCAGCGCCGCGTCCTGCGGCATGAACCAGTGGCCGACGCCGTATTGGCCCGTCGCCGGCAGTTCCACGCCCTGCGCCGCCATCTCCTCGCGGAAGAAACGGTCGGGAATCTGCACCAGCACGCCGGCGCCGTCGCCCATCAGCGGATCGGCGCCGACGGCGCCGCGATGCGTCAGGTTTTCGAGCACGAACAGCCCGTCCTTGACGATCTGGTGCGACTTGACGTTCTTCATGTCGACGATGAAGCCGACGCCGCAGGCATCATGCTCATTGCGCGGATCGTAGAGACCCTGCGCGGCCATACCGTTGGGGGTTCGGCCGTTGGTGGTTCGGCCAATAGTCGAGCCAGTGGTGACGGACGGATTTTTGACGGCCGCCGCTTTCGTCTGCGCGGCCTGGCCGTTGATCGCAGATGGCGTCAATTCCGTCATCGTCTCGTCCTCCGTTCCGGCCCACTGGCATTGGTCAGCCTCGGGGCGCTGGTTTACCTTGGGAAGCGACTGGCTTCCGCTCTCATTCTTGCGGCACGTCTTGCGAAATCCTTGGCGAACCGAGCGGTGCGCCGCCGGTTCGTATCCGGTATCGTACAGGCCACAGCCGAGCCGTCTACCCGTCGCTCGCGGCAACGGCCGGAGTGGCCCAAATGATACGCCAATCCAGCCTGACTTGTGCGACAAAATAAGACAGTACTACTGTCCTAAATTTTTATGGCAGAAATCCTGGGCGCACACAAGACCGATTCACAAAAATCTTGGGCGTTTGGCGACAGAAAATTACGTCGTGCGCAGTCGAAACGAAAACTTCTGTCCCTGCACACCCTCGGTGATCAGCCTCTGGCTTTACCGCTTTTTCAGCCCTTGGCCCTTGCGCGTCAAACCCCGGAGCAGCCATGGTCGCGCTCCTTTTCAACCAGACTTCGCAACCAGACATGGACCTTTCCTAATGTTCTTTGCATCCGACAACTGGGCGGGCGTCCATCCCGACATCTCGGCCAACCTGACCCGCCATGCCGCCGGCACCGCCGCGGCCTATGGCGATGGCGACCTCGACCGCGCCGTCTACCGGCGCTTCAGCGAGATTTTCGAACGCGACGTTCAGGTGTTCTTCGTCGCCACCGGCACCGCCGCCAACGCGCTGTCGCTGGCCGCCTACAACAAACCTGGCGGCATTTCCTTCGCCCATCGTGAATCGCACATCATCGAGGATGAATGCGGCGCGCCGGAATATTTCAGCGCCGGCTCGCGCCTGCATGCGATCGACGGCGCCCTGGGCAAGATCGACCCGCACAATCTCGAACGGATCGTTGGCCGGTTCGCACCCGAGATCGTCCACTGGGGGCGGCCGATGGCCGTGTCGATCACCCAATCGACTGAAGTCGGCACCGTGTACGGGCTCAATGACATCTCCGCCATTTCGGAGATCGCCAAGCGACACGCTTTGCCGCTGCATATGGACGGCGCGCGTTTTGCCAACGCGCTGGTCGCGCTCGGGACGACGCCTGCGGAAATGACCTGGAAGCGCGGCGTCGACATCGTCTCCTTCGGCGGCACCAAGAATGGCTGCTGGTGCGCCGAGGCCATTGTGCTGTTCGATCTCGACCGCGCCAAGGAATTGTCCTTCCTGCGCAAGCGGGCGGCGCAGCTGTTTTCCAAGTCGCGTTTCATCGCCGCGCAGTTCGAAGCCTATTTCAAGGATGGGCTGTGGCTGGACACGGCCCGTCACGCCAACGCCGTGGCCGCCCGCCTGGCGGCAGCGATCGAGGATTCGGCGACGGCAAAGCTCGCCTGGCTGCCGCAGGCCAATGAGGTGTTCGCGGTGATGAAAAAATCGGAAGCCGAAAAGCTGCAATCGGCAGGCGCCGCCTTCTACGACTGGCACAAGCCGCACGGCTTCGACGGTCATATCGGCGAGGACGAGTTGCTCTATCGCTTCGTCACCAGCTTTGCCACGACGTCGGATGAAGTTGACCGTTTTGGCCAATTGATCGCCTGAACCCGCCAATCGAGGGCAAGCAGATGAGCAAACCGCCTCTCGGCTCAACCATGCGGCTGGTTCGCCCGGCGCCAAACGTGCGGGGCTTCTACGACGGCCGCATCGACGGCGTCCGCGCCTGGTCGGACGAGCCGAATTGGCTCGATGACGGTGCCTATGCCCTAGGGATCTGCACCTATGCCGTTGTCGACGGGCCGCAAGCGCTTGTCTACGACACGCATATTTCGCTGCCTCACGCGCGCTATATCAGGCAAACGCTCGAAGCCATGGGAGTGCGCTCGATCCGGGTCGTTCTCAGCCACTGGCATGACGATCATATTGCCGGCAACGAGGTGTTCCAGGACTGTGAAATCATAGCCAACACGCTCACCGCCTCTGCCTTGGCGAAGAACAAGGCCGAGATCGAAGGCGGCATCCCGCCGATCAAACCACTCGTGCTGCCCAACAGGACTTTCGAAGGCAGCCTTGACCTCACAGTTGGCTCGATTGCCGTCGAACTACGCCAGGTCGAAATCCACAGCCATGACGGCACGGTGCTGTTCATGCCGGAAACCGGCCTGCTGCTCGCCGGCGACACGCTGGAAGACCCGATCACCTATGTCGGCGAGGCGGATCGCTTGGCCGAACATCTGGTTGATCTCGAACGCATGGCCGGCTGGCCGATCAACCGCATCCTGCCCAATCACGGCTCGTTGGTGGCGATCGAAGCCGGCGGTTATGGCAAGGACTTCATCGCTGCGACGCAGGACTATGTCCGCAAGCTGATCCGCTGCCGGCGAGACGCCGATCTGGCCAAGCAGGATCTGAAGACGTTTGGCGCTGACATGTTCGCCGCGGGTGCAGTGGAATATTACCCGCCGTATGAAGCAGTTCACCGGCAAAACGTCGAGGCCGTTCTCGCTGTCGGCACTGGCTGCTAAGCCAGGAAAGGTCGCAGCAGAAGCTCCAGGCCAAGCAGGATCAGGAAAATAAGAAACCAGCGCCGGAAGGTTGCCGGGCTGATCCGCTGCCGCAGCAACTGTCCCAGCCACATGCCGAGCAGGGCCGGCAGGACGGCCAGCGACGACATGGCGATATGCTCCACCCGGAACGCCCCATGCGAGGCAAGCCCGGCGGCAAGCGCGATGGTCGACACGGTGAAGGACAGGCCGAGCGCCTGGATCAGGTCGTCACGGCTCAGGCCGAGCGCCTGGATGTAGGGCACGGCAGGGACCACGAACACGCCGGTGCCGCCGGTCACGAGACCGGTGAGAAAACCGACAATGGGCGACGCCCAGCGCTCGGCCGACACCGGGACCGTCAATTGCCGCCCCAGCAGCGTATAGGCGGCGTAGATGATCAACGCCGCACCGAGACCGGCGGTCGTCCATTTGACGTTGTCGCTGGCCAAGAGCCACGATCCGGCCTGCGTGCCGGCGACGATGCCGATCATCATCAGCCATAGGCGTCTGAGGATCGACGCGAAGCTCGGTCCGGCAAACAGCTGCCAGATGTTGGTGACGAAGGACGGCACGATCAGCAGCGAGGCCGCCGCGACCGGCGGCATGATGGTGCCCAGCAGCCCCATCGCCAGCGTCGGCAGGCCCATGCCGGTAACGCCCTTGACGATGCCGGCCAACAGGAAGGTGACGGCAATGGTGGCCGTCAGTGCCAAGGAGAAATCAGCCGGGAAATCAGACATCGTCCTTCATGGGAAGGCGACGCACGCTGCAAAAGAGCCAGAACTCTGCGGTTGGGGTGACAGGGAGTTGACGCAACAAAAAAGCGGCGCCCTCGCGGCGCCGCTTTCGTCTCGGGAGGAGACGCTTCTATCTCAGGGCGTTACTACGTCCCTTGGGCGTGACGCCGCCGTCTTGATTACGCGGCGTTCTTGGCCTCGATCTGCTTGGCCTTCTCGGAACTCGCGGTAATCGCGATCTTGCGCGGCTTCAGCTCCTCGGGGATGTTGCGCGTGAGGTCGACGAAGAGCAGGCCATTCTTCAGCGTGGCGCCAACGACTTCGACATGGTCGGCAAGCTGGAAGCGCCGCTCGAACGAACGCGAAGCAATGCCGCGATAAAGCAGCTCGGAGCCCTCGCCATTGCCCTCTTCCTTGCGCTCACCCTTGACGGTCAACACGTTGCGGTGGGCTTCGATCGAAATCTCTTCATCCGAGAAGCCGGCGACCGCCATCGAGATGCGGTAGGCGTTCTCGCCGGTGCGCTCGATGTTGTAGGGCGGGTAGGTCTGTGCGCCATCGGGCTGGGCCAGCGAGTCGAGCATGGTGAACAGGCGGTCGAAGCCGACCGTCGAGCGATAAAGCGGGGAAAAATCAACGTGACGCATGAGGTGTTCTCCTGTTTGAGCAACATGGTTTGCGTGTGGCCGGTGCGAAACCCTGGAAAGGCGTTTTCGCGTGGACCAGCAGCCCCGACATCGGCGGCTGCATCCGACATTTGGGGAGCGCAAAAGCGCATTTCAAGGATTTTTGAAGAGTTGTGAATTGAGGCGTCGATGAACGGCAGATGAACCGCCGCTTCGGCGCCCGTTCAGCCGGCCGGCGCTAGAGTGCAGCCGGGATAAAGAACCAGGCGGCGCCGGATGAAGGCGCCGCGACGAAGCCGAACCGGGTGTAACGTCCCTTCCTCCCGGATCGACAGAGGCCGGAAGCACGCCGTCGCAGGCTGCTTCCGGCCTTACTCGTTGTTCGTCCGCCCCCCCGGGCGCCCTCCCTTTGCTTTTCATCCATTGACGTCTATCACCATGCCGACGCCCCGCCGGGTGAGACACCACGAAGACGCAAGCGCCGAATGACGGACCTCTTCCACCCCACGCCAGGCAACCCGCCGCCGCAAAATGTCGCCGGCGGCTACTTCACCACGCGCGACGGCAAGAAGATCCGCTACGGCCTTTTTGCCGCGGTCACCCGGCCGCTGAAGGGCACGGTCGTCCTGCTGCCCGGCCGCAACGAGTGCATCGAGAAATATTTCGAGACCATCCGCAACCTTACCGATCGCGGCCTCGGCGTCGCCACGCTCGACTGGCGCGGCCAGGGTGGTTCGGACCGGCTGATCAGAGACCCGCAACGCGGCTATGTCCGCTCCTTCTACGACTACACCGGCGACCTCGAACAGTTCTTCGAGGACATCGTACTGCCCGATTGCCGCGGCCCGTATTACATCTTCGCCCATTCGACCGGAGCCGTGATCGCGCTGCTCGCCGCGCCGTCGATGGTCAACCGGGTACGCCGTATGGTGCTGATCGCGCCGTTCTTGACGGTGCCCGATTCTCCGCTGTCTGTACAAACGGTGCGCCGCGTCTGCTCGTTTTTGTGCTTTCTCGGCCTTGGCCGGCTCTATGCGGCCTGGGGGCCTAGACCCAGGCAGACCCTGCCCTTTGCCGTCAACAAGGTGACATCGGACCCTGTGCGCTATCAGCGCAACACGAAAATCTACGAGGACTATCCACAACTGGCGCTCGGCAGCCCGACGATCCGCTGGCTGCAGGCCGCCATCAAGGCAAGCGAAGCCATCAGCGAGCCGGACTTCATGGCGAAGATTCAGGTCCCCCTGCTCATGATCGCCGCCGGCGCCGATCAGGTCGTGTCGACCAGGGCCGTAGAAGCCTACACCAGGCGTCTGCGCGTCGGCTCGCTGTTGATGATCGATGGCGCCAAGCACGAGATTCTGCAGGAGGCCGATGTCTACCGCGAGCAGTTGCTCGCCGCCTTCGATGCCTTCATTCCCGGCAACGACGACCCCACTGGCTGATCGCCATCGCTTCAGGTTGCGGCGCGCCTTGAGTTCGCGCCTGCTGACAGCCTGTCAGGAGGACCGCCCATTGGCGTCGGCCGCAGGCAAACAGCTAAAGATTCTGACAGCCGGCGCCATGCAGGAATGATCATCTCTCCGCGTCGAACTGAACGCCAAGGAGATGACATCATGACCGAGAAAACCTGCGCTGCCTGCGACTGCCAGCTGGACGCCAACCCGATCCGCGTCAAGGTCGGCGGCAAGACCGTGGAGGTCTGCTGCGAGGAATGTGCGATAGCGCTGAACGAAGCCGGCGCCTCAGTGGCCGGCGTCTCGGTGATCGGCAACGGGGAGGCCTGAGCGATGCGCCCCGATCATGCAGCGACGGCACAATGCCTGCCACATCAGCCGACAGCTCAAACCGCGACCTTCCGGCGGTCCTTGCGGACACATTGCATCTTGGCGGCCAACTGGATCGGCCGTCAGCTGGAAAGGCGCCGAAGCCGCCTTGCCTTGCTCGAAATGACCGACGAACAGCTCAAGGACATCGGCTTGTCGCGCGGTGAGGTCCACACGGAATATATGCGCCGCTTGTGGGACTGAGCCATGGCCGTTGCGAAGGCGCTGACAGGTGAAGTCTCCTGACAGGTCTGGGCAGGCCGATCGCCTAAAGTGCCGCAACAGCTTTCGGCGCAAAGGAAACGCGGCCATGTCGCAATTCACGGTACAGACACTCCTGGACACCGGTACCGTCAGGGTAAGGGACATCGTCTGCAGCGGCGAATGCCGGCACAAGAGCGACGAGGAATGCACCTCCGCCACGCATCTGGTTTTTCCCTATCGCGGTGTTTTTGTGCGCCACGTCGGCCGCAACGATGCGGTCGCCGAAGCCAACCAGTTGCTGTTCTTCAATGAGGCAGAGTCGTATCGGATCAGCCACCCCGTCGAGGGTGGCGATTCCTGTCTCGATCTCGTCGTCGAAGAGGCGCAACTGCAGGAACTGACGCCCAAGCAGCAGTTGCGCTCGGGTAGCGCGTTGGCGTTTCGTCGCCAGCGCCGCCGCATCGACCCGCGGGCCCAGGCACTGGTGGCAGTCCTGCGCCACAGCCTGAGCCGCAACATTGCCGAAACGCTGGAGGCTGAAACCCTGGCGCTGACGCTGGTGCGGCGCTCCCTCGGCGAGCGCACCTCGCATGCCGCCGGCGCCAGCACCGGCCGGCAGAAGCTGGTCGACCGCGCCAAGCTCGTCCTGTCCTCGGACCTGTCGCGGCGCTGGACACTGGCCGAGATCGCCGCCGAAGTCGGGGTATCATCGGTTTATCTGACGCAGGTCTTCCAGCAGGTCGAAGCGATGCCGCTCTATCGCTATCATCTGCGCCTGCGTCTGGCGCGCGCGCTCGACCTTCTGGGCCGCTACGACAATCTGACGACGCTCGGCATGGACCTCGGCTTCTCCAGCCACAGCCATTTCAGCGCGGCGTTCAGGCAGGTCTATGGACGAACGCCGGCGGAATTCCAGCGCTCGATCAAGCCGCGCTAAGAGCAGTTCCAGGGAAAAGCGCGTAGCGCTTTTCCCTGAGGAATTGCGTCGAACAAAAAGTATCAGCCGCGCAGGGCAGCCATTGCGGCCGCATGAAGCTCCGGCGTCGCCGCGGCCAGTATATCGCCGCCCTTTTCCGCCGGGCCGCCTTCGAATGTGGTGACGACACCGCCCGCCTTCTCGATGATCGGGATCAGCGCCACGATGTCATAGGGCTTCAATCCGGGATCGGCGACGATGTCGACGCTGCCCGAGGCAATCATGGCAAAGGCGTAGCAATCGGCGCCATAGCGGACGAGCTGGACCTCTTTTTCGAACCGGTCGAAGCGTGGGCGCGCCTCGCCCTTGAACAGCGCCGGCGTGGTGGTGAACAAGGTCGCATCGTCGAGCTTCGTCGTCTTGCGGGTCGAGAGCTTGCGCGAGCCGCCGGGGCCTTCATAGTGGGAACCGGAAGCGTTGGCGTAAAACAGCTCGCCGGTGAAGGGCTGCGCCATCATGCCGGCGACCGCGTCGCCATCGACCGTGAGCCCGACCAATGTCCCCCACACCGGCAGCCCGGAGATGAAGGCGCGGGTGCCGTCGATGGGATCGATCACCCAGACATGCTTGCTGGAGATGTTCTCGCTGCCATGCTCTTCACCCAAAATGCCGTGATCGGGATACTCGGCCGATATCAGCGCCCGGATGGCGCGCTCGGCTTCGCGGTCGGCTTCCGTGACCGGGTCAAAACTGCCTTTTTCCTTGTTGGCCACCGCGCCTTGCGCGCGGAAACGCGGCAAGGTTTCAGCCGCCGCCGCTTGCGCGATCCGGCGTATGAAATCGATGCTGATGTCCACCTGATTCTCCCGCATGCAGAGTGCCTGACCGGTCTGCCGGCACTTTCGCACCAAAACAAGCCGGTTTATCGATTTATCGCAGAGATAATCGTTGCCAAAATGTCACATCGGCGCTGTTCAAATGCAATTTCCACATCAGAGTGAATTAAATAAGCCCGAATTCGATTGACATTTGTGCATCGCACAATAAATTTGTTCTCGGACAGGTTTTCCTGTCCATGCCCTCCTTGGGCGTTTCCTCCCTAGACTTCGACCGTGTCGTGCAAACGATGCGGTCTTTTTTTACGCCGAGGCGTGGCTGGCGCGGGATCCCACAATTAGCCGCCGCTCCAGCGTCATTCAGCGGCCAGCGGCAGGTCGATGAAATGGTCATCGGGCATTGCCATCAGGTCGGCCGAAAAACGCGCCATATCGTCGGCCAGCGCATGGAAACCAGCCGATTTCTGGAACGTCCGCTCATTCATGTAGAGCCCGCGATTGACCTCGATCTGCAGCGCATGCAGATGGCGCGCCGGCCGGCCGTAATGCTCGGTGATGAAGCCGCCGGCATAGGGTTTGTTGTGGGCGACGGTATAACCCATGCCGATCAGCAGGCCGATCGCCGTCTCGGTCAGCGCAGCCGTGGCCGAGATGCCAAAACGGTCGCCGACGATGAAATCAGGCCGCAAACCGCTCTCGCCCACCCTGATGCTCGCCGGCATCGAATGGCAGTCGATCAGCACGGCATAGCCGAACCTCGCATGGGTTCTGGTCAATAGCCGCTTCAGCGTCTCGTGAAAGGGTTTGTAGACGGCCTCGATGCGCTGGACGGCCTCCGCCAGCGGCAGGCGGCCGGAATAGATGTCGAGCCCCTCGCCCACCAGCTTGGGCACGGTGCCGAGCCCGCCGGCGACGCGGGCCGAGCGGATGTTACAGAAGGACGGCACCGGCTCGGCGAACATGCGCGGGTCGAGCTCCCACGGTTCGCGATTGACGTCGAGATAGGCGCGCGGAAAATTCGCCGCCAGCATCGGCGCGCCGAGTGCCACGGCACCGCCGAACAGCTCGTCGACATAGCAATCCTCGGAACGGCGAATGGCGTTGCGGTCGAGCCTGGCCATGGCCAGGAAGCGGTCGGGATAGTAGCGCCCGCTATGCGGCGAGTTGAAGACGAAGGGAACGCGCTGCTCGGCGCCCGATCGGATTTCGAAGGGTGGAACGACCGAAAAATCCTCGGCTGCCGTCGTCAATTTGAACGAACCCGGAAACAGCAATGCATCATGATGGGAAACTGCCACCTCATCGGCCGCATGTCCAGCATTTCGGCATGTCAGGAAGCCCGTCAAATCAGGATTAATGCCACCGGCGTTCACTTGATGTTTACCGTCACCTCCTCATATACAGGATGGTTAACGGGCTTGCCGGACGGCAGGCTTGGGTGGGGTGATTCGGACGGGACACAATGGCACGCATTCTGCTGGCGGAAGACGACGACGACATGCGCCGGTTCCTGGTCAAGGCACTGGAGCGGGCCGGCTACCAAGTCAGCGATTTCGACAATGGCGCCAGCGCCTATGAGCGGCTGCGCGAGGAACCCTTCTCCTTGCTGTTGACCGATATCGTCATGCCGGAGATGGACGGCATCGAGCTTGCCCGCCGCGCCACCGAGATCGATCCCGACCTCAAGGTGATGTTCATCACCGGTTTCGCGGCCGTCGCGCTCAACCCCGATTCCAAGGCGCCGAAAGACGCCAAGGTGCTGTCGAAGCCCTTCCATCTGCGCGATCTCGTCAACGAGGTCGAAAAAATGCTGCAGGCCGCCTGAAGCACGCCCAGTGCGATGCGGCCGCTTGCCTACGGCGCGACAAAACGAGCCTTTCTTTCCCTTTTCCGGCTATTGACGCGCTGGATCAAAAATGGTGTATGCGCGGCTTCGGATGGGCGTGTAGCTCAGCGGGAGAGCACTGCATTGACATTGCAGGGGTCACAGGTTCAATCCCTGTCACGCCCACCATCCTTTGAATAACTTAGCTGAGTCACCTTTCTGTCTGACACAGAAACCCGATTGCACAGCGCGCCCATTGCTTGCTGACGCTGTGGGCCCGATAGGTCGG
Organism: Mesorhizobium sp. PL10; assembly: GCF_053714315.1. Classification (NCBI taxonomy): domain Bacteria; kingdom Pseudomonadati; phylum Pseudomonadota; class Alphaproteobacteria; order Hyphomicrobiales; family Phyllobacteriaceae; genus Mesorhizobium; species Mesorhizobium sp. PL10. Next base: position 108,391 of record NZ_JBSKBR010000004.1, on the reverse strand, counting down.
GCCGCAGCGGACCACATTGCGTAGGCAAGCCTGCGTCGCCGGGACAAAGTTCGAGTTAGCTGAGTAGCGCAGCGACTGTGCGGCCAGGATGTCGGTTACGCGAGAATGCTCATACTGAATGGCCTCAAAAAGATGCGGCGCGTGAAAGGTGGCGGCCAAAAGGTTTGCGACCAGCACGAAAATGCTGCGCGGGAGCTGGTCCTTCAACTTGGCTTTGGCGTGTACACTTCGCGAGGTGAAGCGTGACCACTCCAATACTCTTCGAGGCTTTCTGGAGCTTTAAAAAACTCCTCCGGTAGGAACGGCGAATCCGACAGCGCTTTCGATAGATCGGCATCGCCTTCTAACTTGACGAACTCCTCGCCCATCTTATCTGCACGCTCTTCAATGATTTTCTCAGTCGTGACGGTCGCAGTGGCGACGATATCATATAAATCAGTTACGGCGTCCTTGAGGTAATTTGCTCGGTCAAATACAAATCTAACACCGCCTTGATCGTCTACGAAGCGAAGCGTGGCACGCTCCTTGTTCCAATTCTCGGCGTGAATACCCTGAGGCTTTCCGAAATGCGCCACGACGCTATTTCGCAGGTTGGCAATGGCTTGATGGCGAGCTTTCTGATCAGGCGAAAACTCTCTGGTGGCATCCACTTTATGTCGGCCTTGCTGATCAGAGACCGCAGCTCGGCAATACATGATAATGGCAAAAGATGTTAACGCGGCTCCAAAAGAGGCGCGGCTGTCTGCATCGCTTTCGATTGCCGAAAGTGTCCTCAATGCTCCATTTGCAGACCTCAAATCTTCGTAGATGGAGCAGGCAGATCGATAGCGACCGATAGAATCAACCAAGCGCTTAAACCTCGGCTTAGCTTTCAACTTTTCTACCACAGCATCTAAGTCGTAGGCCTGTCTCACTGGCCTTGCCACCTGACCTTTGTCGATTGGGGTACGGAACAAAGCACTTCCCATTGTTAAAGGAAACCCACCCGCCGCAGAAGACGATAATCTGAACGCCCGGTCTTCTCGGGCTTCGCGATTTCTTTCAGCCGTTCGGCGCAATCTGACCTAGGGTATCTAAGGGAAAACCGGATAGCGGTCCCCCAATCCTTAACTGCATCCGGTCAGGGGGTGAGGGAAACGTCCCGGCGCGAGCCGGGACGATTCAGGCTCGTGGATCATTGCGGCCGCGGATCGGGCCTGTCGGGCTTGTCATGAGGATTGTTACTGCCTTCACGGCACGGGGTGCCGATGCCGCAGCATTTGCCGTTGTAGGTGACACCAGGCTTGGTCTTCCCGCATTCCCTCGGCGGCGCCGTCTGACACCCCGCCAGCACCGAAACGGCGATGACGGCGAGAAGGACGTTTCTTGAAGTGATAGACATGGACGTTCTCCGCGATGGACCGTGTTTGCTACACAGCGCTTGGTCGCGTGCGGCAACGAAATGGTTCACGAGCAAAACTGAATTGCCGGCAAGGCCTTCCCTGCGCAGGCTGGTGAGCTGGCGCGACAATGCCTGGACGAATTTTCAGTCGTGACGAGCGGGCGCGATGGCCTTAAGGCTGGGAACAGGCGCGATGTTCGGGGGGAACAATGCGAACAACGACATCAGGATGGTCGATTATCCCCGACCATTGGCGTGCTCGCTCAGGCGGGTGGCCATGACGTCAACTCCGGCGCAGCGGAAACCGACGTGGCAACGCATCTACCTCGAACTCAAGCGGGCGAGGAAATATCTCCAATCGCCGGGTTCGAGACTTGGCGGCGTGCTGGTTGCGGCAAAGCGAACATTCGAGCACAGGCGCGATGTCAGGCTTCGCCTCAGGGCGACGCGTGACGCTTACCCTGCCTTGCCGATTGCGGCGGCGAAGGACAGCTTCATGCTCGTCCGCATCATCGGCAACGATCTCGAGCCGCGGCACCGCAAGGGTCAGTCCTTCGACAATGCCAGCTTCATCCTGGACAATGAGCCGGCCTTTCCTGACTGCGACAAGTTCTGGATCGTCAATCGGATAGCCGATCCCGAAGAGGAGGTTCGCATCGTCGGGCTGCTGGAGGGCCGTGGCCAGAGCTTTCACCGCATCCCTTTCAATCTCGACGCCTATGGCAGAATTCCTTGGGACATCGACAGGCTGTCGGCAAAAGAGCTCCGGTTTTCCAGCAAAGGCAGCCGATCGGCTGAACTCACGGCGGCACGTTACGAAACGCTCATCAGAAGCAGCAAGAACCGCTATTTGATGAACAACAACGGCGCCCGCAACAAAGCGCTCGAGATGGCCCGCACGCGGGCGAAGTGGCTGATGCCATGGGACGGAAACTGTTTTCTGACCGAGCAGGCGTTCAGGCAGATACGCCGGGCAATCGAGGCGAGGCCGTATCTGCCCTATGTCATCGTACCGATGGCGCGCATCGTCGACAACACGGCCCTGCTCGAAGAGAATTTCAACCCGCCGGCGAATGAAGAGCCGCAGATCATATTCAGGGCCGATACGACCGAGTTGTTCGACGAAACTCATCCCTACGGGCGCCGGCCCAAGGTTGAAATGCTGTGGCGGCTCGGCATTCCCGGGCTTTGGGACCGATTTCGCGACGACCCGTGGGATTTCCCGCGCCCGCCCCCATCGGCGGATTCAGGACTTTTCCAGACTGCCGGCTGGGTGGCGCGCCTGGATTCCGGGCGCGCGCATCTTGAAATCGGCCGGGCCGGATTCGTTGCCCGCTCGTTCAGCCGCGACGAGGCGATCATCACCATGATCGACCGTTGCGACGCCGCTGTAATCTCCGCAAGGCTCGATACGTCACAGCTGGTTTTCTACGACGAGAAGGCGCTCGCCGCCGCCTCAAGGAACAAGGACGCCGGCCTTCGGCAGCATCTGCGGCTCTGCGCTGACCAGGCGCTCACCCGAGGTCCGTTCAGTGTGACGGACAAGACATCAGTAGGGCCGAGCGGCGACCGACACGATTATTTCCAACCGGGGCCCTATTGGTGGCCCGATCCCCACAGCCCTGATGGCCTGCCCTTCATTCGGCGCGACGGCGAGCGCGCACCCGGCACCGCACTCTACGAAGCCGGCAGCGAGACCTACGATCGCACCCGCTTGCAGCGATTGCTTGACGACACCACCGTGCTTGCGCTGGCGGCGACAGTGCTTGACGAACCAAGCTATTCCAGCCACGCCGCCAAGCTGATCCGCACCTGGTTCATCGACCCCGCTACAAGGATGAACCCGCATATGCGATACGCGCAGGTCCGGTTCGGCCACGACGACAATGAAGGCAACGGGACCGGCATTATCGAGCTCAAGGATCTCTATTTCTTCCTCGATGCTGTTCGTCTGATTGAGCGTGCCGGCGCATTGGACGCAACGGAGCGCGAAACGTTCAGATCCTGGCTCGGTTCGTACGCCAAATGGCTGGATACCGCGCCCGCCGCTGTGACGGAGTCCTACCGCGCCAACAACCATGGCGTCTTTTACGATTTGCAGCGGGCATCGATCGCAGCTTTCCTGGGTGATAGCACCACGCTGGCGGGGATCGGACTTCATGCCAGGGAGAGATTGGCAGATCAGATCGCGTCGGACGGTTCACTGCCGAAGGAACTAGCCCGCACTCGGCCCATACACTATACCCTGTTTACTCTGCAGGGCTGGACGACACTGGCGCGCCTCCTGACCTCGATCGGTGACGACCTCTGGCAGCACCGGGCAGACCAGGGACAGGGACTGGTTGACGCTCTGCATTGGCTGGCGGCCAATATCGACAGCCGGCAAGCCACGGAAGCGATCGACGCGGACCGACGTTGGCCGCTGTTGCTGGATCTGGTGCGCCACGACCCTGAGGCGACGATTTCCGCCGCCGAGGCGGAAGCCGCAAAGCCTCTTTTCCACCCGGACGAAGGCATCGCACCCTTCTGGCGGTGGCGAAGGGGCTAAATACTTATGCCTGCCTTCCGGAGCCGCTATCGCAGTTGCGATAGCCGGCCAGACTTACCTGATGCACCTGACCCCATCTGCCGCGCGACCTGCTTGAAGATTCTATTTTTGGGTTCAGCCTTAATCGCTATCGTGGCCATGCTCGATGCCGACTCCATGTCCTCCAGTGCCTCATGCAGAATATAGGCCGCGCACGCCGCGGCATAGGGGTGGCCGGCCCTGGCCGCGGCACCGTAGGACGCGAAATCCTTGCCCATGGCGTGGCCATGCACCGTCTTGCGCGACAAGGCCACAAGCATCGGCAGCGGCACCTTGGGACTCGCCTCGAATTTGTGCCGTCATGCACGATTTCAAAATGGCTTCGCCTGCAGCGTAATCCTTCTCGCGAAAATAAGAGGCCACGATCTTGAGCGCATAGGCATCGTTTTCAGGATCGAGCGCATAGCCTTTGCCAAGAATCTCCCTTGCTCTGGCCGGGCTGATTTCGTCCTCGATGGCCAGGAACGCCGATAAATAGCCGAAGGCAGCCTCGAGCGGATGATAGTCGACGTGATGCTGCGCCAGCTCTTCGAGCATGAGCTGCGCCGCCCGGGGCGGGCTGAACAGCGCGGTGGTCTTGATGCGCGCAGAGCCGCCCATCACCGAGGCCACCGATGCGAACACGCTGCTGCCGGCATAGATACGTTGGCAGCGCACCAGAAGCGCCATCTCGAAAAAAGCCCTCAGCGTCTGGTCCTCGAACTCGTTGGCGCCGAAATCGTCGGTCAGCAAGGCGCCGGTTTGCGACCTCAGATAGTCGAGCGTCGCACGATCCTGGCCGACCAGCAGCGTCGCCATGCCTCGTGACGCGAGCTCGGCGACAATCGCCTTGGCCAGCGCCGCAGGGATCACCTTGCCGTTGAAAGTCAGCATCGAACGGTATTTGCCGCGAACGATATCGCCGCTGCGCAGATGCAGTCCGGCCATTTGCCCCGGAAATTGACAGGACTGGGCCGCGCGCAGCGCGTGGTTCACCGGCTCGGCAAAGCCGATCGTCCTGATCGTTTCGGATGTCGCGAGCGGCTTTCCCCTGTCGCGAAAAGACTCCAGAACGTTGAAATCGTTGCAAAGCCAGCCGCGAAATAAGCTTCGGCGGCGGGCTGACGCATTCAGGCTTGCGCGGGTGAATTTCCCTTTCTTGAGAACCTCGAGATCCGTCTCCCTGATCTTTTCGCCCAGCCAGTGTTTCTCGATGAATTCGGGATCAAATATTTTGTCGACCGTATCGACGGTATGAAACGTCTTGTCAGAGACGGCTTTCTTCCAGGTGAATCCAAACCGGTGGCCTGTCGCATCGGCAAGCGCTTTTGCATTGACCATGGCCAGGAACCGGCCGCCCAGCCCGTCATCCCTGGTCGCGGCAATCAACTTTGCATGCCGAGAATTGGGATCAGGCCGCGCCGAGGCGGACGTCACCCTTTTCAACATGCTGGAGAAACCACGCATATGTCTGTTCCAATCCACTGCGAAGCGCGTATCGCGGGCGCCATCCCGTTGCAAACAGCCGCGACACATCCATCAGTTTGCGCGGCGTGCCGTCCGGCCTGGTCGTGTCGAAGGCGATCGTAGCCTCGACGCCGGCGACGGATGCGACGGTTTGGGCGAGCTCGGCAATGGTGACATCCTCCCCCGAGCCGACATTGACGTGGCTGTCGCCGGCATAATTCTTCAACAGCCAGACCAGCGCGTCGGCAGCGTCGTCGACATGCAGGAATTCGCGCCGCGGCGTGCCCGAGCCCCACACCTCGAGCCTCGTGCCGCCGCTTAGTGCCAGCGTATGCGCCTTTCGCATCAGAGCCGGCACCACATGGCTGCTCTGCAGGTCGAAATTGTCGCCTGGACCGTAAAGGTTCGCCGGCATCGCCGAGATGTAATCGACGCCATACTGGCGCCGATAGGCCTGGCACAGTTTCAGCCCGGCAATCTTGGCGACCGCATACCATTCATTGGTGGGCTCGAGCGGGCCGGTCAGCAGAGCGTCTTCCGGGATCGGCTGTGGCGCGAGCTTGGGATAGATGCAGGACGAGCCGAGAAACAAAAGCTTGCCCACCTCGCAGCGAAAGGCGCTGTCGATGACATTGCTCTGCATGATCAGATTGTCCTGCAGGAAATCGACCGGGAACCTGTCATTGGCCAGGATGCCGCCGACCTTGGCGGCCGCCATCACCACGGCATCCGGTCTGTGCTCGGCCATCCAGCGCTGCACCCCCGCCTGGTCGAGCAGGTCGAGCCTGTCGCGCGATACGGTGAGCACCTCGCAATCCTCGCTCGCCAGCCGTCGCACGACGGCTGAACCAACCATGCCGGAATGCCCGGCGACGAAGACGCGCTTGCCTTTCAGCTCAAATGTCGCGTCCATCGGCCTGCCTCACGCGGAACGGCTGCTCTGCCGCGTGCCGACGGCAGCGCGCGCCAGATCGGCCTGCACCATTTCCGCCACCAGATCCCTGAAGCCGGTCGTGTGCGACCAGTCAAGTCTTGCCTTGGCCTTGGCGGGGTCGCCGAGCAAAAGGTCGACCTCGGTCGGCCGGAAATAGCGCGGATCGATGCGCACCAGCACAGCGCCCGAGCCGGCATCGACACCGACCTCGTCGACTCCTTCGCCTTGCCAGCGAATAGTGCGACCGGTCTCGGCAAACGCCAGTTCGACGAATTCGCGCACTGAATGCGCTTCGCCGGTCGCCAGCACGAAATCGTCGGCTTCGCTGTGCTGCAGGATACGCCACATGCCTTCCACATAGTCGCGCGCATGGCCCCAGTCACGCTTGGCGTCGAGATTGCCGAGATAGAGCGTGTCCTGCAGGCCGTGCCGGATCGAGGCGACGGCCCGCGTGATCTTTCGGGTGACGAAGGTTTCGCCGCGCGTCGGGCTTTCGTGGTTGAACAGGATGCCGTTGGCGGCGAACATGCCGTAGGCCTCGCGGTAATTGACCGTGATCCAGTAGGCATAGAGCTTGGCTGCGGCATAGGGCGAGCGCGGATGGAACGGCGTCGTTTCGCTTTGCGGGATTTCGCGCGCCTTGCCGTAAAGCTCGGAGGTCGAGGCCTGGTAGAAACGGACCGACCTCTCCATGCCTAGGATGCGGATCGCCTCCAGCAGCCTGAGCGTGCCCAGCGCATCGGCATTGCCGGTGTATTCGGGCGTCTCGAAACTCACCTGGACATGGCTCTGGGCGCCGAGATTGTAGATCTCGCTGGGCCGCGTCTCCTGAACCAGGCGGATGAGATTGGTTGCGTCGGTCAGGTCGCCATAATGCAGGAAGAAGCGCGCACCGCGCTCGTGCGGATCGACATAGATGTCGTCAACGCGCTCGGTGTTGAACGAGGACGAGCGGCGTTTGACGCCATGGACAATATAGCCCTTCTGCAGAAGCAGTTCTGCAAGATAGGCCCCGTCCTGCCCGGTTACACCGGTGATGAGCGCCACTTTTTCCGTCATTGCCGCATTCGTCCGCATCTAATCCCGGCAACGGAATACAGATTTGAAGCGAGAAGGCAAATCCCCCATGTGGGGGATACTTTTCAGCCGCCGATTGTGCCGTTCTCAGACACCCGAAACCGCGCAGAAATGCTTCATTCTGGTCAGCGCAAGCTCGGGATCGGCGAGCAACCCTGCCCGGTCGGCAAGGCGGAAGATGTCGCAACAGTGGAGGATGCCGCGCGCCGATTGCATGCCGCCAACCATGGCGAAATGGTCCTGGTGGCCGTTGAGCCAGGCCATGAAGATGATGCCGGCCTTGTAGTACTCAGTCGGCGCCTCGAAGATTCTCCGCGACAGCGGCACCGTTGGCGCCATCAGCGCGTCATAGCCGGCGCGGTCGCCGTCAGTCAGCTTCGCCAAGGCCGCGTTGGCGACCGGCGCGATGGCGTCGAATATGCCCAGCAGCGCGTGTGAATGCCGTTCGCCGTCGCCGGCGATCAGCTCGGGGTAGTTGAAATCGTCACCGGTGAACATGACGACGCCTTTCGGCAGGCGGTTGCGCAAGGCGACTTCCTTGCCGGCATCGAGGAGCGATATCTTTATGCCCTCGACCTTATCTGCATGGCGCTCGATGATGGCGACGACGGTGTCGAGCGCTGCCTCGAAATTGCCGCTACCCCAATAGCCCTTCAGGGCCGGATCGAACATGTCGCCCAGCCAGTGCAGGATGACCTTGCCGGAGGCCTGGCTGAGGATGCGGTCGTACACCTTGAGATAGTCGTCCGGCGCCTTCGCCACCGCGGCCAGCGCCCGGCTGGCCATCATGATCGCTTTGCCACCCTGGCCCTCGATGAAAGCGAACTGTTCCTCGTAGGCGCCAATGACATCATCGAGCGTTCTGGCAGCCGCCGGCGCCAGATGATCGGTGCCGGCGCCGGAAGCGAGGTCGGCGCCTTCGACGCTGCGTGCCTCGGCGATCGAGCGCCGGATCAATTCCTTCGCATTTTCCCAGTCGAAACCCATGCCGCGCTGCGAGGTATCCATCGCCTCGGCGATGCGGAAGCCGAGCCGCCACAGATGATGACGGAACGCCATCGTCTTGTCCCAGTCGACCGCGGGCTGCGACCATGGGTCGGTCATTGCAAGCGGATCGGCCACAACATGGGCGGCGGCATAGGCGATGCGCGAAAACCGCGCCCCGATAACCGGCTCAGCCGGCTGGCCGACGAGCCGATAGCGAGCGTGGCGGCCACCTTCCCCGGGCAAGGTGATGTCCATGAAATTCTCCCTTTGCCAGCGCCTATAAATGGAACGTTCCAATAAATCAAGAAGCTTTACGATTCCGGGAATTGACAACGTTGGATGCTGCGGCGCAACACGCAGCCCCTTGCCTTATTCGACTTTAAGGCCGGAACAATCACTTTTTCGGGTTTTGCGGAAATCCCGATTGACTCTCAGTGAGGCCGGCGTTTAGAACGTTCCAATTAATTCGAACAGAACACCGGGAGGACTATCTGGATGGCCAGCCGGGCCAAGGCGACGATTTTCGACATTGCCCGCGAAGCCGGCGTGTCCAAATCGACGGTCTCACTCGTGCTCCAGGGCAGCGGGCTGATCAGACCTGAGACAGCCAGCAAGGTTCGCAAGGCGATCGAGGATGTCGGCTATGTCTACAACCGCGGCGCCGCCAATCTGCGCAAGGCCCACTCCAACGTCATCGGCATGGTCATCAACGATCTCACCAACCCCTTTTTTGCCGAGCTGGCGGTCGGCATGGAGCGTGTCTTCCAGTCGGCTGGCATCGTGCCTTTCATCGCCAACACGGCGGAAAATCCGGTGCGCCAGGAAGAAGTCCTGAAGTCGTTGATGGAACAGGGCGTCGCCGGGCTGATCGTGTCACCGGCGCGCGGCACCACGCCGGGCGCCTTCCGCCGCCTTGAGACGGCAGGTGTGCCGGTCGTCTTTGCCATGCGCCGGCTGCCGGACAGCCGCATCCCGGTGATTGCGCCCGACAATCATCGCGGCGCGTACCTGGCGGCCGCCCATCTCATCGGCAAGGGCCATCGCCGGCTGGCCTTCTTCGGCGGCACCGCCGATCTGGTCGTCTATCAGGAGCGCCTGGGCGGTTTTCGCGAAGCCTGCGAGACATCAGGCATTGCCAGGCGCGACGTGCTTGTCGTCGAAGGCGAGACCAGCCGCAGGGGCGGCATCGCCTGCCTGGAAACCGCCCTTGCCATGGCCGAGCCGCCGACGGCGGCGCTGTGCTTCAACGACGCCGTCGCCTTCGGCGTTATGCTGGCGCTGCGCAAGCGCGGACTGGAACCGGGGGCGGATTTCGCCGTCGTCGGTTTCGACGACGTGGTCGAGGCCGAGCATTACATGCCGGCGCTGACCAGTGTTTCGGTGGATACCCCCGGTCTCGGCGAGCGTGCCGCGCACGTCATGCTGAAGATGATCCAGTCGCGCACCACACGCGCCGAGGATCATATCGGCGCCGTCAATCTGGTCGTCAGGGAAAGCTGCGGTCCCGATCGCCGCACCCAGAACAGGCCTGCAGGAATGGGAGACGCCGCATGAGCGTCAGATGGGGACTGATCGGCGCCAGCACGATCGCCAAACAATTCATGATCAACGCCATCCGAGCGCAAGCTGATGGCGAGATATCAGCGGTGATGAGCTCCAGCCCCGAGCGCGCCAATACCTATGCTCGAGAAAACAACATTCCGCTTGCCGTCTCGACGCTGGACGACCTTCTCGGCACCAACATCGACGCCGTCTACATCTCGACCACCAATGAACTGCATCTCGAACAGGCGCTGGCCGCGATCAAGGCGGGAAAGCATGTTCTGTGCGAAAAGCCGTTGGCGCTGACCAGCGCCGATGCGCGCACCATGGTCGCCGCCGCCAAGGCAGCCGGAACCGTGCTTGGCACCAACCACCATCTGCGCAATGCCGGCGCCCACCGCGCCATGCGCGACGCCATATCGGCCGGCCGCATCGGCAAGCTGATCGCCGCGCGCGTCTTCCATTCCGTCTACCTGCCCGAGAACCTGCAGGGTTGGCGCATCACCAGGCCTGAGGCCGGCGGCGGCGTGGTGCTCGACATCACCGTGCACGATGCCGACACGCTGCGCTTCGTGCTTGGCGACGATCCAATCGAGATATCGGCCTTTACCCAGTCGGCCGGCATGGCAGGCAGCGGCCTGGAAGATGGTGCAATGTGCATCTGGCGTTTCCGGTCAGGCGTCATCGCCCAGTCGCATGAGGGCTTCACCACGAAATTCGCGGATACCGGCTTCGAGGTGCATGGCTCCGAAGGCTCGCTGATCGCCAGGAATGTCATGACGCAGAAGCCGGTCGGATCGGTGCTGCTGCGCACCGCCAAGGGCGAGGAAGAGCTGAGCTTCGAGCGCGAAGATCTCTACGTCAGGTCGCTGCGCCAATTCCACGATGCGATCCGCGGCAAGGGCCAGCTATCGGCCACCGGCGAGGACGGCGTCTGGTCGCTGGCCTCGGCCGAAGCGGCATTGCAGTCGGAAAAATCCGGCAAGGCGGTCACCATCGATCCCAAGCTGGGGAGCGCCAAGTGAGCAAGCTCGTCTCCGCCGCCGAAGCCGCCGGCCTCATAGAAGACGGCATGACCGTGTCCGTCTCGTCATCGAGTGGCCTCGGCTGCCCGGATGCGGTGCTGGCCGCCATCGGCGAGCGCTTCGACGCGGAGGGCCACCCCAAGAATATCACCACGCTGCACCCGATCGCCGCCGGCGACATGTATGGCATCAAGGGCATCGATCATCTCGCCAAACCCGGCCTGTTGAAGCGCACGCTTTGCGGCTCCTACCCCTCTGGCCCGTCCTCGTCCGAGCCGCCGCAGATCTGGAAGATGATCGGCGACAATTCGGTCGCCGCCTACAATGTGCCGTCCGGCATCCTGTTCGACATGCACCGAGAGGCCGCCGCCAAGCGCCCGGGGGTGCTGACCAAGGTCGGTCTCGACACGTTCGCCGATCCACGCCATCAGGGCTGCGCCATGAATGCCGCAGCCAGCGAGCCGATCGTCTCCGTGCAGCAGTTCGACGGCGAGGAATGGCTCTATTTCCGCTCGATCGTGCCCAACATCTCGATCATCCGCGCCACGACATCAGACGAACGCGGCAACCTCACCTATGAGCATGAGGGCGCCTATCTCGGCGGCCTCGAACAGGCGCTCGCCGCCCGCAACAATGGCGGCATCGTCATTGCGCAGGTCAAACGCGTCGTCGAAAACGGCACACTGAAGCCGCATGACGTGCGCGTGCCCGGCGTGCTGGTCGACCATATCGTGGTTGCGCCGGATCAGTTGCAGACGACACTGACGCCTTACGACCCAGCGATTTCCGGCGAGATCTTCAGGCCGCTGTCGACCTTCCGCACGCCGGAGATGAACATCCAGAAGGTGATCGCACGCCGCGTTGCGATGGAACTCAGCGACGGCATGGCCGTCAACATCGGCTTCGGCATCTCGGCCAACGTGCCGCGCATCCTGCTTGAGGAAGGCCAGCACGGCAAGGTCACCTGGGTGATCGAACAGGGCGCCGTCGGCGGCGTGCCGCTGCTCGACTTCAAGTTCGGCTGCGCCTCCAACGCCGAGGCAATCATGCCCTCGCCGCACCAGTTCATTTATTTCCAGGCCGGCGGCTTCGACGCCTCGCTGCTCTCCTTCCTGCAGATCGACCGCCACGGCTCGGTCAATGTGTCGAAGCTTTCGGCAAGGCCGCATGTCACTGCCGGCGCCGGCGGCTTCGTCGACATTACCGCGCGGGCGAAAAAGATCGTCTTCTCCGGCTTGTTCAATGCCGGCGCAAAACTGTCGCTGGCCGATGGCGGCATCCGCATCGACGCGGAAGGCAAGGTCAAGAAGGTGGTCAACGAGGTCGAGCACATTTCTTTCTCGGGCAAGCGTGCAGTCGCGCAGGGACAGGACATCACCTATGTCACCGAGCGCTGCGTGATGAAGCTGACGCCGGACGGCCTGATGGTGACGGAACTGGCGCCGGGGATCGATCTCGAACGCGATGTGCTGGCGCAGTCCGAAACACCGCTCGCCGTCGCCAACGATCTCGAGGTGACACCGGCAGCCCTCTACCAGGACCGCCCGATCGGCCTGTCGCTCAATGGCGGCGCCTCGCTCGGAGGCGCGCATGGCTGAGCGCCTCGTCACCTTCGAGCAAGACGGCGCCATCGGCATCGTCACGCTGCGCCGGCCGGAAAAGTTCAACGCGCTCGACATTCCCATGCTGCGCGCGCTGGAAGCTGCGCTCGACGAAGCCGAGATGGCTGAGGGCGTGCGCGTCGTGCTGGTTCGCGGCGAAGGCAAGGGGTTTTGCGCCGGCGGCGACGTCGAGGCCTGGGCGCAGATGAGCGCCGCCGACTTCCAGGTGCAATGGGTGCGCTACGGCCACCGCGTCTTCGACCGGCTGGCGCGGCTCAGGCAACCGACCATCGCCGTGCTCTCCGGCCATGCGTTGGGCGGCGGACTGGAGCTGGCGGTGGCCTGCGACTTCCGTATCGCGGAAACGCAGGTGAAGCTCGGCTTCCCCGAAACCTCGATCGGCGTCGTCCCCGGCTGGTCCGGCACGCAGCGCGCCGTGCGCCGCTTTGGTGCGCAGACCGTGCGCCGCATGGCGCTCGGCGGCGAAGTCTTTGCCGCCCCTGGCGCGCTCGCCCTCGGCATCGTCGACCGCATGGTCGAGACCGGCCAGGCGCTGGCAGAGGCCAAGACGTGGGCCGAAAAAATCGCCCAGCGCGGGCCGCTCGCAACCGAAGCCGCCAAGCTGATGATCGCAGTCGCCGAAGGCGAGGAAAGTGCGGCCGCAACGGAAGCCCTTGCCAGCGGTTTCATTGCGCTGACCGGCGACCTCCAGGCCGGCGTCGGCGCCTTCAAGGCCAAGCAGAAGCCTGCCTTTTCGAGATCCTAGAGAAAGCACGATGAACGCACCGCTAAACATTTCCATGCCGACTGAGGCGTCCAAGGCGCCGAAGGCTTACAAGCTCCTGATCGACGGCAAGCCTGTCGATGCCCGCGATGGTCGCATGCTAGAGCGCAACAGCCCCGGCCACGGCTTCACCGTCTCGCGATATGCGCAGGCCGGCACGGCAGAGGTGGAAGCGGCGGTGCAGGCCGCGCACAAGGCCTTCGAGACCGGCCCCTGGCCGCGCATGAAGGCGGGTGAACGGGCCGCGATCCTGCTCAGAACGGCTGACCTCATCGAGGCCCGGTTGGAAGACATCGCCCGGCTCGATGCGCTGGAATCCGGCAAGCCGATCGCCCAGGCGCGCGGCGAGATTGGCGGCGCCGTTGACATCTGGCGCTATGCCGCTTCGCTCGCCCGCACGCTGCATGGCGAGAGCTACGCCAATCTCGGTGACGCCATGTTGGGTGTCGTGCTGCGCGAGCCGATCGGTGTCGTCTCGATCATCACACCGTGGAATTTCCCCTTCCTGATCGTCAGCCAGAAACTGCCCTTCGCGCTCGCCGCCGGCTGCACGGCAGTCGTCAAGCCGAGCGAAATGACCTCGGCCTCGACCTTCGTGCTCGGCGACATACTGATGCAGGCCGGCCTGCCTGCCGGCGTCGTCAACATCCTGGCCGGACTGGGTGCCGATGTCGGCGCGCCGATGGTCAGTCATCGCTTGGTCGAGATGGTGTCCTTTACCGGTTCGACCCGCGTCGGCAAGACGACCATGGCGGCAGCGTCGGATTCACTTAAGAAAGTCTCGATGGAGCTCGGCGGCAAGAACGGCCAGATCGTCTTCCCCGATGCCGACCTCAAGGCTGCCGCCGATGCGGCTGTCTTCGGTGGCTTCTTCAACGCCGGCGAGTGCTGCAATGCTGGCAGCCGGTTGATCGTGCATGAGGCGATCGCCGAAGACTTCCTCGCGGCGGTGAAGGCCCTGACCGCCAAGGTAGCGGTCGGCGATCCGCTCGACGACCGCACCAAGGTCGGCGCGATGATTTCCGCCGATCATCTGAGTAAAGTCGCGGGTTACGTCACGGCAGCGGCGAAAGACGGCAGCAATGTCTACAGCGGCGGTGGCCAGCTGGCCTCCAACGCCGGCCAATACCTCGATCCGACGATTGTTAGCGGCGTTACCGAGGACATGGCGATTGCGCGTGAGGAAGTGTTCGGGCCCGTGCTCTCCGTGCTGACTTTTGAAACGATTGAAAAGGCGTTGCACATCGCCAACAACACGCCCTATGGTCTGTCGGCAGGGGTGTGGAGCGCCAGCATCGACACCTGTATGTCGGTGGCGCGTGGTGTGCGTTCGGGAACGGTTTGGGTGAACACATTCATGGAAGGCTACCCCGAGCTGCCATTCGGGGGCTACAAGCAGTCCGGCATCGGACGCGAACTCGGCAAACGCGCTGTCGAGGATTATACCGAGGAAAAGACAATCCAGTTTCATCGCGGCCAGCGCACCGGTTGGTGGGTCGGCTGAGTTTGGAAGAACCCGGTGGGCTTCCACCGGTCGTGTAATGCAACAAGGGAGGTAGTACATGTTGCGCAAACTGCTTATCGGAACGGCTCTGGCGACGACCTTTGCTTTCTCGGCCCATGCCGAGGACGTCAAGGAAGTGCAGATGCTGCATTGGTGGACGTCGGGCGGCGAAGCGGCTGCCCTCAACGTGCTCAAGGGTGACCTGGCCAAGGAAGGCTATGCCTGGAAGGACGTGCCGGTGGCCGGCGGTGGCGGCGACGCCGCCATGACCGCGCTGAAAGCAATGGTCGCGGCCGGCAATTACCCGACCGCATCGCAGATGCTCGGCTACACGGTGCTCGACTACGCAGCGGCCGGCGTCATGGGCGACCTGACCGAAACGGCGAAGAAGGAAGGCTGGGACAAGTCGGTTCCGGCAGCCCTGCAGAAATTCTCCGTCTATGACGGCAAGTGGGTCGCGGCTCCGGTCAACGTCCACTCGGTCAACTGGCTGTGGATCAACAAGGCGGTGATGGACAAGATCGGCGGCACCGAGCCGAAGACCTTCGACGACTTCATCGCCCTGCTCGACAAGGCGAAGGCGGCTGGCGTCATCCCGCTCGCTCTCGGCGGCCAGAACTGGCAGGAAGCCACAATGTTCGACTCGGTCGTTCTGTCGACCGGCGGACCTGAGTTCTACAAGAAGGCCTTCAACGACCTCGACGACGAGTCCCTCAAGTCGGACACGATGAAGAAGTCGTTCGACAACCTCGCCAAGCTCGTCACCTATGTCGACCCGAACTTCTCGGGCCGCGACTGGAACCTTGCCACCGCCATGGTCATCAAGGGCGACGCCCTGGTGCAGGTGATGGGCGACTGGGCCAAGGGCGAGTTCAACGCCGCCAAGAAAACCCCGGGCACGGACTTCCTGTGCTATCGCTTCCCGGGCACGGAAGGCTCAGTGGTCTACAACTCCGACATGTTTGGCATGTTCAACGTTCCGGACGACCGCAAGGCCGCCCAGGTCGCGCTGGCCACCGCCACCCTGTCGAAGAGCTTCCAGTCGGCCTTCAACGTCGTCAAGGGTTCGGTTCCGGCCCGTACCGACGTTCCGGACACCGACTTCGACGCTTGCGGCAAGAAGGGCATCGCCGACCTGAAGGCTGCCAACGAAGGCGGCACGCTGTTCGGCTCGCTGGCCCAAGGCTATGGCGCGCCTCCGGCAGTCGCCAATGCCTACAAGGACGTCGTGTCGAAGTTCGTCCATGGTCAGATCAAGACCTCGGACGAAGCCGTGACCGAACTGGTCAAGGCAATCGACGACGCCAAGTAAGCGCTCGCCACCAAACACCTTCCCCGCTTCGGCGGGGAAGGTTTCACCTCAGGATTGGACGGCTTGAACACCATGCCGACCAAAGACCCGTATGCACCGGGCCGCCTTGCCGCCTGACGGCAGAGCATGGACGACCCGAAACGGGAGGAGCCTCATGAGCAGTGTAGCGACAACACAGATCAAGCTGACGCCGGAGCGGTCGCGCCCCTCTGTGCGCTCGCGCCTGCAGGACGCCCTGCCGAAGATCGTATTGGCGCCAAGCTTCGCGGCGACGATCGTCTTCGTCTATGGCTTCATCCTTTGGACGATCTATCTGTCCTTCACCAACTCAAAGACCTTCCCGTCCTACGCCATCACCGGCCCCCGCGCCTATCAGCGGCTGTGGCGCTGGACCTTCGAGAGCGACCCGCCGTCGAGCTGGTACACCTCGATCACCAACATGGGCATTTTCGGCTTCCTCTACATCGGTATCTGCCTGGCGCTCGGCCTGTTCCTGGCCATCCTGCTCGACCAGAAGATCCGCGGCGAAGGCGTGTTGCGGCCAATCTATCTCTACCCGATGGCGCTGTCCTTCATCGTCACCGGCGTCGCCTGGAAATGGTTCCTCGATCCCGGTCTCGGCCTCGAACAGACGCTGCATCAGTGGGGCTGGACGAGCTTCCATTTCGACTGGATCAAGAACAAGGATTTCGTTATCTACACGGTGGTCATCGCCGGCGTCTGGCAGGCCTCCGGCTTCATCATGGCGATGTTCCTGGCCGGCCTGCGCGGCATAGACGGCGAGATCATGAAGGCGGCGCAGATCGACGGCGCCAGCACCTTCCAGCTTTATCGCCGTATCGTCATTCCGCTGCTGCGGCCGATCTTCCTGTCGGCCTTCATCGTGCTCGCGCACCTCGCCATCAAGTCGTACGATCTGGTGGTTGCACTGACCAGCGGCGGCCCCGGCGGCTCGGCCTGGTTGCCGTCCAATTTTATGTATGAGTTCACCTTCAAGCGCAACGAGATGGCGGTCGGTTCGGCCAGCGCGGTGATCATGCTGATGACCATCACGGCCATCATCGTTCCGTATCTCTATTCCGAGCTAAGGGAGAAGTCGCGATGAGCGCCGTCACTTCACCCGCCCGCCAGGCTTCGAGCGGCATGCGCGCCAGGACGATAAACCGCATCGTCATCTACGGGCTGCTGGCCCTGTTCGCGATCTTCTACCTGATGCCGCTCTTCGTCATGCTGGTGACGTCGTTCAAGACCATGGACGAGATCCAGAACGGCAACATGCTGTCGCTGCCGCATGAGCCGACTTTCGCACCATGGATAAAGGCGTGGAGCGAAGTCTGCTCGGGCCTGACCTGTGTCGGCATGAAGGGTTATTTCTGGAACTCCATCAAGATGGTCGTGCCGGCGGTGCTGATCTCGACGCTGCTCGGCGCGCTCAACGGCTATGTGCTGACCAAATGGCGCTTCCGCGGCCACACGCTGGTCTTCGCCATGATGCTGTTCGCCTGCTTCATCCCATTCCAGTCGGTGCTGTTGCCGATGGCGACGATCCTCGGCAGCCTCGGCCGCTTCGGTGTCACCCTGCAGAACGCCACCGGCTTTAATTTCGGCCTCGGCAATTCGACCGTCAATCTCGTCTTCGTCCACGTCGTCTACGGCCTTGGCTTCACCACGCTTTTCTTCCGTAACTATTACGAAGCCTTCCCGACCGAGCTGATTAAGGCGGCACAGGTCGACGGCGCCTCCTTCTTCCAGATCTTTCGGCGCATCATGCTGCCCAATTCGCTGCCGATCATCGTTGTGACGGTGATCTACCAGTTCACGAACATCTGGAACGACTTCCTGTTCGCCTCCGCCTATGCCGGCTCCGGCGACGTAATGCCGATGACGGTGGCGCTGAACAATGTCGTCAACACCTCGACCGGAGTCGTCGAATACAACGTCAACATGGCCGCGGCGATGATCGCCGCGCTCCCCACCCTGATCGTCTATGTCGTCGCCGGCCGCTATTTCGTGCGCGGGCTGATGGCCGGTGCGGTCAAGGGCTGAGCTATCAGGAAGGAATAACCCATGGCTTTTCTGGAAATTGATGGGCTGAAGAAGCGCTTCGGGAACGTTGAGATCCTGAAGGGCATCGATGTCGAACTCGAAAAGGGCGGCTTCCTGGTGCTGGTCGGTCCGTCCGGCTGCGGCAAGTCCACGCTGCTCAACACCATCGCCGGCCTTGAGCAGATCACCGAGGGCGAGATCCGCGTCGATGGCCGCGCCATCAACGATCTGCATCCGTCCAAGCGCGACATCGCCATGGTGTTCCAGAGCTATGCGCTCTACCCGAACATGACCGTGGCCGGAAACATCTCCTTCGGCATGGAGATGCGCGGCGTGCCGGCCGACGAACGCCAGAAGGCGATCGACAAGGTGGCGAAAGTCCTGCAGATCGGCCACCTCCTCAACCGCAAGCCGAGCCAGCTTTCCGGCGGCCAGCGCCAGCGCGTCGCCATGGGCCGGGCACTGGTGCGCGACCCCAAACTGTTCCTGTTCGACGAGCCTTTGTCCAACCTCGACGCCAAGCTGCGCGTCGACATGCGCATCGAGATCAAGCGCCTGCACGCCACCACCGGCACGACGATCGTCTACGTCACCCACGACCAGATCGAGGCGATGACGTTGGCGACCAAGATCGCCGTCATGCGCGACGGCGAGGTGCAGCAGTTCGGCACTCCGGCCGAGATCTACAACAACCCCGCCAACCTGTTTGTCGCCGACTTCATGGGCTCGCCGGCGATGAACCTGATCCCGGCGACCATTGCCACCTCGGGCAATGCGCTGTCCGTCGTGCTACAGCGCGAGGCGCGCGAGCCGATCACGCTGCCAATGGCCAATGCGCCGGCGGGCCTCTCGGAATTTCAGGGCAAGCCGATCATCTTCGGCGTCCGGCCGGAAGCGCTGACCGATCCGGAAGGCGCCGAACGCAACGCCTCGAACATCGCCACCGCCGACCTGCACATCGAAGTGGTCGAGCCTGCGGGCTCCGACACTTTCGCGGTGACCAATCTCGGCGGCAAGCCCGTTGTGGCGCGGCTGCGCGCCGACGCCAATATCCAGCCGGGCACCAGCACGCCGCTGGCCTTCAACCTGACCAAGGCAGTGTTCTTCGATCCGGCGACCGAGAGCCGCATTCGCTGATGCATGTCGCCCAAAAGTGGATCCGGTTTTGGGGCTACGACATGCATCAAAACGAAGACCTTTAGACCATGACAAAACCGGACATCGTCATCATCGGCTCCGGCATCGGCGGCGCCACGATCGCCTCCGGTCTGGCCGGCAGCGGCGCCTCGATCCTGATGCTGGAACGCGGCGAGCCCTTGCCGGCGACCCCGCATGCGCGCGACACGCGCTCTATCTTCGCTGATGGCTATTACCGTCCCAAGGAGATGTGGCGCGAGGCCGGCGGCGCCGCCTTCAATCCCGGCAATTATTACTATGTCGGCGGCAATTCGAAATTCTACGGGGCGGTGCTGATCCGCTACCGCAAGGAAGATTTTTCGGCCATGGAGCACTTTGGCGGCGTTTCGCCGGCCTGGGCTTTTTCCTATGACGAATTCGAGCCCTGGTACTCCAAAGCCGAGCAGCTGTTTCGCGTCCGCGGCTCGCTGGGCGAGGATCCGACCGAACCGTTCCACTCGATCCCCTATGCCTTCTCGGCGGTGCCCGATGAAGCGCCGATCGCCCGCGCGCGCGCCGAGCTGAAAGGCCTCGGCCTGCATCCGGCCTCGCTGCCGCTCGGCGTCGACATCGACACCTGGCTCAAAGAGGGCAAGACCGGTTGGGATGCTTTCCCCAACACGGGGCAAGGCAAGATGGACGCCCAGACGGCGCCGCTGGCGGCAGCGCTCAAGGACAGCAACATCCGGCTCGAGACCGGCTGCTACGTCGAATATCTCGAGGCGGCGCCCGACGGCAAAAGCATCGCTGCCATCCACTACCGGCAAAATGGCGAGCTGAAAAAGGTGGCGCCGAAGCTGGTCATCCTGTCCGCCGGCGCGGTCAATTCCGCCGTCATTCTGCTGCGCTCGCCTTCAACCGATGGCAAAGGCCTCGCCAACCGCTCCGATCAGGTCGGCCGCAATTTCATGAACCACAATTCGAGCGCCATGCTGGCGATCGATCCGCGCCGCAGAAACGACAGCGTTTACCAGAAGACGCTGATGCTGAACGACTATTATCTCTCAGACGGCAAGGGCGGCAAGCCGCTCGGCAACGTCCAGCTGCTCGGCAAGATCGACGGCAATATGCTGAAGGCCAATGTGAAGTCGGTGCCGAAATTCGCGCTGGACTACATGGCCGGCCACGCCGTCGACTGGTATTTGATGTGCGAGGACCTGCCCGATCCGGAAAGCCGTATCATGGTCGACGGCAAGGACATCGTCATGCAGTGGCGGCGCTCCAACATGCAGTCGCTCGATGGGTTGACCAAGGTGATGCGCGAACACTTCCGCGCTTGCGGCTACCCCATCGTGCTGTCGCGCCCCTTCGACAAGCGCACACCGTCGCACCAGTGCGGCACGGTGAAGATGGGGGACGATCCGGCGACCTCGCCGCTCGATCCATACTGCCGTGCCTTCGACCACCGGAATCTGTTCGTTGTTGATGCGAGCTTCCTGCCGAACTCGGCTGCGGTGAACCCAGCACTGTCGATTGCAGCACAAGCGCTGCGCGTGGCCGAGCACATCCGCAAGACGGAGCTTGTAAGATGAGAGGTCAGCGCCGCCCCTCATCCGCCTGCCGGCACCTTCTCCCCGTAAACGGCGGGTCAATCGCATATGCCAATGCCAGCCCCCCACTCCGGCCGCTGCGCAGCCACCTCTCCCCCACGTTCGTGGGGGAGAGGAAACCCGAACCTTTCGAGGCAGCGACGTCAGTGGTTGGCATTTCCTCTTCCCCCACGAATGTGGGGGAAGAGGTGGCTCGGCGAAGCCGAGACGGAGTGGGGGAGCGCCTCATGCGATTGACCCGCCCGGCGGCCATCGTCACTGGCGGCGCGCGCGGCATCGGGCTCGCCTGCGCCGAGGCGCTGGCCGATGTAGGCTTCGACATTCTGGTCGCCGATCTGGTCGAGAAAGCCACAGACGGACTGGCCAAGAATATCACCGCACGTGGTGCGAAGTTCGCCTATATCAGATGTGACATCGCCAACCTCGACGATCACGCTGTGTTGGTCGACGCAGCCACACGCGCCTTCGGTCGCATCGACTGTCTCGTCAACAATGCCGGCGTCAGCGCCGTCGTGCGCGGCGACCTGCTGGAGCTTAAGCCCGAAAATTTCGACCGTGCGCTGAACATCAACCTGCGCGGCACCGTCTTCCTCAGCCAGGCCGTCGCCAGGGCAATGCTGGCGACCCCAAGCGATCATCCCCGGTCGATCATCACCATCACCTCGGTCAGCGCCGAAATGGCCTCGCCGGAACGCTCAGACTACTGCATCTCCAAGGCTGGCCTATCCATGTGGGTGAAGAACCTGGCGCTCAGGCTGGCGCCGGAAAACATCGGCGTCTTCGAGCTGCGCCCGGGCATCATCCGCACCGACATGACGGCGGGCGTCACCGCCAAATACGACGCCCTGATCGACGGCGGCCTGGTGCCGGCGAAGCGCTGGGGCGAAACATCCGACATCGGCGCGGTCGTGGCGACGCTTGCCGCCGGCAAGCTCGGCTTTTCGACCGGCTCGATTATCAATGTCGACGGCGCGCTCTCCGTGCCGCGATTGTAGGTGGATAGTGTCATGACCGACTACATCATCGTGGGCGCCGGCCCGGCCGGCTGCGTTCTCGCCAACCGGCTGAGCGAGGAACCTTCAAATTCTGTGCTGTTGCTGGAAGCCGGCGGCAAGGACTGGCACCCCTACATCCACATGCCGGCGGGCTTTGCCAAGATGACCAAGGGCATTGCTTCCTGGGGCTGGTCGACCGTGCCGCAAAAGCACATGCAGGACCGCGTCTTCTGGTACACGCAGGCCAAGGTTGTCGGCGGCGGCTCTTCCATCAACGCCCAGATATACACGCGCGGCAACGCACGCGACTACGAGGCATGGGAGAACGAAGAGGGCCTGACCGGCTGGGGCTATCGCGACGTGCTGCCCTATTTCAAGCGGGCCGAAGACAACCAGCGCTTTTCCAACGACTATCACGGCGACCAGGGCCCGCTCGGCGTGTCGAACCCGATTTCGCCGCTGCCGATCTGCGAGGCCTATTTTCGCGCCGGCCAGGAGATGGGCATCCCCTTCAACCCGGATTTCAACGGCGCCAGCCAGGAAGGCGTCGGCTATTACCAGCTGACCCAGAAGGACGCCCGGCGTTCATCCGCTTCGGTCGCCTATCTGAAACCGATACGCGCCCGCAAGAACCTGACCGTCAGGACCGATGTGCTGGTCACCCGCATCGTCGTCGAGAAAGGCCGCGCCATCGGCGTCGAGATCGTCGACAAGCCCGGCGGCCAGAAGACCGTCCTGCGCGCCGAGCGCGAGGTGATCGTTTCGTCCGGCGCCATCGGTTCGCCGAAGCTGTTGATGCAGTCGGGCATCGGCCCCGCCGACCATCTCAAATCCGTCGGTGTGACGCCGATCCATGACCTGCCCGGCGTCGGCTCCAATCTGCAGGATCATCTCGACCTGTTCGTCATCTGCGAATGTACCGGCGACCACACCTATGACAATTACGCGAAGCTGCACCGCACCGCCTGGGCTGGCCTGCAGTACTTACTGTTGAAGAAGGGGCCGGTCGCCTCCAGCCTGTTCGAGACCGGGGGCTTCTGGTACGCCGACCCGACTGCTGCCTCGCCGGACATCCAGTTCCATCTCGGCCTCGGCTCCGGCATCGAAGCTGGCGTCGAGAAGCTGAAAAACCCTGGCGTCACCTTGAACTCCGCCTTCCTGCGCCCGCGCTCGCGCGGCACGGTGCGGCTGAAGAGCGATGATCCGGCCGACCACCCGCTGATCGATCCCAACTACTGGTCCGATCCTTACGACCGCACCATGTCGATCAAGGGTCTCAGGCTTGCGCGCGAAATCATGCGGCAGAGTGCACTTCAGCCCTACGTGATGCGCGAGGTGCTGCCGGGTCCCTCGCTCGCCAGCGACGATGAGCTGTTCGACTATGCCTGCCGCAGTTCGAAGACTGACCATCATCCCGTCGGCACATGCCGCATGGGCAACGATGCCATGGCCGTGGTGACGCCGGACCTGCGCCTGCGCGGCATCGAAGGCCTGCGGGTTTGCGACGCTTCGGTGATGCCGCGCGTGCCCTCCTCCAACACCAATGCGCCGACCATCATGGTCGGCGAAAAAGGCTCGGATATTATCCTCGGCCGCGAGCCGCTGCCGCCGGCCGTTTTCTCCGGCAATCGCGCCGCGTAACAAGTTCAGGAAAGGCTCTCAAATGATCCGGCACTGCGTCTTCGTAAATTTCCGCGGCGATGTTCCCGCCGCCGAGCGGACGGCAATCCACGCCGACCTCGAGGCGCTTCGCTCCGTGGTCGACGGCATGGACACCGTCCATTTCAGCGCCAATGTCAGCCCGGAGCCGTTCAGCCGCGGTTTCAGCCACGGCTTCACCATCGACTTCCGCGATGCCGCCGCCCGCGACGCCTACCTCGTGCATGAAGCGCATCAGCGCGCCGGCGCTCGACTGGTCGCGGCCCTTGAAGGCGGGACCGATGGGCTGATAGTGTTTGATCTTGAGTTCAGCCCAGCCTGAGCGCCACGACACCGGCGACGATGCCGAGCGCGGCGGCGCCACGCCAGCCCGTCATCTTTTCGCCCAGCGCTAAGACCGAGATCATCATGGCGAACAGGATCGAGGTCTCGCGCAGCGACGCCACCGAGGCGATCGGCGCCTTGGTCATCGCCCACATGACGATCCAGTAGGCGGCACCGCTGAGCACTCCGGTGAACAGCCCGGCCTTCCAGTCACGCGCCAGCACAGGCAGTGCCTTGGGTCCGCGATAGACGAGGCACAGCACCAGCGCGCCAAGGGCGTCGCAGACGAACAGCCAGGCGGCATAACTCTGCGCCGTCGCAGCCAGTCGCGCGCCGCTTCCGTCGGAGAGCGTATAGCTGGAGATGAAGATCGAGGTGCCGAGCGCAAAGCCGACCGCGCGCAGATTGATCCGCTCTAGATGGGCGCCGCCGCGAAACGACATCACCAGCGTGCCGGCCGACAGCAGCAGGATCCCCAAGATGGCGAACGGCGCCGGCATCTCCTGCACCACGACAACGCCGCCGAGCGCGGTCAGCAGCGGTGCCGTGCCGCGCGCCAGCGGATAGGTCTGGGCGAAATCACCGGCCTTGTAGGCGCCGATCAGGAAAGTCCGGTAGCCCATGTGAAAGATCACCGAGGCGATGATGTAGGGCCACACTTCGGCCTTCGGAAACTCCACGAAGGGCAGCACGAACAGCGCGGCAAACCCCATGCCCAGCGTCATCAGCGTGATCGACAGGAAGCGGTCGAGATGGACCTTGACCAGTGCGTTCCAGATCGCGTGCATGGCGGCCGCGGCAAGCACCGCGAAGAAGACGAACAGCGTCATGGAGGGTTCAACGACCTCCCAAGCCCAAGGGCGTTTCGAGATCGATGTCGATCCGGACCGGGAAGTGATCGGACGCTACCTCGCCTATATCGGCACTGACCGAGCGAACGCGGTCCACGAACATGCCACCGACGAAGCAATGGTCGAGCCGACGCTTGGCCACCTTGCCGTCGATGGTTTTCACGTGGGTGTGGAAGTCCCCTGCCGGCTCGCTGGCAACAGCGGCCGCATCGACGAAGCCGCCGAGATAGGCTGCCCCCCGATGATAGGGCGTGCTGCCGACGATGCGGCTGTACTCGGCGCTGCCCGGCTCCATGTTGAAGTCGCCCATCCAGATCGCAGCCGTCGGATTTTCCGGCTCGGCTTCGCCACTGGTCCAGTTGCGCGAAGGCTCGTCATCCATGCCGCTCCATGGGCCGCCCTCGGATGGCGCCCGGCGATGTTCGGCGAGCAGATAGTCGATCTGCTCCAGCCGCTCCTCCGCCGCGATATGGGCGAGATGCAGCGACAGAAACCGCACCGGCCCGGCCGGCGTGCGGATCATGCATTCAAGTGCGGCGTTGCGGGTGTTGAGCGGCCGGAGCGTGCGGCGCATCGGCAGCGCGTGCAGGCGCGACCATACGATCGGTTGCTTCGACAGCAGCATGGTGCCGAACTGCCGGCGGCGGTTGACGATACGGCCGCCCTGCTCCTGGCTGGCATCCATGTCGAAGGCTGGACCATAGACCCAGTGATACCCCGGCAGCAGTCTGGACAGCAGCTCCGGCTGGTCATCCTCATTGCTCCGCTGCCAGTGCCGCTCGACCTCCTGCAGCGCGATGATGTCGGCGCCGTCGACCAGCTTCGCGCAGCGCGTCAGATCGTAACGGCCGTCGCCGCCGAATCCGTACTGGATGTTGTAGCTGACCAGCTTCATTGCTTATCCGGCTCACTTTCGCTGATGGCAGTAGCGGTTCAGTGGATTGGTTGCAATGTGCACGAGACTGGAAGCGGCTTGTGCCGGAAGCCTCCCCGCCCTTGCTTCGCGATCATGCACCGACTCCCGCCAGCCCGGTATCCTCTGCACGCCGGAAAACGCCGCGAGGCGCGCCGTGGAAAGCGACGGCGCGAAATTGGCGCTAGACTAGTCGGTCGTCAACGGCTGGAACCGGCCCGCCGGCGATGCCGCCAGTTCAGCCCAGTCGATCTCTTCCTCCAGCCGGTGATAGGCCTCGTCGCCGATCGTGCCGTTGCCGCGCAACTCCTCAAGTGTGTCGCGCTGGCGGTTGATGGTATATAGGCGCAGCCGGTCGTATTCGGTTGCCGCTTGAGCATCGTCGGGGTTTTCCGCGATCACGCGCTGCGCTTCATACTGCTCGCGCACGACGGCGGCCGCCGCCGATGTCTTGCGGCTCAGCACGTCGAGTGCGGCCTGCATGATGGCAACGCGCGCCTGCGCCACCTCGTTGTCGACCGTTCTGTCCGGGGCGAAGTTGATCCATCGCAGCAGCGGCTTCAGCGTCATGCCTTGCAGCACCAGCGTGCCAAGGACCACCGCGAAGGCGGCAAGCACGATCGGGTCGCGGTGGGGAAAATCGGCCGGCAGCGCAATGGCCACCACCAGTGTCACCAATCCGCGCATACCGCACCAACCGACCAGCACGGCGCCGCCAAATGTCGGCAGATCGCGCCTTGCCTCCTGGCTGCCGAGGCGGGCAAGCCATCGGATAATGGCGACGTAACTCCCCACCCAGAACAGGCGCGCCACGATGACGACGACCAGCACCGTCCCGGCGAAAAGGAATGCTTCGCCTTGCCCGTCGCCGGCGAGCCTGCCGACGATCGTGCGCGCCTGCAGGCCCATCAGCACGAAGGCGAGCACGTTGAGCACGAACACAGCCGACTCCCAGACCGAATAGGTGCTGACGCGGCGTCTCGCCGACATGCGGCGCGGCGCCCTGCGCGCGATGGTGATGGCGTAGACGACGATGGTGATGATGGCGGAAAGGCCGAGCCTGTCGGCAATGATCCACACGGCGAAGGTTCCGGCGAACTGCACCACCGTGCTGCTGGCCGCGTCCTCGATGCGCGCCAGCGTCAGCAGCGAGACGCGGCCGAACACATAGCCGGCGACGACGCTGCCGATCGTTGCCAGCAGGATCACCGGAATGGCGTTGCTCAGCATGATCGTGCCGAGCGCGGCCGAAACCGCCAGCCGATAGATCAGCAGTGCCGTGGCATCGTTGAGCAGGCTCTCGCCCTGCAGGATGGCGGTGATGCGGTGCGGCACCTTGAACTGGCTGAGCACGGCAGACGCCGCCACTGCATCCGGCGGCGCGACGATGGCGCCAAGCGCGATTGCCGCCGCGATCGGCAGGCCGGCCATCTTCCAGCCGACGAAGGCAACCACCACGGTGGTAAAGACGACGGCGCCAAGCGCGAGCAGCGCCAGTGACAGCCGGTAACGCTTCAGGTCGCGCAGTGAAGTGTCGTAGGCGGCATCGAGAAGCACCGGCGCGATGAACAGCGCAAGCGCCAGTTCCGGATCGATCTCGATCGTCGGCGCACCGGGCACGAAGGCAATCGCCACGCCGGCCAGCGCCAGCAGGGACGGATAGGGTATCTCCAGCCGTCGCGACAGCGCCGTCAGCGCAACGGCAGCCAGAAGCAGGACAAGGGTGAGTTCGAAAAGCGCCATCGCCTATCGTAGCGGTGAAGCGGCATCATGGGCAGTGGCTGGATGGCAAGATGCTGTTGATTGTCCAGCGCATTCCGGGCCCTGGCAGTATGCCCGGAGCGCATTGCCTGGGTATGGCATTGATCATGATCCCCATCGGCCAGTGCGACTCCCCTTCGCTCGTCGAGTCGGAGACGGAGACGGCGCTAAACGACCAAAACGGCTGTTACAGAGAACCGGAGCGGAGCGTACCGGCCTACGTCGGCCGTAGCCTCGGCTGCAACCATACATTACACGTGCTTCGGCTGGCGAAGGCCGGAAGCGCAGGCATCGGTCATTCGCAGGCCGGCCTCACCTGAACATCGGCACAGCCTAGTGCAGCACCAGCATATCGCTTGAAGAGAACGATATGTCGGCCTTTTCGCCGACGGCGGGGGGCGGCGTCGCCGGGCTGTTGAAGGTGTCGAGCGACACTGTGTTGCCGCCTATGCCGACGCGAACGCGGATCACCGAGCCGAGGAAGTGCACTTCGGAGATTTCACCCGAAAGGCTGGAGTCGCGGCCGGGCTGGCGTCCCAGCGAAATCGCCTCGGGCCGCAGTGCCAGCGACAGCATATCGCCGGACTTCGAACCGTTGAGCTTGCCCTTGAGCGAGACTTCCTGGGTGTTGACCTGCACCGTACCGGATGCGGGATCGGTGACCCTGCCCTCGAGCACGTTCAGCGTGCCGACGAAATTGGCGACAAACTTGGTCGCCGGGCGGTTATAGATTTCGAACGGCGTGCCGACCTGCTCGGCTTTGCCGCCATACATGACCGCGATGCGGTCGGAGATCGACAGCGCCTCTTCCTGATCATGGGTGACGAAGATGGTGGTGATGTCGAGCTTCTTCTGGATCGAGCGGATTTCCTCGCGCAGCGACACGCGAACCTTGGCATCGAGTGCCGACAGCGGCTCGTCGAGCAAGAGCAGCTTGGGCTTCGGCGCGATGGCGCGGGCCAATGCGATACGCTGCTGCTGGCCGCCGGAGAGCTGGTATGGATAGCGATCCGCCATCTGCGGCAGTTTGATCATGTCGAGCATTTCGGCGACGCGGCGGTCGGCATCCGGCTTGTTCATGCCGCCGACTTTCAGGCCGAAGGCGATATTCTGCGCCACCGTCAGGTTCGGGAACAGCGCATAGGCCTGGAACACCATGCCGACATTGCGCTGGTTCGGCTTCAACCTGGTGATGTCCTTGCCGGCGACGACGATCTTGCCGGCCGAGGGCTCCTCGAAGCCGGCGACCATACGCAGCACCGTTGTCTTGCCGCAACCGGATGGGCCGAGGAACGATACGAACTCGCCCGGTTCAACATCGAGGCTGAAATCCTGGACCACGGTGTTGGTTCCGTAGGACTTTCGCACATGCTGGATGGAGAGGAATGGCTCGGCCATGGCTTTCTCTTTCGATCAGTTCGGGCGGTTCGCCGATTTCGGCGCAAAACGGGACAGGAGTTGGATCAGCGACATGCAGCCCCAGGTAATTGCGAAGGCGATGACGGCAAGTGCGGCCGGCTCATAAGCGCGGTTGGCGCCGATGTTCTGCAGATACGGGCCGAAGGCCGGCCGGTTGAGCAGGCTGGCCATGGTGAACTCGCCGATAACGATGGCAAAGGTCAGGAATGCACCCGACAGCACCGCGATCAGCACATTTGGCAGGATGACGCGGGTGATGATCGTGCCCCAGCCGGCGCCAAGGATTTGTGCCGCCTCCGTCAACGTGCGCACATCGATGGTGCGCAGGCCGGTATCGACGGCGCGGTACATATAAGGCAGTGCCAATGTCGCATAGCCGATCACGAGCAAGGCGCTGGCGCCGAAATCGCTGGACAGGAACGGCAGCGGCGAGTTCGAGCCGTACATCCTGATATAGCCGAAGACGATCACGATGGCCGGAATGACCAGAGGCAACAACGTGATGAATTCGACGATTGGCCGCAGCTGCGGCAAGCGTAGCCGGATCCAGTAGGCCGCCGGCACCACGATCAGCACACCGAGAATGATGGTGAAGATCGCGGCGACCACCGAATATACGAACGTTGCCTGGAAGCGCGGATCGCCGAGCACGATCTGATAGGCGTCGAAGGAATGGACGCCGCGGCGCAGGCGCAGCGAAAACTCGAACGTCGCAATCAGCGGAATGAAGAAATAGGCGGCGGAAACGATAAAGACGACCCAGGCCCAGAACTTGCCAGACTTCATTTGAGCCACCTCTCGGAACGGGTCCGGAACCAGATGTAGAAGACATTGGCCAGCCCGGTGATGACGATCATTCCGAAGGCGATGGCGTAGCCGAGTTGCGGATTGTGCAGCACGTCGCCGTTGATCTGCGAATACAGCTTGATGGGAACGATGTTGAGCGTCGGACCGGTGAACGCGTAGGCCGTCGCAATGGCCCCGAAGGCATTGGCAAACAGCAAAATGACAGTGCCGAGGAAGCTCGGGAACAGCACGGGGATCACCACCATGCGCCAATATTGCCACTGGGTTGCGCCGAGCGTGGCGGCGGCCTCGTTCCATTCCTTCTTCAGGCCGTCGATCGCCGGCACGATGATCACCACCATCAGCGGGATCTGAAAGAACAGATAGACGACGATGAGACCCGTACTGGTCAGAAAATTGAAGCCCATCGCATAGATGTTCATGCCGAACACGTCGCGCAGGATGATTGTTACGATGCCGACCCGCCCAAGCGTCGCTATGAAGGCAAAGGCGAGCGGCAAGCCGGCGAAATTGGAAGCCACGCCTGAGAAGGTAAGCGTCGCGGAACGCACCCAGCTTGGCAGACCGCCGCGCACAATCGCAATCGCCAGCGCGAGCCCGGCAAAGGCGCCGATGATAGCCGACCAGAAGCTGATCCAGATCGACACCCAGTAGGAATTGCTGATGGAGGGGTCGCTCACCAGTTGCAGGATATTGTCGAGCGTGAAGTGGCCTTCACCGTCCTGGAACGCACCCAATACCAGATAGAGCGTGGGCAGGATCAGAAACATCAGGGCAAAGATAAAAAAGGGCGCGACGCCGATCCAATGCGTCGGAAAGCGGAACGCGGTCGCCGCGTTGGGCGGCACGGGCTTGCTGGCAATCGTGTTGTTTGAAAGCGAGAGATCGGTCATGCGCCGGCTACCGTCTTCGAGGGAGGGCCGGGCGGCCTCGCGGCCGCCCGGTGGATTTCAGTCTTACTTGACGTTGGCGCCGACAGTGGCGTCCCAGTTCTTGCTGATGGTTTCCTTGGCCTTGGCTTGCTCGTCGAGCGTCGGGAACGCGGCCGCAGCATAGGATTCAGCCGGCGGCAGCTTTGCCAGCACGTCCGCCGGGATCTTGCCGTTCTTGGCAAGATCGTTGAAGCGGATGGGGTGGCAGTAGCCCTTCAGCCAGCTGATCTGGCCTTCGTCGGAATAGAGGTACTCCATCCACAGCTTGGCGGCGTTCGGGTGCGGCGCGTACGCGCTGATCGCCTGCACATAGACGCCGGCGACAACGCCGGTCTTCGGCACGATGACGTCGACGGGCGGGTTGCCCTTCAGCGTGTCGCGGCCGGCGAGCGCGTTGTAGTCCCAGTTGATCAGGATCGGGGTCTGACCCTGGGCGAGCGTTGCCGGCTTGCCGACGACCGAAACGAAATTGCCGGCGGCGTTGAGCTTCTTGAAGAAGTCGAGACCAGCGGTGCCGGCGGCTTCGCCGGCGGCGGCGCCACCGGCAAGACCGGAGGCATAGACAGCCTGGATGGCCTGGTTCGAAGCGCGCGGATCACCGGCAAGAGCGACCGAGTTGGCGAATTCCGGCTTCAGGAGATCAGCCCAATCCGTGGGCGATTCCTTGATCAGGTCCTTGTTCACCATGAACGACAGAACGCCATAATAGTCGCCGTACCAGAAGCCGTCGGCATCCTTGGCGCTGTCCGGGATCGAGTCCCAGGTCGACACTTTGTAGGCCTGGATAAGACCGTCGGCCTTGGCGGTCGGGCCAAAGGACAAGCCGACGTCGATGACGTCAGGCGCCTGCGGACCCTTGTTGTCCTTGTTGGCCTTGATCGCCTCGACTTCGTCGCCGGAGCCGGCATCGGGGTTGAGCTCGTTGATGCTGATTTCCGGATACTTCGCCTTGAAACCGTCGATGACGGCGCCATAACCACACCAGTCATGCGGCAGCGCGATGGTGGTGAGCTGGCCTTCCTTCTTTGCCGCGGCCACCAGTTCGTCCATGGACTGGGCCGACGAGATAGCAGAGGTCGCCATGAGGGCGACGGCCGATAGGGAAAGCACTTTCCCCGTGAACTTGAACATGTGTCCTCTCCGTTGAACTGGCGTCGCTGGACGCCTGCGATGCGGTATCTTTTTCATGTGACAGCCAGATGAAAGCTTTTTGAAACTGGCTCCCGGCGGCACGAAAAGTTAACTCTTTTTAACAGGCTGTAGCAATTAGCCCTCACTTAATTTTCCGGCTAATGGTTTATCGCCTTGCCTCCTGCCCCTTGCCCCTTCCTTTCCCCTCGTTCCAAATAAAATTACCGGTACCCTGATCCGCCTCACACGGTACCGGCAATGGCGTTTTCGAGCAGCGTCAACGCCGCTTTCTTGGTCAGCTTGACCGGGTTGCCGCCGGCGGTCGGATCGACCACCGCCATGTCGGCGATCAGCCCCTTGCGCTTCTTGTCCATGTCGAGCCCCTTGATCAGGCCCGGCAGCGCATGCGGCACCTTGAGTTCCTTGCGCAGCTTGATGACCGCCTTGGCGAAACCGTCGAAGCCGCCCTTGATGCCGCAGTAGGCAGCGAGCCGGCCGATACGCTCCTCGATCGAGTCCCGGTTGAAGGCCAGCACATAGGGCATGAACACTGCATTGGTCATGCCGTGATGGGTGTCGTAGAGCGCGCCGATCGGGTGCGAAAGCGAATGGATGGCCCCCAGCCCCTTCTGGAAGGCCGCCGCGCCCATGGCGGCCGCGCTCATCATATGGGCGCGGGCGACGAGATCCTTGCCGTTGGCATAGGCCTTGGGCAGGTTCTCGAACACCAGCCTGATGCCTTCGACGGCAATGCCGTCGGCCATCGGGTGGTAGCCCGGCGCGCAATAGGCTTCCAGGCAGTGGGCGAGCGCATCCATGCCGGTGCCGGCGGTAATGAAGCCCGGCATGCCGACCGACAGTTCCGGATCGGCGATGACGATTGCCGGCAAAAGTTTCGGATGGAAGATGACCTTCTTGGTGTGCGTCGCCTCGTTGGTGATGACGCCGGCGCGGCCGACTTCCGAACCTGTGCCGGCGGTGGTCGGCACTGCGATGATCGGCGCAATGGCGTCGGAATCGGCGCGCGTCCACCAGTCGCCGACATCCTCGAAATCCCACACCGGCCGCGTCTGCCCGGCCTGGAAGGCGATCAGCTTGCCGAGATCCAGCGCCGAGCCGCCGCCGAAGGCGATGACGCCGTCATGCTTGCCCTTCTTGAACACGGCGATGCCGGCGGTGAGGTTGGAATCGACCGGGTTCGGCTTCACCTCGGAAAACACGCCATAGGGCACCTTGGCGTCGTCGAGGATTTTCAGCGTCGAAGCGACGACCGGCAGCTTGGCGAGACCAGGATCGGTGACGAACAGCGGCCGCTTGATGCCAGTCGCTTCCAGCACGTCGGGCAATTCCTTGATGCGCCCGGCGCCGAAGCGGACGGTGGTGGGGTAGTTCCATTTGGAGATCAGCTTGGACATGTCTTGTCTTTCAAATCAGATGGCTTCGCGCAGGTGGAAGGATTTCGGCCGGGTCAGATTGTCATAGCCGAGCGCCGACAGGGCAACACCTTTGCCGGTGTCCTTGACGCCGGTCCAGACCAGCGCCGGATCAAGATAGTCGCAGCGGTTCATGAACACCGTGCCGGTCTCGACACGGTCGCCTATCGCCACCGCATGCTCAATGTCGCCGGTCCAGATCGACGCGGTCAGCCCGTACGGGCTGTCATTCATCAGGGCGATCGCCTCCTCGTCGTTGCGCACCTTCATGATGCCGACGATCGGGCCAAAGCTTTCCTCGCGCATGACGCTCATCTGGTGGTCGACGCTGGTCAGCACTTCCGGCGCCAGATAGGGCGAGCCGGCCTTATCGTTAGCCACCTTCATATTGATACGTGCGACCGCGCCCTTGCGCAGCGCCTCGGCCTTCTGCTCGCGGATCAAATCGGCGAAGCGCGCCTGCGCCATCGGCCCCATCGTGGTCGCCTGCTCCAGCGGATTGCCGACGACATAGTTCTTGGTCTCGGCAATGAAGCCTTCGACGAACTGGTCGTAGACCTTCTCATGCACATAGACCCGCTCGATGCCGCAACAGCACTGGCCGGAATTGTAGAAGGCGCCGTCGACCAGATTGGCCACCGCATGGCCGAGCTTTGCGTCCGGCAGCACATAGGCCGGATCCTTGCCGCCGAGTTCGAGACCGAGAGTCATGAAAGTGCCGGCCGCTGCCTTCTCGATCGCGCGGCCGCCGCCGACCGAACCGGTGAAATTGACATGGTCGATCTTGCCCGAGCCGAGCAGCTTCTCGGTCTGGGCATGATTGAGCACGACATTCTGGAACACGCCCTTGGGCAGGCCCACCTTGTCGAAAGCCTGCTGAAAACGTTCGCCGACGAGCAGCGTCTGCGCCGCATGTTTCAGGATGACGGTGTTGCCTGCCATCAGCGCCGGCACGATGGTGTTGACCGCCGTCAGATAAGGATAGTTCCACGGCGCGATCACCATGACCACGCCGAGCGGATCCTTCTTCACATAGCGGCGGAAGCCGTCCTTCGGGTTGGACGCCGGCAAGGATTTCAGCGCAGCTTCAGCGATCTCGACCATGTAGTTGGTGCGTTCCTTGACGCCGCCGAACTCGCCGCCATAGCGCACCGGGCGCCCCATCTGCCAGGCGATCTCCGGCACGATCTCATCGGTCATCGCGACCAGCGCCTCAAGCATCGCCAGCATGTACTTTCCGCGCTCGACGATCGGCGTCTGCGCCCACTTCTCCTGCGCCGCCTTGGCGCGCTCGACCGAGGCATTGATCGCCTGGTCGGTGGCGACGGGACGCTCGGCATAGATCGAACCATCGATGGGGGATTTGAGTTTGACCGTTTCGGTCATTTTGTAAGCCCTCGCACTTTTACAACAATTGAAAATCGCATGAATGGGCACTGCCCCTCATCCGCCTGCCGGCACCTTCTCCCCGTATAGGGACGGGGGGAAGGAATGCGCACCAGCGCCGACGCTCGCGGGCTATTTAATACCGCTCGAACCCGCGGTGCAGTTCCCAATCCGTAATCCGGCGATCATATTCGAACTGCTCCCACTTGGCTGTGTGAACGTAGTGTTCGAGCACGTCGTCGCCGAGCGCCTGCTTCAGCATCCTCGACTTGGCCAGCGTCTCGGTCGCGTCGCGCAGCGTTTTCGGAATCTCCGGCAGGCGCGAAGCCTGATAGGCGTCGCCGACAAACGGCTTCTGCAGCTCCAGCTTCTCGTCGATGCCGGCGAGGCCGGCCGCGATCAGCGCGGCAAAGGCGAGATAGGGGTTGAGATCGGCGCCGCCGATGCGGCATTCCATGCGGATGCCCTTGGTGCCCTCGCCACACAGGCGGAAGCCGGCGGTGCGGTTGTCCTCGCTCCACATGATCTTGGTCGGAGCGAAGGTGCCGGCCTGGAAGCGCTTGTAGGAGTTGATGTAGGGCGCCAGGAACCAGGTGAACTCCTTAGCGTATTTCAGCTGTCCCGCCGCCCATTGCTGGCCGAGCGTCGACAGCGTCCAGTCCGCCTTTTTGTCGAAGAACAAAGGCGTCTTGCCGTCGGCGCTCCACAGCGAATTGTGGATATGGCTGGAATTGCCGGCGAGCCCGTAATTGTACTTGGACATGAACGAGATCGCCTTGCCTTCGGACTCGGCAATCTCCTTGGCGCCGTTCTTCAGGATGACGTGGCGGTCGGCCATGTCGAGTGCATCGGCATAGCGCACATTGATCTCTTCCTGGCCCGGACCCCATTCACCCTTCGAGTTTTCGATCGGGATGCCGGCAGCTTCCATCTCATTGCGAAGCCGGCGCATGACGCCTTCTTCCTTGGTGGTGATGCCGATCTGGTAGTCGCCGATATAGGGCGACGCGGTATCGAGACCTTGCCAGTGCTTCTTGCGGGCGGAGTCGTAGGTCTCGTTGAACAGGTAGAATTCGAGCTCGGAAGCGAAGTAGCCGATATAGCCACGTTCGGTGAGCCGCTTGACCTGCTTCTTCAGGATGGCACGCGGCGAATGCGGCAGGTCGTCATGAGTGTGGTGGTCGAGCACGTCGCAGATCACAAGTGCTGTCTTTTCGAGCCACGGAAGGCGCCGCAGCGTCGCGAGATCCGGCTTCATCACGAAGTCGCCATAGCCCTTCGACCAGCTTGCCGCCTTGTACCCCGGCACTGGCTCCATATCGATGTCGGCGGCGAGCAGATAGTTGCAGCCATGCGTCTCGTCATGGGCGGAATCGACGAAGTACTGCGCCAGGAAGCGTTTTCCGGCGAGCCGCCCCTGCATGTCGACGATGCAGGCCAGCACCGTGTCGATCTCGCCATTGGAGACCGCTTTCTTCAACTGATCGAACGAGAAATTTCCGGCCATTCCTTTGGCACTCCAGCGCTGGTCGATTGAGAGGGGTAAACGAAACCATGGCCGGCAGAACGCCGGCCATGGTCATGAGTGTGGACGTCAGTGGCCGGTTTCGCCGACCGCCTGTTCGGCTGCCTTGATGGCTGCCTGGCGCGCCGCGATGATGTCGCCCAGCGGCGGGCCCTGGAAGCGATTGCGCTCGAAAGCGAACCACACGATCGCCGTCAGTATGAAGAAGCCGACGGTGATGTACAGCGCCCAGTCGTTCGGTGGCTGGATGCCGATAACGAAGATCAGGATCATCGAGATGATCGAGAGAACGCCGAACAGCATGAAGATGCCGCGGCCCATATTCCACGGCCCCATCTTGTCCCACTTCGGCGTGCCCCAGGCCAGCATGCCGAGCACGATCGGCACGATGAACGACAGGAACAGGAAGATGACGGTGCAGGACACCACGATGGTATAAGCCGAAGTGCCGGCAACCGAAACCAGTGTCGAGCCCCAGACGAACAGCACCGACAGGATCGACGCCGTCCAGATCGCCGCCACCGGCGTGCGGTAGGTCGGGCTGACCTTGGCGAGCGCCGAGGAACCGGGCAGACCGCCGTCACGCGAGAAGGCGAAGATCATGCGCGAGGCCGAGGTAACGGTTGCAAGACCACACAGCAACTGGGCCAGGAACACGACGAGGTAGACGAACTCCTTGAGGCCGGGGCTGACGCGCTGGTCGAAAGCCCAGAAGAACACGTTCCAGCCCTGCTTGGCGGCATCGTCCATGTTCGGGATCATCAGCACGAAAGCGGCCAGGAACAGATAGCCGAATAGCGCCGACCAGATGACCGACATGACCATGGCGCGTGGCACCGAGGACGCCGCCTTGATGGTTTCCTCCGACGTGTGCGCGGACGCATCATAGCCGGTGATGGTGTAGATCGGCAGCAGCAGGCCGAGCGCGAACACCCAGGCATTCGATACTGACGGCCAGACGCTGGCGCCGGCCTCACCCGAGTAGTTGTGGAAGGTGAAGAGCCGGCTGAAATCCCAGGTCTCGGCGGAGAACAGGCAGACGACCGCGATCAGGATCGAGCCGAAGAAGATCAGATAGCCCGAAAAGTCGGTCAGTTTCGCCGTCAGCTTGATGCCGAGATGGTTGATCAGCGCCTGGGCGCCGGTGATGACAATCAGGAAGATCATCTGGTTGGTGAGCGTGCCCTCGATGCCGAGCGTCGGTCCGAAGGCGCCGATGAAGAACGTCCAGGTGCCGACATTGATGGCGCCGAGTACGGTGATCAGGCCCAAAAGGTTGAGCCAGGCCGTCACCCAGCCCGTGCCGCGATTGCCGAGGATCGAACCCCAGTGATAGAGGCCGCCGGCCGTCGGATAGGCCGAGCTGATCTGCGACATGGCGACCGCGAAGGTCAGCGAGACGAAGCAGCCCACCAGCCAGCCGATGCCGATGCCGATGCCGCCGGCGCCCGACGTTGCCTGCGCCAGCGAGTTGATGCCGCCCGACAGGATGCAGATGATGGAGAAGGAAACCGCGAAGTTCGAAAAGCGGCTAAGACGCCGCTCCAGTTCCTGGGCGTAGCCCATGCTGTGGAGGTGCTTTACGTCCTCCGCCTTATCAACTTCGGTATAACCTGGTGCTGCCATTTGAAGTCCCCTTTTTACGTTCTTAGCTGGCCGGCCCTGTTCCGGCCGGCTTGCGCCGGCCGGAGGATGTAGTCTTGCTGTTAACCGGCCGCCTGGCCAACGGCTTTTTCCGCAGCCGCGATCTCTGCAGCGCGGCGAGCGATATCGGCGCCGATCGGTGGGCCTTTAAAGCGGCGCGACTCGATGCCGAACCACAGAACCACCAGCAGAATGATCAGGCCGATGGCATAGTTGATCAGGATGTCGAAGGGCGGCTGGATGCCGGCATACATCAGCACCAGAACACCAAGCACCGTAATAATGGCGAACGGCTTGGACCAGATGCCGAGGCGGAATGGACCGAATTCGGTCCAGCTCTTCCCCTCGGCAAGCAGGCCGGCGGCCACCGGCATGGCGTAAGACACATAGAGGAACAATGCACAGCCAGCGGCCAGTGCGGCGAAAGCCGGCGAGTACAATGTCGCTGCGACCGCGAGCACCGCCCCGAGCCAGATCGCCGCCACCGGCGTACGCCATGTCGGGCTGACGGTCTTCCACACCGACGAACCGGGCAGGCCGCCGTCACGCGCGAAAGCAAAGATCATGCGCGAGGTCGACGTCAGTCCGGCGAGCGCGCAGATGAAGTTTGCCAGCACGATCGAGATGGCAATGATGCTCTTCAGCCAGAATGGTGCCGGCAGGTTGTTGAAGAGATTGAACCAGGCATTGGCGCCATCCTTGGCCGTTGCTGCCAGATCGGGGCTGGCCAGCACGAACGAAACGGCCATGACGAAGCCGAACACCAGCGACCATAGAACAGAATGGATCATGCCGCGCGGCACCGCCACCCGGGCATTGTGGGTCTCTTCGGACGTATGGGCCGAAGCATCGAAGCCGGTGATCGTGTAGAGCGGATAGAGCAGGCCGATCAGGAAGGCGACGAGTGCCGTCCGTGCCGTGGGAACGTATCCGGCTCCTGGATCACCAGTATTGTTGACGAAGGTGGTGAGCCGCGAGAAATCCCAGCTTGCGCCCCAGATCAGGAACATCGCGGTCAACACGACGGCGACGACCAGAATGAGGTAGCCCGAGAAATCCGTCAGTATGGTGGTGAGCTTGATGCCGAAATGGTTGATCAGCGCCTGTGCCACGGTGATAATCACAACGCCGATCACCTGCTCCTGATAGCCCCAGGCGGAGACGTCGTGACCGAACACGCCAGACCAGACAAGGTCCTTGAAGAGAGCATAGACACCGACATTGACCGAGGCGACGACGAAGATCAGGCCGAGCAGGTTGATCCAGGCCGTGGCCCAGCCCCAGCCGCGCCCGCCAAGAATTGACGACCAGTGATAGAGACCGCCGGCCGTTGGGTAGGCCGAGCCGATCTGGCCAAGGGACGCGGCCACGATAAGCGCAAAGACGCCGCCGATGATCCAGCCGATAGTCGCCTCGAAGCCGCTTCCGGTGGCCATGGCCAGCGGGAAGGACGTGATGCCGCCCGCCAGAATGCAAATGATCGAAAAGGAAATTGCGAAGTTCGAGAAGCCGCTCATGCGGCGAGCCAGCTCCTGGGCGTAGCCCATGCTATGGAGGGTTCTTACGTCCTCCGACCTCTCATGATCTGATGTATCCGGTCCTGCCATTTTCGTCCCCTCTTGTCTCTTAGCTGGCCGATTGAACTGACTTTCCTATTGCGTGTCGTCGGGAACCCTTGGCCTCTTCGGGTTCCAGATTCAAAAAGATGCCGGTGAGCAGATCCGCCCATTTCCGCTGCCCGGTCTCGCCGGTTATTTCGTCATTGCGGATTTCGATCATTGCGCAGGCAAGGCCGCGAGAGCGCGCATGGCGCTCGAGAGTGAAATAGACGCGGTCGGCCGGCGAATAGGGCTCATTGATGCCGACAGTGACGCCTGAGAGCCGCTGCAGCGCCGCTATCAGCGGCAACGCCAGCCGGCGGTCGTCATCATGGATGATGCCGATATGCCAGGGCCGGCTCCTGCCCTTGTAGACCGGAGTGAAGGAGTGGACCGACACCAGCCTCGTCTCCTGCCCGCGCGCCAGCCGGTCTTCGATGATGTTAGCGATCGTGTCATGAAACGGTCGCCACGACAGGGCGATGCGCTCGGCGCGCTGCGTCTCCGACAGGCCGGCATTGCCGGGAATGATCGTCGTCTCGCTGACTGGCGGCACCAGGTCGGGCGCTTCGAGCGGGCGGTTGCAGTCGACGATGAGGCGCGAGATCCGTGTTTCGATGAGCGTCGCATCGAGCGCGGCAGCCATGCGGCGGGCCACCGGCAGCGCGCCGGGATCCCACGCGATATGGCGGGAAAGATCTTCGGCGGGCAGGCCCAGCGTGCCGAATTCAGCCGGCAGGAAATTGGAAGCGTGGTCGCAGGTCAGCACGAAAGGGCTGGAGCCGCCGGGATTCGCCACCCCTACGGTACCAGACGATGCAAGGCTGGCGGGCCGAGCGTTCTCCATACTGCCGTCCCCTGGGAGCGCTGTATCTTATGTTACGTATTTTGCCTCATTGCGTCCCTGTGGATGATTTCATACAGTTTATCCGGCTTTGTCAAACGCGATTTCGGGGAAGCGCTGCAGACAGGGCAAAGGGTGGGGAAAACCATGATTTCCAGCATTGCCGAACTGATATCGGACCGCATCGGCACGATGCCGGCCGGCGAGCGCCGTGCCGCGCAGACGTTGATTGCCAACTATCCGCTGATCGGGCTGAAGACGGTCGCCGAGTTCTCGGCCGCGGCCGGCGTGTCGTCGCCGACGATCCTGAGATTTGTTTCCAGGCTGGGGTTTCAGAACTATCCCGAATTCCAGTCGGCGCTGCAGGACGAACTGGCGGCGCAATTGCAGTCGCCGGCCTCACGCACGCTCAACCCGGCGTCCCCAAGCGGTGCGGTGTCGCCGATGCTGGAAGCGACGCTGGAAAACATGCGTGAGACCTTCCGGCATCTCTCCGACAGGCAGCTTGCCGACATCGCCGCCAGGCTGGCCGAGCGGCGCGGCAAGACCTTCCTGATCGGCGGCCGTTTCACCGATCCGCTGGCGCGCTACATGGCCGCCCACCTCGCCATCATCCAGCCCGATGTCTACCACCTTGCCGGCCAGGAGAGCATCTGGCGCGACCGGCTGATCGACATGGGCAAGCGCGACGTGCTGGTGATCTTCGACATCCGGCGCTACCAGGACAGTCTGGTGCGCTTTGCCGAGACGGCGCATCAGCGCGGCGTGCAGATCGTTCTGTTCACCGACCAGTGGCTGTCGCCGATCGCCCGCTTCGCCCGCCATGTCATCGCCGGACGCACCGCGGTGCCTTCGGCGTGGGATTCCTCGGCGGCATTGTTCGTCGTCGCCGAGACGCTGATCGGTGCTGTCACCCGGCAACTCGAGGCTGATAGCGCCAAGCGCATCCGCGACCTGGAAGGACTACGCTGACAGCCTCAATGCCGGCCTCAGGCGCGCAACGTTACACAGATTTAATGTGCATGGCCGCGGCAGAATTGCCATAAAGCCATGATATTGCCGTGGCTTCGCACGTACCGGGTGCGTCGCTGCGTCTTTTTTGCTTGGGGAAGCCGGTAGACGTTTTGCCAACCGGAGTGCCGATGGCCGTCTGGAAACAGATCGTTTTTGCGCTTGTGGTCCTGGTCGCGGCCGCTGCCGCCTGGGTTCGCTATTTTCCAGGCGCGCCGGAGGTGCTGGCACGCTGGGGAATCGACTGGACCTATGCGTCGGCGCCCGCCACCACCGGCGCGGTCGACACGACGAAACAGGCAGGCCGCCGCAACGCCGCCGGCCGCCCGGCTAACGTCGTCGCTTTGCCGGCGACCACCGCAACCATCAACGATCGCCTGCAGGCGATCGGCACCGGCCGCGCCTACGCCTCGGTGACGGTCAACCCATACAGCTCCGGCCGGCTCGTTGAATTCCTGGTCCAGTCCGGCACCCGGGTCGACAAGGGGCAAATCATCGCCGTCCTCGATTCCGAGACCGAGGTGATCTCGCAGGATCGCGCCAAGCTCGCCTTGCAGGACGCCCACGACAAGCTCGAGCGGGTGAAGTCATTGAGGGCCTCCAACGCCGCGACCCCGGTCGCCGTCGCCGATGCCCAGGTGGTGCTGGCCGGCGCGAAACTGGCGCTGCAGGATGCCGAACTCGCCTTGCAGCGCCGCTCGATCGTAGCGCCGATCGCGGGCACAGTTGGCATCCTGCCGATATCGGCCGGCAATTACGTGACCAGCCAGTCGGCGATCGCCACGCTCGACGACCGCTCTTCCATCCTGGTCGAGTTCCTGGTGCCCGAGCGCTTTGCCGCCGCCGTCAAGGTCGGCGCGCAGCTGTCGGCAACGCCGATCGCCAATCCGAGCAAAGCCTATACCGGCACGGTGTCGGCCATCGACAACCACATCGACGAAAAGAGCCGCACGCTGCTGGTCAAGGCGGCGATTGCCAATCCGGCGGATTCGCTGCGCGCAGGCATGTCGTTCGGCATCACCATGCGCTTCCCCGGCGAGACCTATCCGGCCGTCAGCCCGCTGGCGATCCTGTGGGGTTCGGACGGCGCCTATGTCTGGCAGGTCGAGGACGGCAAGGCCAGGCGTGTTCCCGTGCGCATCATCCAGCGCAACACCGAGACGGTGCTGATCGACGCTGAGATCGAGGATGGCGACATGGTGGTGACCGAGGGCACGCAGAGCGTCAGCGAAGGCGGCGAGCTCCGCATCGCCGGCCAGAACCAGCGCGCCGCGAACGCCGCCGAAGGCTCATGACCGCAAACGCCAACACCGCCAGCGAAACCGGCTTCACCGCGCTCTTCATCCGCAGGCCGATCATGGCCTTCGTGCTCAACACGCTGATCGCGGTCGCCGGCCTTGCCGCCTTCTACGGCGTCGAGATCCGCGAACTGCCCGATGTCGACCGCGCCGTCGTCACCGTGTCGACGGCCTTCGAGGGCGCTGCCGCCGAGACTGTCGACCGTGAACTGACCGACACGATCGAGGGTGCAGTCGCCCGCGTCTCCGGCGTCAAGTCGATCTCGTCCACCTCCTCCTTCGGCTCGAACCGCGTCACCATCGAGTTCAACGACGGCGTCGACCTCAACGTCGCCGCCTCCGACGTACGCGACGCCGTCGGCCGCGTCGCCAACCAGATGCCGGAGACCGCCGATCCGCCGCGCATCGTCAAGGCCGACGCCAATTCCGATCCGGTGATGCGGCTGGCCGTCACCTCCGATAGCATGTCGGTGCAGGATATGACGGTGATCGTCCAGGACCAGATCGAGGACGAACTGGCCGCCGTGCCCGGCGTCGCCGACGTCCAGGTCTATGGCGACCGCGACAAGATCTTCCGCATCGATGTCGACCAGAACAAGCTCGCCAGCCTTGGCTTCACCGTTGCCGATCTTCGTGCAGCGCTCGCCTCCGTTGCTTTCGATTCGCCGGCCGGCTCGATCACCACCACCAACCAGGATCTCATTGTCCGCACCACGGCCGATGTGACGACGCCGGAGGAATTCGAAAACATCATTATCGGCGGCACGAGGCGCATCCGCGATGTCGCCACCGTCACGCTCGGCCCCGATATCGGCCAGACCACTTTGCGCTCCGACGGCAAGACCGGCATTGGCCTCGGCATCATCCGCCAGGCGGAATCGAACACGCTGGATATTTCCACCGGCGTGAAGGCTGCGGTGGCCAAGCTGCAGGAGAACCTGCCCAAGGGCATGTCGATCAAGATCACCAGCGACGACGCTGTCTTCGTCAACGGCGCGGTGCACGAGGT
Organism: Mesorhizobium sp. PL10; assembly: GCF_053714315.1. Taxonomy (NCBI): domain Bacteria; kingdom Pseudomonadati; phylum Pseudomonadota; class Alphaproteobacteria; order Hyphomicrobiales; family Phyllobacteriaceae; genus Mesorhizobium; species Mesorhizobium sp. PL10. Next base: position 64,899 of record NZ_JBSKBR010000004.1, on the reverse strand, counting down.
CGAAATCGCGCTGGGCCTGTCGATTTCGATGGTGCTGATCGTCATCTACATCTTCCTGCTCGACTGGCGCGCGACGCTGATCCCCGGCCTGTCGATGCCGGTTGCCATGATCGGCACCATCGCCGCCATCTATCTCGCCGGCTTCTCCATCAACATCCTGACCTTGCTGGCGCTGGTGCTGGCGACTGGCCTTGTCGTCGACGACGCCATCGTCGTGCTCGAAAACATCGTGCGACGGCGCAATGAAGGCATGGGGCCTCGCGCCGCCGCCGTGCTCGGCGCGCAGGAAGTGTTCTTCGCCGTCATCGCCACGACGCTGACCCTGGTCGCCGTCTTCGTGCCGATCTCGTTTTTGCCCGGACAGACCGGCGGCCTGTTCCGCGAATTCGGCTTCGTGCTCGCCATGTCGGTGCTGCTCTCCTGCGTGGTCGCGCTGACCCTGTGTCCGATGCTGGCCTCGCGCATGCTGACCGGCGCATCGCTCCACCATGAAGGTGGCCATGGCATTGGCGCGCGCATCGGCGGCGCGCTGAATTCAGCCTACAAACGTGGCCTGCATGCCTGCCTCGGCGCGCCGTGGATCGTGCTTCTGGTCGCGCTGCTGTTTGCCGCCACCGCCTTCGCTCTGTTTGGCACCATCCGCCAGGAATTGACGCCGAGCGAGGACCGCGCCGTCGTGCTTTTGCGCATCAACGCGCCGCAAGGTGTCAGCCTCGACTACACCACGCAGCAGATGCAGAAGATCGAACGGCTGATCCAGCCGCTGCGCAATTCCGGCGAGATCGTCTCGACCTTCGAAAATGCCGGCCAGAACGGTGCCTATAACTCAGGCTTCATGGTGATGACGCTGGCGCCGTGGGACAAACGCGCGCGCAGCCAGCAGGAGATCATGGCGCAGATCACCCAGCTGACCCGGCAGGTGCCATCCGTGCGCATCTTCCCGGTGCAGGCCAACAGCCTCGGCATCCGTGGAGCCGGCAACGGCCTGCAATTCGCGCTGGTCGGCAACGACCGCAAGGCGCTGGGCGACGCGGCAACGAAGATCATCGCCGAGATGCAGAAAGATGAGCGCTTCCAGAACCCGCGCCTATCCATCGATCCGACGCAGCCACAGCTCGCCGTTGCCATCGACCGTGAGCGCGCCTCCGATCTCGGCATCGACATTACGGGCTTGGCCAACACGCTGCAGGCAATGCTCGACGGCAACGATGTCGTCGACGTCTACATCGCCGACCGCAGCTACGGCGTGAAGCTGGTCTCGACCACCAACCCGATCAACGATCCGACCGATCTCGAAAACATCTTCCTGAAGACGGCCGACGGCCGCTTCGTGCCGATGTCGACCATCGCCACGCTGACCGAGCGTGCCGTGCCGCCGTCGCTGACGCGCGAACAGCAGCAGCCCTCGGTCGCCATCACCTCAAACCTGAACGGCAATTTCGCGCTTGGCGATGCGCTCGGTGTCGCCGAGCAGATCGCCACGCCACTGCTGCCGCCGGGCAGCCGCATCCTCCCGCTGGCCGAAGCCGCCACGCTCGGTGAAACCAACAGCGCCATGGTCACCATTTTCGGCTTCGCGCTGGTGATCATCCTGCTGGTGCTCGCCGCCCAGTTCGAAAGCTTCGTCAGCGCCGTCATCATCATGGCGACGGTGCCGCTCGGCCTTGCCTGCGCAATCTTTGCGCTGCTGCTCTCCGGCACCAGCCTCAACGCCTACAGCCAGATCGGCCTGGTGCTTTTGGTCGGCGTCATGGCCAAGAACGGCATCCTCATCGTCGAATTCGCCAATCAGCTGCGCGACCGTGGGCTGGGCGTGCGCGAAGCGATCGAGCAGGCCTCGATCATCCGCCTGCGGCCGGTGATGATGACGATGATCTGCACCATTCTCGGCGGCGTTCCGCTGGTGCTGGCCGCCGGCGCCGGTGCCGAGGCGCGCATCGCACTCGGCTGGGTCATCGTCGGCGGGCTGGGCCTCGCCACCGTCTCGACGCTGTTCCTGACCCCGGTCGCCTACCTCCTGCTCGGCCGCTTCGTCACGCCGAAGACGCACGAGGAAGCACGGCTGAAGCGCGAACTGGAAGAGGCCGCGTATACCAATGTGGAGCCGGCGGAGTAATTAATCCTCCTCGCCCCGTTTACGGGGAGAGGATGCCGGCAGGCAGGTGAGGGGCAGCGCCGAACGAATGCGATTGTCGCGTCAAACAGTCGGCCGCAGCAACAACGCCAATCATTGACATCAGCGCTGCCCCTCATCCGCCCTTCGGGCACCTTCTCCCCGTGGAACGGGGAGAAGGAAGAATGGCGCCTACGGCTTCAAAAACACCTTGCCGTTCGGCTTGGCCAGTTCAGCTGGCACCTTAGCCATCGCCTCATCCAGCGGCAGCACCGCTGTCACATCGGTCGACCAGCGTCCGTCGGAAAAGCGCTTCTGCGCTTCCATGATCGCCGGGCCGCGCTTGTCGCGGAACTGGCGCATCCATTCGACCAGCCAGAACCCTTCAATGTGCTTGTGCTGGAAGATCATCTGGCCGGGCTCGCGGATGACAGTCGTCTCTGGATCGAGCCGACCATAGACGATCCAGCGCGCGCGTTTCGGCATGGCGTCGAAAATGGTTGACGCCAGCGGCCCGGTCACCGCGTCGAGGAAAATGCGCGGCTGCTCGGCTTTGATGACTTCGCGCAGTGCCGACTTGAAATCCGGCGCCTTCTCGTTGAGCACATGGACAGCGCCGATCTCTTTCAAGAGCGGGATCTGTTCGTCACGGCGCACGGTGACGATCGGTCGGTAGCCCTCTTCCTTGGCAAGGCCCGCGATCAGCTTGCAGAGCTGGCTGGCGCCGGCGGTCATGATGAAGGCCTTTTCGCCCGTCTCCTTGACGATATCGAACATGGCGAGTGCCGTCAGCGGATTGACGATCATCGCCGCGCCATCCTCGTCGCGGACGGTGTCGAGCAGCGGAATGCAGCCCGCTGCCTCCGCCACCGCATAATCCGCCCAGGCGCCCCAATTGGTGACGCCGGTGGCAAAGGCAATGCGCTTGCCGGTCAGGCTTTTGGCATAGGGCTCGTCGCCCGTGGCAACCACTGTGCCGACGCCCTCAAACCCGGCCGGCTGGCCCTTGGCCCGTGGTTGGCCATACTGGCCCTTGATGAAGGCGACATCGGACGGGTTGATCGAGGCGAGGCTGACCTTGATCAACACCTGGCTCGGTCCGGGTGTCGGCACGCCGATGCGGCCCGGCGTGAGATAGGGCTCCATCGCTTCCAGTACGCTGCCGGAAGGCGTTCTGGTGTAGCCGTCGCCGCTGAGCAACAGCGCTTTCATCTCGGAGGGGATGGCCATGGCGGCTCCTTACGGTTTGAGGATGAGCTTGCCGGAAGAGCCGCGGCCGAGCACGCGTGTCAGCACGGCGGCTGCGTCGGCCAGCGGGTAAGTGCCTTCGATGACCGGCCGGACCTTGCCGGCCAAATACCAGCCGACAAGCTCCTTCATGTTGTTGGCGTAGACCCGCGGCTCCTTGGCGGTGAACGCGCCCCAGAACACGCCGACGACCGAGAAGCCCTTGACCAGCGCCAGATTGACCGGGAATTGCGGGATGGCGCCGGAGGCAAAGCCGATGACCAGCAGCCGGCCGTTCCACGCCATCGAGCGGGCCAGCACGTCGAAGGTTTCGCCACCGACCGGATCGAAGCCGACATCGACGCCCTTGCCGCCGGTGACCTCCTTCAGCGCCTCCTTCAGATTGTCGTAGCCGAGCGCGATATCGGCGCCGGCTTCGGCGGCAATGCGCCGCTTTTCCTCCGACGAGGCGACGCCGATGACGCGCGCGCCAAGCGCCTTGCCGATCTGGATGGCGGCGATGCCGGTGGCGCCGGCCGCACCCAGCACGCAAAGCGTCTCGCCGTCTCCAAGCGCCCCGCGCTGCTTCAGCGCATAATGCGACGTGCCGTAGCCGGCCAGCAGGGCGCAGGCCTCAGTGGCAGGCATATCAGGCGGCAGCGGCATGACGAAGGGTTCGGCGGCAGCTACCCGCTCGGCATAGCTGCCATGGGTCGAGAGCGCGGCGACCCGGTCGCCGATCTTGACCGACTTCACCCCAGGCCCGACCGCGACCACCCGTCCCGCGACCTCCATGCCGGGCACGAAAGGCAGCGGCGGCTTCATCTGGTAGAGGCCCTGGACGAGCAGGCCGTCGGGATAGTTGACGCCGATCGCCTCGGCCTCGATGACGACCGTATTGCCCTTGGCCTCTGGCTCCGGCCAGTCGCCATAGACGAGCTGGTCGAGCGGCGCGAAATCGCGGGCGATGATTGCTTTCATGCGCTCAGACCTTTTCCTGCGTGTATTTTCGGAGTTCGGTGCGCGCCACTTGCCGGCGGTGCACGGCGTCCGGCCCGTCGGCAAGGCGCAGGGTTCTGAGATGCGTCCACGAGCGGGCCAGCGGCGTGTCCTGGCTGATGCCTTGGGCGCCGAATATCTGCACGGCTTCATCCGTGACCTTGAGCGCGACACGCGGCGCGACGACCTTGATCTGGCTGATCCAGGGGGCCGCGGCGCGGGCATCGCCCCGGTCGATCATCCATGCCGCCTTGAGGCAGAGCAGCCGTGCCATCTCGATCTCCATGCGGCATTCGGCGATGATGTCGAAATTGGCGCCGAGTTTCGCCAAGGGCTGGCCGAACGCCTCTCGACGGACGGATCGCTGGCACAGCATCTCCAGCGCCATCTCGGCCTGGCCGATGGCGCGCATGCAATGGTGGATGCGGCCGGGGCCGAGCCTGCCTTGCGCGATCTCGAACCCCCTGCCCTCGCCGAGGACCAGGTTCGAAGCCGGCACGCTGACATTGTCGAAGCGAAGATGCATGTGGCCATGCGGCGCGTCGTCATCGCCATAGACCTGCATCGGCCGAAGCTTGGACACCCCCTTGGTGTCGGACGGCACCAGGATCATCGAATGCCGCCGATGCTGCGGGTCGCTTTCGCCGCCGGTCCGGACCATGACGATATAGATGGCGCAACGCGGATCGCCGGCGCCTGACGCCCACCATTTCTCGCCGTTCAGCACATAGTCGCCGCCTTGTCGCTCGCAGCGCATGGCGATGTTGGTGGCATCGGAGGAGGCGACATCCGGCTCGGTCATCAGATAGGCCGAGCGGATCTTGCCCTCGAGCAGCGGCTCCAGCCACGCCTTCTTGTGGTCCTCCGAGCCATAGCGCTCCAGCACCTCCATATTGCCGGTATCGGGCGCCGAGCAGTTGAAGGTCTCGGCGCCGAGATGCGCCTTGCCCATCTCCTCGGCCAGATAGGCATATTCGACGGTCGACAGCCCATAGCCGCGCTCGGAGCCGGTCAGCCAGAAATTCCACAGGCCGCGCTCCTTGGCCTTGTTCTTCAACCCTTCGAGGATCTCGGTCTGCCGCGCGGTGTAGACCCAGCGATCGCCGCTTTTACCGACCTCGCTCAGAAATTCATGATCGAGCGGCATGATCTCGTCGCGCACCATCGCGGCGACGCGGGCGTGGATCGGCTTCAGCCGCTCGGTCATGCCGAGATTCATGTCGCTCATCGGTCGCTAACCCTTCATGCAAGCCGCAGATTTATCCGTGGCAAGGATGACCGTACTTCGGATAGCCTTGTCAACGCGAACAGTTTTGCCGGGCCTTGGGGCCAAGCGCGGAGTATATCGATGAGCTATCTCGACGAGCTGTTCTCAGTCACCGGGAAGACCGCGCTGGTGACCGGAGCCGCAACCGGCATCGGCCGCATGGTTGCAACCGCCCTGGTTCAGGCCGGCGCCACCGTGATGATCGCGTCGCGCAAGGGCGAGGATTGCATCAAGGTCGCGGCCGAGTTGAACGGGCTCGGCGCCTCCGGCCGCGCCGAAGGTTTTGCCGGCGATGTCTCGACCGAGGCCGGCATTGCAGCACTTGTCGCCGAGGTCAGGACGCGCACCGAACGGCTGCACATCCTCGTCAACAATGCCGGCATATCCTGGGGCGCCTCGCTGGAGGATTTTCCCTATCATGGCTGGGCCAAGGTGCTGGCCGTCAACGTCACCGCCGTTTTCCACCTGACGCGCGAATTGCTGCCGCTGCTGGAAGCCGCGGCCAGCGACGCCGACCCGGCCCGCGTGATCAATCTGGGCTCGGTGATGGGTACCCAGCCGTTGGCCGACGATGCCTATTCCTACACCGCGTCCAAGGGCGCCGTTCATCATCTGACGCGCACGCTGGCGATCGAGCTCGCGGCGCGGCGCATCACCGTCAACGCCTTCGCCCCCGGCCCCTTCCAGAGCCGCATGACCGCCTTTGCCACCGGCACCGAGGAGAAAGCCAGACATGTCGGCAGCCATGTCCCCATCGGCCGTATCGGCGTGGCGGATGACATTGGCGGCGCAACGCTCTATTTGTGCAGCCGTGCCGGTTCCTATGTCACCGGCGCCATCCTGCCGATCGACGGCGGGCAGTCGGTGCAGCATGGGCTGACACTGTTCAAGGAATGAGCCGCGGCCAAATGAGCCGCGGCCAGCGGCAAGTGGAGGACACCGCAGTGGAACCGATCAGTCTCGATGTGCTTTTGGCCAGCGTCGGCAAGGAAGTCGGCGTCTCCCCCTGGCGCGTGGTTACGCAGACCATGATCGACCAGTTCGCCGACGCCACCGACGACCACCAGTTCATCCATTGCGATCCCGAGCGCGCCGCGCGCGAGACGCCGTTCGGCGGCACCATCGCGCACGGCTTCCTGTCTTTGTCGCTTCTCTCGGCGATGACCTTCGAGACCATGCCGCCGCTGGAGAAGGGCAAGATGGGGGTCAATCACGGTTTCGATTCGCTGCGTTTCCTGGCGCCGGTGAAGACCGGCTCGCGCATCCGCACCCGTTTCGTGCTGGCCGACGTCAAGGTCCGGCCGTCCGGTTGGGTGCAGACGGCGCATGACGTGACCATCGAGATCGAAGGCTCGAAGAAGCCGGCGCTGACCGCACGCTGGCTGACACTGACACTGATCGAGCGTGAGCCGGAGACCGCATGAGCGGTGACGCCAACGCGATCGATCAGGCAGCGCTAGCGCCCTATCTCGAGGCGCACATTCCGGGTTTTGCCGGGCTTTCCGCAATTGAAAAATTCAAATCCGGCCAGTCGAACCCGACCTATCTGCTGACCGCGGCCAGTGGCCGCTATGTCCTGCGCGCGAAGCCGCCGGGCCAGTTGCTGAAATCGGCGCACCAGGTAGACCGCGAATTCACGGTGATGAAGGCGCTCGCCGGTACCGACGTACCGGTGCCCAGGATGCTGCATCTGTCGGGGGAGGACTCGCCGATCGGCCGCATGTTCTACGTCATGGAGTTCCTCGACGGCCGCATCTTCTGGGATCCGGCGGTGCCGGAATCCAGGGGCAACGACGAGCGCGCCGCCCTCTACGATGCCATGAACGCCACGCTGGCGGCGCTGCACGATGTCGATGTCGAGGCGGTCGGACTCGGCGATTTCGGCAGACCCGGCAATTACTTCGAACGCCAGCTGGGCCGCTGGACCAGCCAGTACCGCGCCTCGGAGACCGGCACGGTCGCCGACATGGACCGGCTGATTGCCTGGTTGGAGGCGCATATGCCCGCCGATGACGCTCGGATATCCCTCGTGCATGGCGACTACCGGCTGGACAACATGATTTTTGCGGCCGGCGAACCGAAAGTGCTGGCAGTGCTCGACTGGGAACTGTCGACTCTCGGCCACCCCTTCGCCGACATCGCCTATCAATGCATGCAATGGCGCCTGCCGCACGCCTCGGGCTTTCGCGGCCTTGGCGGCGTCGACCGCGCCGCCCTTGGCCTGCCTTCCGAGGAAGCGTACGTTGCCGCCTATTGCCGGCGACGCGGTCTCGCCGGCATCGACAATTGGGGCTTCTTCCTCGCCTTCTCCTTCTTCCGTTTGGCGGCCATCTGCCAGGGTGTCTACAAACGGGCGCTCGACGGCAACGCCTCCAATCCCGAAAAGGCAAAGACTTATGGCGAGGCAGTGAAGCTGCTGTCGCATCTTGCCGGAAAACTGATCGACCGAACCTGAACCGACAGTGAGATATAATGGGGAGGCATAATGGGCCGTTTTGACGGAGCGACCGTGCTGATCACCGGTGCCGCCGGCGGCCTCGGCCGCGGTGCTGCCAAAGGCTTTGCCGCTGAAGGCGCCCGCCTGGTGCTTTCCGACATCGACGAAAAGGCGCTGGCCGATCTTGCCGGTTCGCTGCAGGCCGAGACGGCCATCCTCGCCGGCAATATAGCGGACGAAAAACTGTCCGAGGATCTGGTGAAACTGGCGGCGGACAAATTCGGCCGCCTGGATGTCGCCATCAACAATGCCGGCATCGTCCAGAGTTTCGTGCGCCTGCCGCAAGTGGCCTCCGACGAGGCGCGGCGCGTGCTGGACATCGACCTGCTCGGCGTCTTCTACGCTATGAAACACCAGATCCCGCAGATGGAGCGGCAGTTCAAATCGGACGGCAAAGCCGGCGTCATCGTCAACATCGCCTCGGTTGCCGGGCTGGCCGGCGCGCCGAAACTGTCGGTCTATGCCGCCGCCAAGCATGGCGTCGTCGGGCTGACCAAGTCGGCGGCCGCCGAATATGCCACCAAGGGCATACGCATCAATGCCGTCTGCCCGGCGCATACGCGCACGGCCATGGTCGACAGCTTCGTGCGCATCTCCGGCGCGCCGGAAGCCGAGGCGCTCGCCGAACTGACGCGCGGCGTGCCGATGAAGCGGATGGCCGAAGTGGACGAGGTCGTGTCAGCCATCCTGTTTGCCGCTGACCCCTCGAATTCCTTCATGACCGGCCATACGCTGGCCGTAGATGGCGGCGTCGGCGCGATTTGATAACCCCCATTTGATAGCCCCGATTTGGTAACCCCAGATTTGGTAACCCAGATTTGGTAACCATTGCCGGTGGGGAACCTGCGGCGCCCTTGTTCGTTTCCGTACAGCGTATATAATTTAACCAACACCCACCACATGAAGGCCGACTCACGTGCCGCTGAGCGTCCAGAAACGCCGCGAAAAACAAAAGGCCGAACTGCGTTCCGAGTTGCTCGACGCAGCCCACAAGCTCGTCAAGGAAGAGGGCTACGAAGGCCTGACCATCCGCAAGCTGGCCAACCGGGTCGGCTATGCCCCGATGTCGGTTTATTCCTACTTCGCCGACAAGCAGGACATCCTGTTTGGGCTGGCCGAGGATGCGTTCGAAACACTTGCCCGCAACATCGAAGCGCATCCCTCCGACGACCCGATCGAGGCGCTGAAGGCTGTGATGACCGAATATGCCGCCTTCGGGCTCGGCAACCCAAACGAATACCGCACGGTCTTCATGACTGAAAAGACCAAGCTGCCGGAGGGCCGAAGCTATGAGGACATGGAAGAAGGCAACCCGGCGATGAAGGCGCTGATCTCAAGGGTCGAGGCCTGCGTCGCCGCCGGCAAATTGCACGGCGATGCGCGTGCCATCGCCACCATGCTGTGGGCGGTCGGCCACGGCACCATCTCGTTGCTGATCACCTTTCCATTCTACCCCTTTGGCGATCCGCAGGCTTTCGTAAGGCGGATGTGCGATTCCACCCTCGCCTCGCTGACCACGCAGGACGTGCCGCCGCTGACCGAGACCCCGGTCAACTGCTGATTCCCAAGGCTTTTCAATAGTCTGATGCCGTGATTGACGGCCCGGCGAAGCGGCTTACCTTGTGTCAGTACGCCGCAATTTTCGGGGTTCAAAAAAATTTATCGTACGCGTACGTTTTTCTGACTTGAAAACCCGGCTCCTCGGACGTATCTGTACGTTATCTCGTACATGTACGAAAACAAATTGACCGATGGAGACTGACATGAACAAGACCCTTCTCGCCCTCGCCACCGTGCTGGCGCTTTCCGGTTCGGCTTTCGCCGCCAACGGCAACCATCCGGTCAAGCAGGCCACGGCTGCCACCTGCGTCGACACCAAGACCAATGCCAAGCTCGATTGCAGCGTGACCGGCTCGGTCGAAAAGTCGGACGTCAAGGCGAAGGGCCCGCGCCTCGGCATCGAGATCAACCCGTGGATCGTGCCGAGCACGTTCTAAGTTGATCGCGCGCTCGACCACCGAACAGCACAACGTCTAAGGGCGGCAGGATAATCCCGGCCGCCCATTTTTCCCTCGGTGCGAACCAGGGGGTAATCGAACAATTAATTCTTGCGCGTCTTTCGTCCCGGCACGATCTTGGCCTTGCCTGGCCTCGCCGGCGCACCGGGGATGGCGGTCGCGGTGATCGACACCGGATCGCTGGCCGGGAACGTGTCCTCGAGGCCTTCCTCAAGTTCCTCTTCGGCACTCACCTCGTGATGCTGCTCACGTTCGAGCGAGCGCACCGCCGACGTCTTCTTGACCGGTGACTTCGGTGTGGATTTCGGCGGCATCGGCATTCTCCCTCGACAGGCGGAAGCAGAACGGCCCTGCGCTGCAGACGTTCCCGAAACAATGCCGAGAAGGCGCTTGCCGCTTTCCCGGCCTACGCCGCTGCGTCGACCGCTGCTTCCGACAAGAAAGTAAAGACATAGTCCGAGAAGGAACGCCAGCACTCGACCCGGAAGGCGTCGTCCGCGGTGCGCAGCAGCACGATCTCGCACTTGCCGAGAATGGTGCGCGATGCCGCACCCACAGGAAAAGCTTCCAGCGACAGGTCCTGCGGACAGCCGGCATTGATCGCCGCAGCTGCCGCCGCGCCGGTGACGGCGAAGGCGACGTTGCGGTGCGAAATGCCGACCGCCGAATGCAGCGCGGATACCTTGGCGCAGTCGACGAGTGAGTCTTTCCCAGCCTCGTCGATAAGAAGCCATTCGTCCGGCCCGAGCCACAGTGCCGTACGACCGGCCTTGGTCGCCGAGGTCTTCGGGCTCTTCGGCAAGGTCAGTCCGAGCGCCTTCGACAGCGCGGCGACGGAAGTCTCCGGTGCGCGCAGCGACATACGCTCCGCCGGCGGCAGCACCTCGACCTTGACGTTCTTCGCCGACACGTTGCGCCCGGCCTGCGCCGGACGGCGCTCGGCCGAAAGTACGGGTACGTTGGTTTTCGCAGCAGCCTTAGCCATTGAGGCGCCCTCCCGTCTCGTCGAAGAACACCATGCCGGTAACCTCCACTTCGATCACCCCGTCCGGCATCGGCACGTAGAGCGTCTCGCCCATCCGGGCGCGGCCGCCGGCGACCAGTGCCAGCGCAATCGAGCGGCCGCAATTTTGCGACCAGTAGCTGGAGGTCACGTGGCCGATCATCTTCATCGGGATCGCCTGCTTGGGATCGGCGACGATCTGTGCGCCTTCCTCAAGCACCACTTTGGGGTCCTTGGTCTTCAGGCCGACCAGCTGCTTGCGGCCCTTGGCGATAAGGTCGGGCCGTGTCAGGCCACGGATGCCGACGAAGTCGATCTTCTTCTTGCCAACCGCCCAGTCGAGCCCGGCATCGTTCGGCGTCACCGTGCCGTCGGTGTCCTGGCCAACGATGATGTAGCCCTTTTCGGCGCGCAGCACGTGCATGGCCTCGGTGCCATAGGCGGCAGCACCATGCTTCTGGCCTTCGGCCCACAGCGCTTCCCACACGGCCTGGCCGTAATCAGCCGGCACGTTGACTTCGAAGCCGCGCTCGCCGGTGAACGACATGCGAAACAGCCTTGTCGGCACGCCGCAGATCTTGCCTTCGCGCACCGACATATGCGGCAGCGCCTCATCCGACATGTCGATGCCTTCAACCAGCGGCGCGATGATGTCGCGCGACTTCGGCCCCTGCACGGCAATGACCGCCCACTGCTCGGTGATCGAGGTCAGCCAGACATTGAGGTGCGGGAATTCTGTCTGAAGGTAATCCTCCATGTGGTGCATGACGCGCGGCGCGCCGCCCGTCGTCGTCGTCACATGGAAGCGGTCCGGCGCCAGTCGGCCGACGACGCCGTCATCGTATATGAAACCGTCTTCGCGCAGCATGATGCCGTATCGGCAGCGGCCGGGCTCCAGCTTCTCCCACGGGTTGGTGTAGAGCAACTCCATGAACCTGGCCGCATCCGGCCCGACCACTTCGATCTTGCCCAGCGTCGAGGCATCGAACAGGCCGGCATTGGTGCGAACAGCGACGCATTCACGGTCGACCGCCGCGTGCATGTCCTCGCCGCCCTTGGGGAAATACCAGGCGCGCTTCCATTGGCCGACATCCTCGAACACCGCACCTTGCGCTTCGGCCCAAGGATGGATCGCGGTTTTGCGCGTCGGGTCGAACAGCGGCCCGCGCGCATGGCTGACGATCGCGCCGAAGGTCACCGGCGTATAGGGCGCGCGGAAGGTGGTCAGGCCGACTTCGGGGATCGGCTTGTCCAGCGTCTCGGCGGCAATTGCCAGGCCGTGCATGTTGGACGTCTTGCCCTGGTCGGTCGCCATGCCGTTGGTGGTGAAGCGCTTGACGTGCTCGATCGAGCGCATGCCTTCATGCACCGCCTGGCGGATGTCCTTGGCGGTGACGTCGTTCTGGAAATCGACGAAGGCCTTGACCGTCTTGTCCGGCCCGGCGCCGGGCGCTGCCCCCAGCATGCCCCGCGACCAGCTTTCCGAGGCATCGACCTTCGGCTTTGTGCCCTTGCCCGTCTTAACGCTGGAATCCTTCGCGCCGGCGTCTTTCGCCGCCTTGGCGCCAGCCGCATAGGCCTCGTCGACGCTCGCCGACAGACCGTCCGTGCCGTTGCAGGCGCCGACCGAGACGCAATCCTGCGCATAGGTGCCGGGCACGAAGCGCTTGGTCTCGTCGTTGAAGGCGACCTTGCCGCGCGACTGCGAGAACAGATGCACCGACGGCGTCCAGCCGGCCGACATCAGGATGGCGTCGACCGGAATGGTGCGCTCGCCGCCGCCATTCTTCGGCTGCACGGTCATCGAGGTCACGCGCAATTTGCCGCCGGCGCGGATCACCGCGCGGCCGAAATTGATCTCGATGCCGAGCGCCCTTGCCTCGTCGATCACCGGTCCGGTCGGGTTGTCGCGCAGATCGACGATCGCCGCCACATTGACGCCGGCCTTCTTTAGGTCGATCGCCGCCGAATAAGCCGAGTCGTTGGCAGTATAGACGCCGACATTCCTGCCGACCGCCACGCCATAATGGTTGAGGAAGATCCGTGCCGCCGAGGCAAGCATGATGCCGGGCCGGTCATTGTCGGCAAACACCATGTGGCGTTCGATGGAGCCTGTCGCGAGCACGACGCGCTTCGCACGCACCTGCCACAGCCGCTCGCGCGGCAAATCGTGGCCTGGGCTCTGCAGATGGTCGCTGACGCGCTCGACCAGGGCAACGAAATTCTGCGCGTAGTAGCCGAACGCCGTGGTGCGGGAGAGCACGCGGACATTGTCCATCGCCTTGAGCTTGGCCACCACGCCTTGCGCCCAGGCATAGCCGTCTTGGCCGTCGATCTTCGCACCGCTTTCGAACCGCAAACTGCCGCCGAAATCCGCCTGCTCGTCGGCGAGGATGACGCGCGCTCCTGTTTCGGCAGCGGCAAGCGCTGCCGAAACGCCGGCGGCACCGCCGCCCAGCACCAGCACGTCGCAATGCGCATAGCGCGACGAATAATGGTCGGGATCCGGCTTGTCGGGGGAAACGCCGAGGCCGGCCGCGGCGCGGATCTTCGGCTCATACAGGCTCTTCCAGGCTGCCTTCGGCCACATGAAGGTCTTGTAGTAGAAGCCCGCCGAAAACAGCGGCGAAGCCAGATCGTTGACCGCGCCGACGTCGAAGGCAAGCGAGGGCCAGCGGTTCTGCGATTGGGCATCGAGCCCGTCATAGAGCTCCTGCACCGTGGCGCGGATGTTCGGCGCCTTGCGCGCCGCGTCGCGCCTGACCTCGACCAGCGCATTGGGTTCTTCCGCGCCTGCCGACAGGAAGCCGCGCGGCCGGTGATATTTGAACGAACGGCCGACCAGATGCACGCCATTGGCCAGCAGCGCCGAAGCCAGCGTGTCGCCTTCGATGCCGGTATAGGACTGGCCGTCGAACGAGAACCGCGCGGTCTTGGCCTGGCTGAGCCGGCCCGCGCTCGGAATACGGAACGCGCCGCTCATTTGGATGCTCCCGGCAGCTTCGCAGGTTTCGGCTCACCGGCCTTGTAGGTCATGACGAACTTGTCGGTGACGGTGTCGCGCACCGCGTTGAAGAAGCGCGCGCAGCCGTGGATATGCCGCCAACGCTCATAGATCACGCCCTTGGGGTTCGAGCGGATGAAGAAGAACTTTTCGAAGTCGTCATCGCTCTCGCCCGCCATATTGGCCGAGCGCGCAATATGCGCCTCGCCGGCGTTGCGGAACTCGAGCTCCGGGCGCTCTTCCTCGCAATAGGGGCAGCGGATGAGAAGCATTTTCTTGTTCCCTAAAATTCGCTGTGGCCAAGTGGCGTTAAGGCCATCATCAGTGCGCCACCGCCGCCGCCGCCGCCTCATCGATGAGGCGGCCGGTGCGGAAGCGCTCGATGGTGAAGGGCGCGTTGATCGGATGCGGATCATCCTTGGCGATCGTGTGCGCAAAGACATGGCCCGATCCGGGCGTTGCCTTGAAGCCGCCCGTGCCCCAGCCGCAATTGACATAGAGGCCGGGCACCGGCGTCTTGGCCAGGATCGGCGAACGGTCGGGCGTGACGTCGACAATACCGCCCCACGAGCGCAGCATCTTCATGCGCGTGAAGATCGGGAACATCTCGCAGATGGCATCGAGCGTGTGCTGCAAAATGTGCAGGCCGCCGGTCTGCGAATAGGAAACATATTGGTCGGTGCCGGCGCCGATCACCAGCTCGCCCTTGTCGGATTGCGAGATGTAGGCGTGCACCGTGTTCGACATCACCACGCAAGGCACCACCGGCTTGACGGGCTCTGACACCAGCGCCTGCAGCGGATAGCTTTCCAGCGGCATGCGCACGCCGGCCATGTTCATGATGACCGAGGAATGGCCCGCAGCGACCACGCCGACCTTCTTGGCGCCGATGAAGCCGCGTGTCGTGTCGACGCCCATGACCGCGCCATTGGCCGCCCGCTTGACGCCCGTGACCTCGCAATTCTGGATGATGTGGACGCCGCGCGCCGAGGCCCCGCGCGCATAGCCCCAGGCGACCGCATCATGGCGCGCCGTGCCGCCGCGGCGCTGAAGTGCAGCGCCGACCACGGGATAGCGCGCCTCCCTGGAAATGTTGAGCGGCGGACAGAATTCCTTCGCCTGCTCCGGCGTCAGCCACTCATTGTCGATGCCGTTCAGCCTGTTGGCGTGGACATGGCGCTTCAGCACCTGGATGTCGTGCACATTATGCGCCAGCATCATGACGCCGCGCGCCGAATACATGACGTTGTAGTTGAGCTCCTGGGAGAGCCCGTCCCACAGTTTCAGCGCATGGTCATAGATGCCGGCGCTCTCGTCATAGAGATAGTTGGAGCGGATAATGGTGGTGTTGCGCCCCGTATTGCCGCCGCCGAGCCAGCCCTTTTCCAGCACCGCGACATTGGTGATGCCGTGCACGGTGGCGAGATAGTAGGCGGTGGCCAGGCCATGGCCACCGGCGCCGACGATGATGACGTCATATTCCTTCTTCGGCTCTGGCGAGGACCATTGTTCCTCCCAGCCCTTGTGGCCGCGCATGGCCTCGCGGGCGATGGCGAATACCGAATATTTTTTCAACGTTCCAGCCTCGCAAATGGCGGCAGGGTGTTCACTCAGCCCCGGCGCGCGAGGTGTATCACTAGCGAAACAGCGCTTCCACCCTTGCGCTGTTTGCGACGGCGCTTGCCGTTTTGCGCCGCGACATAAAGTGGATCAACACTGGCTACCAGTGCCGGCTTGGGTCACACTCCCATCGCCTGAGGATTCGGAGGACGATGGTTGGGCAACGCATGGTGGAACCTGACATTGCGCTTCCTGCTCGAGCTCGCCGCTCTGCTTGGCCTCGGCATGGCCGGCTGGAACCTGTCGGAGGGATGGTCGCGCTGGACCTTCGCCGTCGGGCTGCCGCTCATTGCGGCCGTGCTATGGGGGACTTTCGCGGTGCCCAATGACCCGAGCCGGTCGGGCCGCGCGCCGGTGCCTGTGCCGGGCGCTCTCAGGTTGGCGCTGGAGCTGGTCATCCTGTTCGGCGGCGGAGCCGGGTTCCATCTGGCCGGGTACACCACCACAAGCATCGTCGTCGTTGCGCTCATCGTCATCAGCTACGCCTTTTCGCTCGACCGTCTGGGATGGCTGCTGAAGCAGTAATCCCGGTCGAGCCTTCGCATGTATCGGGTGGCTCGCCCCTGTCTCGATTTGCGACCAAGCGTCCGATCGCTGGCAAAGCCGGCGCGAAGCAAAGGATGCAGATAATGTTCGCACTCGCCAACAAGGTCGCCATCGTCACCGGCGCCAGTTCCGGCATCGGCCGCGCCACGGCAAAGCTTTTTGCCGAGGAAGGCGCCAAGGTCGTTGTCGCGGCCCGCCGCCAGGCCGAGCTTGACGCGCTGGTCGCTGAAATCGAGGAGGCCGACGCCAGCGCAGTCGCGCTGGCCGGCGACGTCACCGACGAGGCCTATGCAAAAGCCCTTGTCGAGCTGGCCGTCGAGAAATTCGGCGGGCTCGATATCGCCTTCAATAATGTCGGCGCCGTCGGCACGATGGGTCCGATTTCAGAATTGTCGCTCGAGGGTTGGCGCGAGACGCTCGACGCCAATCTGACCAGCGCCTTTCTCGGCGCGAAGTATCAGGTGCCGGCTATGGTCGAGCACGGTGGCGGATCGCTGATATTCACCTCTACCTTCGTCGGCAACACCGTCGGAATGCCGGGCATGACCAGCTATGCCGCGAGCAAGGCCGGGCTGATCGGCCTGACGCAGGTGCTGGCCGCCGAATATGGGCCTAAATGCGTGCGGGTCAACGCGCTGATGCCAGGCGGCACCGACACGCCGTCGGCAACATTCAAGACGCCGGAATCGCGTAGTTTCGTCGAAAACCTGCATGCCTTGAAGCGCGTCGCAGAGCCTGAAGAGATCGCGCGCGCGGCGCTCTTCCTGGCGTCGGACGCGTCGAGCTTCACCACCGGCGCGGCGCTGTTTGCCGATGGCGGCATCTCGATCACCCGGACGTGAAGCATTTCGCGGTCATTGCCCGCATCGATCAGCATAGAGCGCGAAACCGGACTTGCTTTTTCCAAGCGATTTGGCGATTCGGTTTGGAGAGAGGACTTCGAGGACGGACATGCTGCTGATCAGGACCTATGTCACCCAGAGCGCAATCGAAGGCGTCGGCGTGTTCGCTGCCGAGCCGATCAGGAAGGGCGCCTCGATCTGGCGGCTCGATCCGGATTTTGACCGGCTGATCCCGATGGACAAATACGAGGCGGCACCGCCGCATCTCAGGGAATTGCTCGACCGCTACGCCTATCCGAGCCCGGACCGCCCCGGGTTCATGGTCTATGAGGTCGACAATGGCCGCTTCATGAATCACGCCGAACGGCCGAACACGGATTTTTCGCAATATGGCGGCGCCACCGCCACCCGCGATATATCAGCCGGCGAGGAAATCACCTGCGACTACGGCGAATTCTTCGAGGATTTCGCCCGGCTTCATCTGGCCGGCGCCTAGTTGGCGCCCTATCTCGGGGCGACCGTGGCAAATTGGCGGTCGTCCTTCATTTCGAGTGTGGACAGCGCGGCCTGATTCTGCTATCAGCCGCCACAATTCGTGGTGTAAATCGCCGCGGAGGCATGTGGCTATGGCCGCTTGCCTGTTGATATCAAACCCGAAAGACAGGATTGCCCGTGCAGGTACTCGTCCGCGACAACAACGTTGATCAGGCGCTTCGCGCTCTCAAGAAGAAGATGCAGCGCGAAGGCATTTTCCGCGAAATGAAGATGCGCGGCCATTACGAGAAGCCTTCCGAGAAGCGCGCCCGTGAAAAGGCCGAAGCCGTTCGCCGCGCCCGCAAGCTGGCCCGCAAGCGCGCCCAGCGCGAGGGCCTGCTGCCGATGACGCCGCGCCCGGTCGCTGCCGGCGCCGCCGGTGGTCCTGGTGGTGCTCCGCGCCCGCCGCGGTTCTGACGCCAATTTTTCGTCCTTTTCGAAGGATACCTTGAGGTGGCGCGATGCGGAATCGCCGCCACCTTTTTGTTTAGAGCGCCGCCCTTTTTGTTGGAGGGCGTTCCCTTGAACGCGCAAACGACGCTCTAGATTTTGTTACGACAATCTGTGACCCGGCCCGGAGGGGGACTGGACTGAGCGACGCGGCTGAAGTGAGGACAGGGCAGACATGAACGCAATCAGCGTAGAGCGCAGAACCACAATGCGCGGTTTCGCCCTGACGGCAGCCCTGATCTCCGGCCTGATGCTTGCCGGTTGCCAGAGCGTCCCGACAGGCGAGTTCAACAACATCGACAAGGCGCAAGGCTCGACCGAGAACATCTCCTCGCTGTCGGCGGTCATCCAGCGCAATCCGCAGGATCCGGAAGGCTACAATGTGCGCGGCTCGGCCTATGGCCGTGGCGGCCAGTACCAGGCGGCGCTGAAGGACTTCGACACCGCCATCCAGCTCAACCCGAATTTCTACCAGGCCTATTCGAACCGGGCGCTGATCCAGCGCTTCCTCGGCAACCAGGCCGCCGCCCTCGCCGACTACAACCGCTCGATCCAGATCAATGGCAATTATGACGCCGCCTATATCGGCCGCGGCAATCTCTATCGCAAGGCCGGCCAGACCCAGCAGGCCTTCAACGATTTCCAGAAGGCGATCCAGCTCGACACGACCGACGCCCGCGCCTACCACAATCGCGGCCTGATCTATCAGAGCCAGGGCCAGCACAAGTTTGCCATCGAGGACTTCTCGACTGCCATCTCGCTGGCGCCGGATGCCGCCGAACCCTACAACGGCCGCGGCCTGTCCTATCTCGCCATGAACGACGAGGACAACGCTTTCTCCGACTTCAACATGGCCATCAAGCTCGACGGCAAGAACGCCGAGGCCTGGTCCAATCAGGCGCTGATCTACGAGCGCCGCGGCGACAAGGTCAAGGCGTCGAAAGCCTATCGCGAAGCCGTCCATCTCGACCCGACCTACCAGCCGGCCAAGGACGGCCTGTCGCGCACGTCAGGCGCCACCGCCGGCTGATAACCCAGCCGGTTCGCCGCGCGCCGGCAACGTTTTATCCGACAGTGTTCCCTTCCTTGTGCAGGTCGCCGCAAGGGGGGCTGCGCAGCAGCAAAGACCCACTGGAAAGGCCCACTGGACAAGGCCTGGTCGGCGCCTGGGCGCCTGTGGCGCCACTGAGCTCTGGCCGACACGCCATCACCCAATCTTGACCACCGAGGGCAAAGCGTTAACCCTTGCCTTGATCGCGCCAAGTTTTCAGCGGAACGCTCCGGGCCATTCAACCGTTGTTGAAGGCAATTTCTGAAAGGACCGACCATGATCAAGAAAATCATCTGTGCTGCGGCACTCGCCGCCACCGCTCTTGCCACGCCCGTCAACGCCGGCACGCTCCGGCTGGGCACGCTGGATTGCACAATAGATGGCGGCGTCGGCTACATTGTCACGTCGAACAAGGGCGTCGCCTGCACATTCCGTCCCTATCATCATGGGCCGGCCGAGCAGTACACGGGGATGATTTCCAAGCTCGGCGTGGATGTCGGCCAGACCCATCAGGGTCAGCTGGTGTGGGCGGTTCTGGCCGCCACCCGCGGCCATGACGAGGGCGATCTTGCCGGCCATTATTACGGCGTCAATGCCGAGGCCAGCGTCGTGACCGGCGGCGGCGCCAACCTGCTGGTCGGCGGGCTGGACGGCGCCTTTGTGCTCGAGCCGCTCAGCGTGCAGGCACAGACCGGCGTCAACGTGGCTGTCGCCGTGACCTCGCTGGAGCTGATCCACTCGTTCAAGTAAGCATCGGCAAATAGGCATCGACTGATCCCTCTACGTGCGGCGCGGAACAGGATACTGTTTCGCGCCGCATGCTTTTTGGGGGAACCGCCGTGCTCAAGACGATCTTTGCCGCCGCCATCGTTGCCATTGCCTGGACGGGGCAGGCCCGGGCCCAGGATCAGGGCATCGAACTCGGCGTGCTCGAATGCGCCATCGGCGGTGGCACCGGCTTCATCTTCGGCTCCAGCAAGGATCTGAGCTGCACCTTCACGCCGGCCGACAAAAGCTTTTCGCCGGAAGCCTATTTCGGCGCCGTCAACAAATACGGGCTCGATATCGGCACCACCAAGCAGACGGTCATGCAGTGGCTGGTGCTGACGCCGCTGAAGAACATCTATGCGCCGGGTGCACTGGCCGGCGACTATGTCGGCGCCAGCGCCGAAGTGACGGCGGCGGTCGGCGCCGGCGCCAATCTCCTGGTCGGCGGCTCCTCGCAGGCCTTCACGCTGCAGCCGCTCAGCCTGCAGACGCAGACCGGCGTCAACATCGCCATCGGCGTCAGCCAGTTCCAGCTGCGCAGCACCGAGAATTGAGCAGCAGAAGGAGCCACCCGCCGCTTCGTGGCATCTCGACAAAAAAACCCGCTTGAACTCAACTGCACTTGAGGTTCTAGAAGCCTGCCCTGACTGAGACAACGCGCATGGCCCCGCCGGAAATCCCCACTGGCTTCTGGTGCCATGCGCCGGCATCGCGATATGCAAAGGCAGGGTAAAAAGAATGACTGAAATCACCGGCAACAAAGTCGACTGGCAGGCATTGTGGGCAAGCGGCGACCTCGCGCGCTTCTGCTTCATAAGCCTCGGCATCCTGCTGCACGCCACCAACGAAACGATGGTGGCGACGGTGATGCCGGCCATGGTCGGCGATATCGCCGGCGTGCAGTTCGTCGGATGGTCGCTGGCGGTCTATGAGCTCGGCGCCATCGTCGCCGGCGCTGCCGCAGGCCGCCTGGTCA
This sequence comes from Mesorhizobium sp. PL10, assembly GCF_053714315.1. NCBI lineage: Bacteria > Pseudomonadati > Pseudomonadota > Alphaproteobacteria > Hyphomicrobiales > Phyllobacteriaceae > Mesorhizobium > Mesorhizobium sp. PL10. Next base: position 43,984 of record NZ_JBSKBR010000004.1, on the reverse strand, counting down.
GCTATGTCGCGCTCCGCTCCAACGTCACGGTCGCCGCTCTGCTCTATGCCGCGGGCGCGCTGGTCTGCGCCACTGCGCCATCCATGCCGGTGTTTCTTGCCGGCCGGCTGGTCGAGGGAGTGGGCGGCGGCGCGCTGGTGTCGCTGGCCTTCGTCTCGGTGGAACGGCTGTTTGACCGCAACATCTGGCCGCAGCTGTTCGGCATCATGTCGGCGATCTGGGGCGTTGCCGCCTTCAGCGGCCCAATGCTCGGCGCCATCATGGTCGAACTGTTGTCCTGGCGCTGGGCCTTCGGCGTCTTCGTGTTGGGCGGCATTGCTATGGCGCTGGCGAGCTTTATCTTCCTGAACACACCCGAAGCGACTAGGCCGCAAGCCGCTGCCGGCACCTCGCCGCCCTTCCCCTATGCCGCGCTTGGCTGTCTCGCCATCGCCGTCATTTTGATCGCCACCGCCGGCGTCGATGTCGCCTTGCTGCGCTCGTCGCTGCTGCTCATCCTCGGCCTCGCCGGCCTGGCGCTGTTCGTCTTCGTCGACGCCATGAAGCCGCGCTCGCGGCTGTTTCCCTCGCAGCTGTTTTCGTGGCGCTCTCCGGTCGGCAGCGGCATGACCGTGGTCGCCGCGTTTTCGGTGGCGACGGTCTCCTTCTCGATCTACGGGCCGCTGCTTCTGACCACGCTGCACGGCATCCCGATCCTGACCACCGGCTACATCATCGCCGCCGAATCGATCGCCTGGTCGGTCCTGTCGATTGTCGTCGCCAACGCGCCGCTGGAGCGTGAGCGGCAGATCATCGTCATCGGCGCGCTGATGATTGCATCCGGCCTCGTCGGTTTCGCCTGGTCGATCCCGTCGGGGTCGATCCCGCTGATCCTGGCCTGCGCGCTGCTGCAAGGCGGCGGCTTCGGCGTCACCTGGCCGTTCCTGACGCGGATCATCGTCGCCTCGGCCCGCGATGGCGAGCAGACAATTGCCTCGGCCGCCGTGCCGACCATGCAGCGCATCGGCTACGCCGTGGGCGCCGCCGTCGCCGGCATCATCGCCAATGCCAGCGGCTTCTCCGCGGGGCTCAACCGCGATGCCGCGGCCAGCGTCGCCGGCTGGCTGTTCCTCGCCTTCGTGCCGCTCGGCATTATCGGCTGCCTGGCGGCGTTGAGGATGGCTTTAACGGCAAGCCGGCCGCAATTGGCGACAGGCTGAAGCTATAGCTCGACGCTGGCCGGTCCGGACATGCGCCTGACCGGCCACCCTCTCAAAGCGACGGAAGCACGCTGCGTATATGATTGGCGAACGCCTCCACCGCCGGGGATCGCTCCGTGTCGGCAAAGGCGATGAGAATGCCAAGACGCGGCAACGGAGGCAGCGGCAGAATATGCAGGTCGGATGGCACCGCCTCCTGTGCCATGACGCTGATCGCCAGGCCCGACCGCGCCACCGCGATCAAACCCGCAAGGCTGTTGCTGGCGTAGGCGATCTTGTAGCGCAGCCCGGCGCTGGCCATGGCTTCGCAAGCCGCCTTGTGGTCGACGGCATTCGACGCCGATAGAGCCAGCGGCACGGTGTCGCCAAAATCGTAGAGGTCGAGCGCCGGTTTGCTGCCGACCCAGACCAGCCGTTCCGTGCGCACCACGCCTTGTGCGTCGTCTGCATCCGAAACCAGCGCGAGATCGACCTGGCGCCCGTTGAGAAGCGCCCGCAATTCGACCGTCGGTGCCGAGACGACCTTGATCTCCACATCGGGATACATCGTCCCAAAACTCTTCAGCAGCGCCGGAAAGAACGCGCTGAGATAATCCTCCGGGCTGCCGAAAATGATCGAGCCGTGCGGGCCCTTGTCGGACAGCGCCGAGATCGCTTCGTCATGGATTTTGAGAATGCGCTCGGCATAGGCGAGGAACCGCTCGCCGCTGCCGGTGAGCCGAACGCCGCTGCCGCTGCGATGAAACAGGTTTTGGCCCAGCGCCTCCTCGAGCCTCTGTATCTGCATGGTAACGGCCGACTGCGTGCGCCCAACTTGCATCGCTACCGCGCTCAGCGTTCCCGAATGCGCCGCACGCACGAAGGTCGCCAGCAGCTTGAGATCGAGTGGTGCCTGCATATCAATTCCATTGATATCGGAATCCGACCACTATCAATTTTACTGCATCCCTGCCATCGGCTATTTTTCCCCTGATCGGTTTGGTGGAGCAGCGGCATGTCGAAAAACTTGGATCGCGAATTCTGGACGGCGGCGCAGAAGCATTTGATACGCTATGGCGGCAGCTTCGAGCCCGCCATCATCGAGCGCCGCGGGCTCCTTCGTCTACGATGCGGATGACAGGCCGATTCTGGACTTCACCTCCGGGCAGATGAGCGCGCTGCTCGGCCATTCTCATCCCAGGATCGTTTCGACCGTCAGCCGCCAGGTCGAAAAGGTCGCGCATCTCTTCAGCGGCATGCTCTCGCGTCCCGTGGTCGAGCTCGCTGAACGCCTTGCGGCGCTGGCGCCGGGGCTCGACCGGGTAATGCTGCTCTCGACGGGCGCCGAATCCAATGAAGCCGCGATCCGCATGGCCAAACTGGTGACCGGCAAGCACGAGGTTGTTGCCTTCTTGAAGAGTTGGCACGGCATGACGGGTGCTGCGGCGTCAGCGACCTACAGCGCCGGCCGCAAGGGCTACGGACCGGCAACGGTCGGGTCGCTCGCCATCCCGGCCCCCAACAGTTTCCGGCCGCGCTTCAAGCACGCCGACGGCTCGCTGGACTGGCTGACGGAACTCGACGATGCCTTCGATCTCATCGACAGCCAGTCGACGGGGAACCTGGCGGCTTTTGTCGCCGAGCCGATCCTGTCGAGCGGCGGCATATTGGAACTGCCGTTGGGGTATCTGGCGGCGCTCAAACAGAAGTGCCGCGAGCGCGGCATGCTGCTCATCCTCGACGAAGCACAGACCGGCATTGGCCGCACCGGCGACATGTTCGCCTTCCAGAGGGACGGCGTCACCCCGGATATCCTGACCCTGTCGAAAACCATCGGTGCCGGCCTGCCGCTATCGGCCGTCATGACGACAGCCGACATCGAAGACGCCGCGCACGAAAGAGGTTTTCTGTTCTACACCACCCATGTCTCCGACCCGCTGCCGGCGGCCGTCGGCCTCGCCGTGCTCGATGTGGTGGAAGAAGAAAAACTGGTCGACCGCGCCCGGCATATGGGTATGCGATTGTTCGACGGCTTGTTGCGGCTGAAGCAGCGCTATGAATGTGTCGGCGACGTGCGCGGGCGTGGCCTTCTGCTTGGCGTCGAGATCGTCAAGGACGGCAAGCAGCCCGATCACCAGTTCGGCGCCTCGATTGCAGCGGAAGCGTTCCGGCGCGGCCTCAGCATGAACATCGTCAAGCTTCCCGGCATGGGCGGCGTCTTCCGCATCGCGCCGCCGCTCACCATCTCCGAACCAGAGCTGGATCTCGGCCTGCGGATCATTTCGGAGTCGATTGAAGCCTCGCTCGCCGCGAGCGCAAGCGCACCAGGCATCGCAGCGGAGTAAGGCCGGCGGCCGGGTGGCCGCCTCAGACCACGACGGTCTTCAGCCGCTCGGCGATGAGCGCGGCGAGCCGCGCCGCCACCTCGTCTTTGGTCATTTCAGGCCATTCCTCGACACCGGTTTTCGAAACGATCCGCACCTTGTTGCGGTCGCCGCCCATCACGCCCGAAGGGCCGACCCCGCTTTCATGCGAGACGTCGTTGGCGACGATGAGATCGGCGCCCTTCTTCTTCAGCTTGGCCTCGGCATTGGCAATCAAATCCTGCGTCTCGGCGGCGAAGCCGACGACCAGCCCCGGCCGTTGCTTGTGATGGCCGACGCCGGCCAGAATATCGGGGTTTTCCACCATCTGCAGCGCGGGCGGCCCCTCGCCCGCCACCTTCTTGATCTTCTCGTCGGCGGCGCTGGCGCTGCGCCAGTCCGCGACCGCCGCGACGAAGACCGCGGCGTCCGCCGGCAAAAGCTGCTCGACCGCGTCTTTCATCTCAGCCGCCGTTTCGACATGCACCGTGGCGACGCCGGCCGGATCGGCAATGCTGACCGGACCGGAGACCAGGCGCACATCAGCGTCCAGCCTCGCCAGTGCCGCCGCAATCGCGTGGCCCTGCTTGCCCGACGAGCGGTTGGCGATGTAGCGCACCGGATCGATCGGCTCATGCGTCGGCCCGGAGGTGACGATGATCCGGCGACCGGCCAGCGGCTTGGGCTTGCTGTCGAGCATTGCCTCGATCGCGGCGACGATCTCCAGCGGCTCGGCCATGCGGCCTTCGCCTGCCTCGTTGCTTTCCGCCATCTCGCCCTTGGCCGGGCCGACAAAGGCGATACCGTCCTTGCCAAGCGTCGCCCGGTTGCGGCGGGTCGCGGCATGCGACCACATTTTCGGGTTCATCGCCGGCGCCATCAGCACCTTCTTGTCGGTGGCGAGCAGCACGGTCGATGCCAGATCGTTAGCATGACCATTGGCAAGTTTGGCCATCAGATCGGCGGTGGCCGGCGCGACCACCAAAAGGTCGGCCTCGCGCGACAGCCTGATATGGCCGACATCATGCTCGTCATTGCGGTCGAACAGTTCGGTAAAGACATGGTCGGCCGACAGCGCGCCGACCGATAGCGTGGTAACGAATTCCTGCGCCGCTGACGTCATTACCACGCGCACCGCCGCGCCGCGCTCGCGCAGCCGGCGGATCAGATCGAGCGCCTTGTAGGCGGCGATGCCACCACCGATGATCAGCAGGATGCGCTTGCCGGAAAGGCCGCCCCGCGCCGCGACCTTGCTGGCCGCAGCAGCAGTCGGCGCTATCGGGCTGCGTGCGTTCGCCAGTTCGCGCAGCGTCTGTTCGATCTGGTCGATGCGGCCGGAAGGGCCAAGCTGGCCCTCGACCGCTTCACGGATCATCACCCGCGCCTGCTCTTCCATCGAGCGGTCATTCTCCGCCGCAAGCTGCCGCAGCAGGTCCTTGACCTCGTCGTCAAGGTTGCGAATGGTGATGCTGGCCATATGATTGCACTCCGAGCGACCGATGCGCTTGCAACGATAGCAATGCAATCATTTCAGGGCAAGCTGTTCCGCCTAGGCGCTAGAAAATCCGCCAAGCGATATAGACCAGTGTCAGCGCGATCACCCACAACGCCAGCCTTCCGGAGCGTGTGTAACGAGCTTCGGCCTTGCCGATGGCGCGCGATGTCGCCTCGTCGAAGCGCAGGCCGTGTTCGGCCATCAGGTCGATCTCGCGCGACAGCCGATCGGTGCGGGCGGCAAGGTCCGGCGCCTGGCGGGCGAGCGCCAGCAGGGCCTTGGCGCCGTCGCGCGCATCCATGAGAAGGCCGCTCGGGCCGAGATTGCCGGCGATCCAGCCGCCGACCACCGGCTCGGCCGTCTTCCACATGTTGAAGGCCGGGTCGAGCGTGCGCGCCACGCCCTCGACCACCACCATGGTCTTCTGCAGCAGGATCAGTTCCGGCCGCGTCGCCATGTCGAAAAGTTCGGTGACCTCGAAAAGCAGCGTTAAAAGCTTGGCCATCGAGATCGTCTCGGCCGGCTGGCCATGGATCGGCTCGCCAATGGCGCGGATCGCCTGGGCGAATGCCGCGACATTGTGCTGGCGCGGCACATAGCCGGCCTCGAAATGCACTTCGGCGACGCGCAGATAGTCGCGGGTGATGAAGCCATAGAGGATTTCGGCGAGGAACCGGCGCTCCTTCTTGCCGAGCCGCCCGGCAATGCCGAGATCGACGGCGACGATATCGCCATTGGCCTCGACGAACAGATTGCCCGGATGCATGTCGGCATGGAAGAAGCCGTCGCGCAGCGTGTGGCGCAGGAACGACTGGATCAGGTTGGTGGCGATCGCCTTGAGATCGTGGCCCGCCGCCGCGAGGCCGGCCAGGTCGTTCATCTTGATGCCGTCGACCCATTCCATGGTCAGCACGTCGCGGCCGGTGCGCTCCCAGTCGACCGACGGCACGCGGAAGCCCGGATCATCCTTGGTGTTCTCGCCGAGTTCCGAGAGCGCTGCCGCCTCTAGTCTGAGATCCATCTCGACTTTGGTGGTCTGCGCCAGGGTCTCCGTCACCTCGACCGGCCGCAGCCGGCGCGATGAGGGGATGTATTTCTCCTGCAGCCGGGCGGCGAGGAAATAGCTTTCGAGATCCTGGAAGAAGCGGCGGCGCACGCCCGGCCGGATCACCTTCACCGCCACCTTGGTGGCCGTGCCATCGTGGATGGCTACTGCCGGGTGAACTTGGGCGATGGAGGCCGCCGCGACCGGATCGCCGAGCTCGTTGTAGAGCTCGCCGATCCTGCGCCCGAGCGAGCCCTCGATCGCCGCCACGGCCTCAGCCTGCGGGAAGGTGTGCATCTTGTCCTGCAGCATGGCAAGGTCGAGCGCCATGTCGTTGCCGACGACGTCGGGCCGAGTCGCCAGGAACTGGCCGAGCTTGACATAGGAGGGCCCAAGCCGGACCACAGCCTTGGCCAGCCGGTCGCTTCGTTGATAGGCGAGCGCGCGGCGGCGGGTGAGCAGCCTGGCCATGCGCCAGCCGAATTTCGGCAGGCCGGCGAGTTCGTCGCCCGGAAGTGCGGCGATCACGCCTTCACGGACCAGCACCCAGCCGGCCCGTACGAGCCGAAAGGCGGCGCCGACGCTGCTCATGACCCGACCCGATGCAAAGCGTCTTGCTTCAAGCTTGCCTGCCTCAAAGCTTCCAGCCCGAATGCAGGGAGGCAATGCCGCCGGAATAGTTGCGGAACGACACGCGTTCGAAGCCTGCGCGGGTGATCATGGCAGCAAAGTTCGCCTGGTTGGGAAATTTGCGGATCGATTCGACGAGGTAGGAATAGGGCTCGCCGTCGCCGGTCACCATCTTGCCGATCTGCGGGATGGCGTTGAACGACCAGGCTTCGTAGACCTTGTCGAGCAGCGGCATCTCGACCTCGGAAAATTCGAGGCACAGGAACCGCCCGCCCGGCTTTATGACGCGGAAAGCCTCGGTCAGCGCCACATCGATGCGTGGCACGTTGCGGATGCCGAAAGCGATGGTGTAGGCGTCGAACGTGCCGTCGGCGAAAGGCAATTCTTCCGCATTGGCCTCGACGAAGTCGGTATTGCCGGACAGGCCTTTCTTCTCGGCCCGGTCGCGGCCGACACTCAGCATCGAGCCGTTGATGTCGAGCACCGTGGCATGCGCGTTGCCATGGCTGGCGTCGACGATGCGAAAGGCGATGTCACCGGTGCCGCCGGCCACGTCGAGCACTTTCCAGCCCGGACGTTTCGGTGGGTTGAGCCATGTCACCATGGCATCCTTCCACAGCCGGTGCAGTCCGGCCGACATCAGGTCGTTCATCAGGTCGTAGCGGTTCGCCACCTTGTGGAAAACGTCGTTGACCAAAGGCTGCTTGTCGCCTGGCCCTACGCTCTTGAAACCATAGGAGGTTTCCATGCCGCCCGCGGCCGTGGTTCTCTCAACTGACATTATTTTCATCCGTCATAAAACCGGCGGGACCATAGCCGATCGATGGTGCGGGCGCTATTGTTTAAGGCGCGGTGTTCAGCCGCGCTTCCAGGTGGCGGGCTTTTCAAGACCTGGACTGACCGACGGGATGTTTGAATGCCTTTGAAAGCAGAACTGCACTGCCACATTGAAGGGGCAGCGGCGCCAGAGCTTGTCATCCGCCAGGCGCAGAAATACGGCAAGGACACCTCGCCCTATATCCAGAACGGTTCCTTCGTCTGGCACGATTTCACCTCTTTCCTCGCGGCTTACGATTTTTCCGCCGACCTGTTCCGCACCGAGGAGGATTATGCCCGCCTCGCCGACCATTATCTGACCAGCCTTGCCCGCGACGGCGCCATCTATTCCGAAGTCTTCACCTCGCCCGACCATGCCGTCAGGGCCGGGCTGTCGCCCAAGGCCTATACCGACGCGCTCGGCGAAGGCATGCTGCGCGCCAAGGCCAAGACCGGCATTGAGGGCCGCATGATCGTCACCGGCGTGCGTCATGTCGGCTTCGAATCGATCGAGCGGGCGGCGCGCTTTGCGGCGCGCTGCGGCCACCCGCTGGTCACCGGCTTCGGCGTCGCCGGCGACGAGCGCATGGGTGAGATGGAGGATTATGTCCGGGCTTTCGAGATCGCCCGCGAGGCCGGCCTCGGCATCACCATCCATGCCGGCGAACTGACCGGCTGGGAGACCGTGCAGGCCGCGCTCGACCACATCCGCCCCTCGCGCATAGGCCATGGCGTGCGCGCCATCGAAAACCCCGACCTTGTCAGGCGCATCGCCGACGAAGGCGTGGTGCTGGAATGCTGCCCCGGCTCCAACATCGCGCTCAAAGTCTACGACAGTTTCGCCGACCACCCCTTCCCGGCGCTGCAGGCAGCCGGCTGCAAGGTGACGCTCAACTCCGACGATCCGCCCTACTTCTGGACCTCGCTGAAGCGCGAATACGACATTGCCGCCGAACATTTCGCCATGAACGAAAAGGCACAGACCGCCGTCACGCGAACGGCGATCGAGGCGGCTTTCGTCGACAGGAAGACGAAGAGCGCATTGCTGGCACGGCTCGATGCGAAGAAGTGAATGGTGAATGGTGAATGGTGAATGGTCGGGGGCTGGACCTGCCCGTCAAGCATCGCCGTTGGACAACTCGCAAAAGACTCGCAAACCGGCTTACCATTCACTATTCACTATTCACCATTCACCACCCAGCTCGGAGCAACCCATGCAGGGCGTCACCGTCGTCGACCACCCGCTTGTCCAGCACAAGCTGACCATCATGCGCAAGAAGGAGACGTCGACTGCCGGCTTCCGGCGGCTGCTGCGCGAGATTTCCCTGCTGCTCGGCTACGAGGTCACCCGCAACCTCGAACTGACGACGACCACCATCGAGACGCCGATCGAGACCATGGAGGCGCCGACGCTGGAGGGCAAGAAGCTGGTCTTCGCCTCGGTGCTGCGCGCCGGCAACGGCCTGCTCGAAGGCCTGCTCGACCTGGTGCCGGCGGCGCGCGTCGCCCATATCGGCCTCTACCGCGACCACGAAACGCTGGAGGCGGTGGAATATTTCTTCAAGGCCCCGAGCGATCTCGCCGACCGGCTGGTGATCGTCGTCGACCCGATGCTGGCCACCGCCAATTCGGCCATCGCGGCCATCGACAAGCTGAAAGGGCGCGGCGCCACCAACATCCGCTTCCTGTGCCTGCTGGCGGCGCCCGAAGGCATCGAGCGCTTCACCAAGGCGCATCCGGATGTCCCGGTCTTCACCGCCTCCATCGACCGCCAGCTCAACGAGAAGGGCTACATCATGCCCGGCCTCGGCGACGCCGGCGACCGCATGTACGGAACCAAATGACGACGGCTGCCAAAGCCAGCTGACATTCCGTCGTTTACCAACCGTTTACGCAAAGCCGCGGTTTCGGGCCGACATTAAAGCGGCAAACACCATGGACGCGCGAGAATGGGCCTTCACGAAGGTCCATTCATGCTTCGCAAGCTTCTCATTCTGGGCGTTTTCGCCGGAACATCGGCGTCGATCCCGATCGTCTACCAGCAGAACCCGCAGATCCTCGACGGCCTGCTGAAGTCGACCGTCGCCAGCAAGCCGGCCGCCGAACCGCAGCCCGAGCTGAACCTTGCCTCGGTTCCCGACAAACCGGCACCACCCCTGCCCACCGGCCGCAAGGTCATGGTGGGGGCTGACGAGCGCGGCCATTTCACCTCCGCCTTCAAGCTCAACGGCCGCCAGGTCGACGGCATGATCGACACCGGCGCCACTTTGGTCGCCATCAACACCTCGACGGCGCGCCGCATCGGCATCTCGCTCAGCCCGTCGGATTTCAGCCATCAGGTCAACACCGCCAACGGCACGATCAGGGCCGCCGTCGTCAGCATCGATCGCCTGCAGATCGGCAAGATCAGCGTCGACAACATCCAGGCCGTCGTCCTCGACGACAGGGCGCTTCGCACCAACCTGATCGGCATGAGCTTTTTGCAGCGGCTGGCAAGATACCAGGTCGAAAACGGCACCTTGCTGCTCGTGCAGTAGCGCCCTCCACTAGCCGCGCGCCAGCACCCGCCGGATGACGGTCTTGTCGGCGGCCGGCTTTGAACCCCCAACTGTATAGGCCGAGAGTATGGCAGCCGCGGCCGCTTCGGCCTCCGTTTCCGTCCGGGCATGGACCAGCGCCAGCGGCTCGCCCGCCCGCACCTCGGCGCCGAGCGGCAGCAGCCTGGTGATGCCGACCGCATGATCGATCCGGTCGTCCGGCCGCGTCCGCCCGCCGCCGAGCCCCACCACGGCAAGGCCGATATCGCGTGTGGCAATGCCGGTGACAAAACCATTGCCGGTCGCCTTGACTGCAAACTCCACTGCCGCCTTGGGCAGGTATTTTTCCGGCTTCTCGACGAAATCGGCGGGACCGCCAAGGGCAGTGACCATGCGGCCGAAGGCGACCGCTGCGCGGCCACCGGCAAGCGTCTCAGTCGCGCGCCTGAGACCGTCCTGCTGCGACGATACCAACCCCGCCGATTGCAGCATCTCGGCGGCCAGCGCCAGTGTCACATCCTCCAGCCGCTTGTCGCGGAACCGTCCGGTGAGGAAGTCGACGGCGTTGCGCACTTCGACTGCGTTGCCGGCCGCCGACGCCAGCGGCTCGTTCATGCCGGTGACCAGCGCCGAGGCCTTCAGGCCGGCGCCATTGGCGACCTCGACCAGGCTGTTGGCCAGTGCGGTCGCGTCGCGCGACTTCTCCATGAAGGCGCCGTTGCCGACCTTGACGTCGAGCACCAGCGACTGCAGCCCGGCGGCCAGCTTCTTCGACAGGATCGAGGCGGTGATCAGCGGCACCGATTCCACCGTTCCGGTGACGTCGCGGATCGCATAGAGCCGGCGGTCGGCGGGCGCGAGGTCCGCGGTCTGGCCGATGATGGCGCAGCCGGTCTCGAGCACCGTCTTGTGGAAACGCGCGATGTCCGGCTGGCTGATATAGCCCGGGATGGCGTCCATCTTGTCCAGCGTGCCGCCGGTATGGCCAAGGCCCCGACCTGAGATCATCGGCACATAGGCGCCGCAGGCGGCGACGATCGGCGCCAGCATCAGCGAGACATTGTCGCCGACACCGCCGGTCGAATGCTTGTCGGTGACCGGACCCGGCAGGTCCGACCAGTCGAGCACGTCGCCGGAATCGCGCATCGCCAGCGTCAGCGCCACCGCCTCGTCGCGGCTCATGCCGTTGAAGAACACCGCCATGGCAAAGGCGCCGACCTGGCCGTCCGTGACGTTGCCCGAGGTCACACCGGCAACGAAGACCGCTATCTCCTCACCCGACAGTTTCTGGCCGTCGCGCTTGCGGCGGATGATTTCCTGCGGAAGCATCAGGCGCCGTGGCCCTTCGGCTCCGGCAACCCGTCCTGGAACACATGCGCAAGGATCGTCGCCAGCCGCGCGCCGCCGATCGGCGCCATGTCCTTGGTCTCCTGGTGCGACAGCTCCGCCCCGGTCATCCCGGCGGCAAGGTTGGTGATCACCGAACAGGCGGCAACGCGCAGGCCGAGGAAGCGAGCGAGGATGACCTCCGGCACGGTGGACATGCCCACCGCATTGGCGCCCATGATGCGAGCCATGCGGATCTCGGCCGGCGTTTCGAAGCACGGGCCGGAAAACCACATGTAGACGCCCTGATGCAGCTTGGTTCCCGTAGCTTTTGCGGCGCGTTCGATGGCCGCGCGCAGACCGGCATCATAGGCTTCGGTCAGGCCGACGAAGCGGCGATCGCTCGGCTCGCCGATCAGCGGGTTGGAGCCGGAGAAATTGATGTGGTCGGTGAGCAGCATCACCGATCCCGGCGGCATGTCGGGATCGACGGAGCCGGCGGCATTGGTGAGGATCAGCTTGGTGATGCCGATGCCGGCAAGCACTTCCAGCGCCGGCCGCATCGCCGCAGCAACGCCGTGCTCGTAATAGTGGGCGCGGCCCGACAGCATCAGCACCGGCGTGCCGGCAAACAGCCCCGCCACCACCTCGCCGGCATGGCCGGTAACCCCGCTTCTGGGGAAACCCGGCAAGTCCGCATAGGAAACGCGCACGGCATTTTCGACCTGGTCGACAAGCCCGCCAAGGCCCGACCCCAGCACCATAGCAGTGGTGGGCGCCAACCCGTCCAGCTTCTCAACAAGATGGTCCAGAGCTTCTTTCATGTCAGCCAATCTTCATTTCAAAATGTCGCCACGGAACCCGTAGGGCAGCATGTCGCCCATGGTCACGGTCTCGACCACGCCGCCATTGTCGCAGAGGTAGAGTTTCGTATCCGGCCGGCAGAACTCCGCCAGCCTTTGCCGGCAGCCGCCGCAGGGCGAGCACTTGGCCATGCGCGAGGCAATGACGGCGATTTCCACGATCTTGCCGCCGCCGCCCATGATGTAATGGCCGAGCGCAGTGGTCTCGGCGCACCAGCCTTCCGGATAGGACGCGACCTCGATGTTGGCGCCGGTAAAGACGCGACCGTCGTCGGTGCGCAACGCCGCCCCCACCGGAAACTTCGAGTAGGGCGCATAGGCCTTGGCCATGGCCTCCTGCGCGGCTTCGAACAGATCATGCGACATTCAGGTGTTCTCTCCGACGATCATGGTCAAAACCCGGCGCTTTGCGTTTTCCTGGCGCCTTTCAAGCGCTGAGCCGCAGGTTCGGCTCAGCGGTCTCGGACTAGCGTGCCTGGATCACCGTTCCTTGACATAGGGCACGCCGCCGGCGCGTGGCGGGATCGCCTTGCCGATGAAGCCGGCCAGCAGGATCACGGTCAGCACATAGGGCAGCGCCTGCATGAACTGCACCGGGACCTTGCCGATGAGCGGCAGCGGCGAGCCCTGCAGGCGGATCGCCGCCGCGTCGAGGAAGCCGAACAGAAGGCAGGCGAACATGGCGTTGACCGGCCGCCATTTGGCGAAGATCAGTGCCGCCAGCGCGATGTAGCCCTTGCCGGCGGTCATATCCTTCACGAAGCCGCCATTCTGCACCATCGACAGATAGGCGCCGGCGATGCCGGTGAGGATACCGGTGCAAATCAGCGCCCGGTAGCGCAGCCAAGCGACCGAGATGCCGGCGGTGTCGACGGCGGCCGGGTTTTCGCCGACGGCGCGCAGCCTGAGCCCGAAGCGCGTCCGAAACAGCACCCACCAGGTGAACGGCACCATGGCGAAGGCGAGATAGACAAGGATCGAGTGCCCGGACAGAAGCTCGGAATAGATCGGCCCTATAATTGGCACGTCGTGGATGGCGGCAGCACCTGGCAGAGTGATGGCCTCGAAGCGCTCGCCCGGCTGCAGCGCCGGCGTGCGCCCGCCTTGCTGGAACCAGGCCTGGCCCAGAATGATGGTCGAGCCGGCGGCGACGAAGTTGATTGCCACGCCGGAGACGATCTGGTTGCCGCGGTGGGTGATCGAGGCGAAGCCGTGCACCAGCGCAAAGGCGACCGACATCACGATCGCCATGCCCAGACCGAGGAAGGCCGAATGGAACACCGAAGCTGCAGCCGCACCTGCGAAGGCGCCGACCAGCATCTTGCCTTCCAGCCCGATGTCGAAGACGCCAGCGCGTTCGGAATAGAGGCCGGCAAGGCAGGCGAGCAGCAGCGGCACCGACAGACGTATGGTCGAGTCCAGGATCTGCACGATGGCGATGAAGACATCCATCTCAGGCGCCCTTCCCTTTGACGGCTTCAATGCCGACCGACCTTGGACTGAACGAGGCGAACAGCGCCTGGACGTAGGGCCGGAACATGTGCTCCAGCGCACCGGCAAACAGGATGACCAGGCCCTGGATGATGACGATCATGTCGCGGGAAATCGCCGGCATCTCGAAGGCAAGTTCGGCGCCACCCTGGTAGAGCATGCCGAACAGGATCGCCGCCAGCACGATGCCGACCGGATGCAGGCGGCCCATCAGCGCCACGGCGATGCCGACGAAGCCGGCGCCGGAGACGAAGTCGATCGCCACATTGTGCTGGTCGCCCATCACCGGGTTCAGGGTCATCATACCGGCCAGCGCGCCCGAGATCATCATCGCGATGATGATGATGCGCGTCTCCGAAATGCCGGCATAGCGCGCCGCTTTCGGGCTGTGGCCGTAGGTGCGCATCTCGTAGCCGAGCTTGGTGCGCCAGATCAGCAGCCAGACCAGGAAGGCCATCACCAGCGCCAGCAGGAAGCAGATGTTGAACGGCGCCGACCGTATCTTGGCGCCGAACAGTTCGATGATCCAGTTGAGCTTGGGCAACTCGGCCCCGGCAAGGAAGTTGCGCGTCTGCGGCGCCTGCGAGGCAGTCGGCTTCAATGGTCCGACCAGGAGGTAGACCATGATCGAGGCGGCGATGAAGTTGAACATGATGGTGGTGATGACGATGTGCGAGCCGCGCTTGGCCTGCAGATAGGCCGGGATCAGCGCCCACAACGCGCCGACCGCGGCCCCGGCGGCGATCGCCAGCGGGAAGGTCAGCCACCATGGCAACACACTGTCGAAGGCGAGGCAGACCACGCCAACGCCAAGGCCGGCAATGTAGGCCTGGCCCTCGGTGCCGATGTTGAACAGGCCGCAATGCGCAGCCACCGCCACCGACAGGCCGGTGAAGATGAAGGTAGTGGCATAAAACAGCGTGAAGGCAATGCCGGTTCCCTTGCCGAAGGCGCCTTCGACCAGGATGACAGCGGCGCGGAACGGGTTTTCGCCGACCAGCATGACGACGAAGCCGGCAACGATGAAGGCCACCGACAGGTTGATCAGCGGGATCAGCCCATAATCGGCCCAGGCGGGCAATTTGGCGTAAGGCGTGCTCATTCTGCCGCCTCCTGGCGCTCGACACCGGCCATCAGCAGGCCAAGCTCGCCTTCGGTCGCCTCGGGGCCGCGCTCGCCGACGATGCGGCCGGCAAACATCACCAGGATGCGGTCGGACAGCGAGCGTATCTCGTCGAGTTCGACCGACACCACCAGCACCGCCTTGCCCTGGTCGCGCATGGCGATCAGCCGCTTGTGGATGAATTCGATGGCGCCGACATCGACGCCGCGCGTCGGCTGGCCGACGATGAGAACACCCGGGTCCTGTTCCATTTCCCGCGCCAGCACGATCTTCTGCTGGTTGCCGCCGGAGAAATTCGCCGTCTTCAAGCGCGGATTGCCGGGCCGGATGTCGTATTTCTCGATCTTGTCCTTGGCGTCGGCCATGATCGCATCGATGTTCAGGAACGGCCCTTTGAGATAGCGCGGGTCGTCATGATAGCCGAGGATCGAATTCTCGTTCTCCTCGAAGGCCAGCACCAGCCCCACATGGTGGCGATCCTCCGGCACATGCGCCAAGCCCCGATCGCGCAATTCGCCGGGATCGGCCTTGCCGGTCAAGTCGATCGGTTTGCCGTCGAGCATGACCGAGCCTGACACGGCGTGCCTGATGCCGGAAATCGCCTCGAGCAGTTCGGACTGGCCGTTGCCGGCCACACCGGCAATGCCGACGATCTCGCCGGCTTTGATATCGAAGGAGATGTCGTCGACCATGGTGACGCCGCGGGAATCCTTCACCGTCAGGTTCTTGACCGCGAGCTTGACGGCGCCGGCTTCCGCCTCGCCCTTTTCGACCCGCAGCAGCACGCGCCGGCCGACCATCAGTTCGGCGAGTTCCCCCACAGTTGTCTTTGCTGTCTCGCGCGTCGCCACCATCGTACCCTGGCGCATGACCGAGACATTGTCGGTGATGGCCATGATCTCGCGCAATTTGTGGGTGATCAGCACCACCGTTTTTCCCTGGTCCTTCAACTGCTTGAGGATGCGGAACAAATGGTCGGCCTCGGCCGGCGTCAACACGCCCGTCGGCTCGTCGAGGATGAGGATCTCGGCGCCGCGATAGAGCGCCTTGAGGATTTCGACACGCTGCTGCAGGCCGACCGGCAATTCCTCGATGATGGCGTCGGGATCGACTTCCAGCCCGTATTCGCGTTCGAGGCGCTCCAGTTCGGAGCGCGCCTTGGCGATGCTCTTTTTCAGCAGCGCGTCGCTCTCGGCGCCGAGGATGATGTTTTCCAGTACCGTGAAATTGTCGACCAGCATGAAGTGCTGGTGCACCATGCCGATGCCGAGCGCGATGGCATCATTGGAGGTCTTGATCGACGCCGGCTTGCCGCCGACGCGGATCTCGCCGCTGTCAGCCTGGTAGAAGCCGTAGAGGATCGACATCAGCGTCGACTTGCCGGCGCCGTTCTCGCCGACGATGCCGTGGATGGTGCCGCGCGCGATCTCCAGATTGATGTCGCGATTGGCGCGCACGGCGCCAAAACTCTTGTTGATGCCGATCAGTTCGATTGCGGCTTGCGCCATGCAGCCTGTCCCACTCTTATTTTTTTATCGCTTGGTCAAAACGCCTAGCATGATGCCCCGTCTGTGCCAATTGGCGGCGCAGTGACCACTCTCGACAAATCCCGGTGCGATTGTCAATTTCGAACGTGGCCGGAGACCTTCGCATTCACTAATATACAAGGCTCAATGTCCGCAGCATTCTGCAACCGTGTACGCCAGGACCGAAGGATTTTTTAAATGATCATGCCTGCCGACCGGCTGACGACGCTGGAAATCCGCGCCACTGAACAGGAAAAGACCATCGAGGAACTGTCGGGCCAGATCGCCGAGCAGTGGCAGGTGATCGAGCGCATGCAGCGCAAGCTCGATGTCCTGACCGAGCGCTTCATGGCGCTGGAGGAACAGTCGGCGCCTGATGTGCCGATAACCAGACCACCGCACTGGTAGCAAGGAGAAGGCCGATGGCCAGTGAAAGCGATCGCGTTGCGCGTGCCGGCGACTATGTGCTTGGCCTGATGAACGAGCGCGACCGGGAACGCGCCGAGCGCGACCTCGAGATCGATCCTGCCTTCCGCGACACGGTGATGCGGCTGGCCGAGCGCATGCATGTCTTCGATCGCACGGGGCGGCCGTCGGGCGGCAGCGACCGCTGGCGACTGATCTCGCAGCGCATCGCCGAAATGCCGCAAATGCGCGTTGTCGGCCAGGACGAGATAAAGCCCACGCCGGTGATCAGCAGGCTGGAGCGCCGCCCCTACGGTGTCGGCGTGCATTCGCTTGGCGGCCGACGAGGCTTCGCCATCGCCATTGCACTGATCGTGGTGTTTGCGCTGGGTTATCTCGTGGGCACTTTATAGCGCGCGCGACATCAGAGCCATCGGTTCGCCATCCTGCGCGAAGGTCTGCACCTCCACCCAGCCGAGCGCTTCGTAGAAGCGGCGCGCTTGCCAGGTGTAGAGATAGAGTTTGGCCACACCAGCCGATATCGCATGGGCTTCGACTGCTCCGACCAGCGCCGTGCCGATACCGCGCCGTCGATGGTCTTGGTCAACGATCAGCCCGGCAAGCCATGGCGTCAAATCGTGCGCCGGATCGATCTCGTTACGGACCAGCAGACAACTGCCGATCGGTTGGCCCTGGTCTCGCGCAACGAACGCGGCCTCGAACCCGTCGCTGGCCATCAATTCGCGAAGCCCGGCCGCGTCTTCCGCGAATGTTCGTCCGCTACCAGCGAAGAACGCGGCAAGCCGCAGCCTTGCGACCGCCTCCACGTCGCCCTCCTCCATAGCTTCGATTGTCGTCGGCATGACAACTGAACCCCCCAAAACAAAACCGCCGGGCTTGCACCCGGCGGTTCGAAACGTCAGTGGTTACCGATCAATACGGGCAGGCATTATCTGCGGTGTAGTCGTGCACCTGGATCGTGCCGGCGATGATGTCGGCCTTGGCCTTTTCGACCGCCGCCTTCATCTCGTCGGTGACCAGCGCCTTGTTGTTGTCGTCCATGGCGTAGTCGACGCCGCCTTCCTTGAGGCCGAGATTTTGCAGGCCGCCCTTGAAGGTGCCGTTCTTGCCGTCCATGAAGGCGGTGTAGACGGCCACGTCGACGCGCTTCAGCATCGAGGTCAGCACCTTGCCGGGCTGCAGGCCGTTTTGGTTGGAATCGACGCCGATGCCGAGCTTGCCGGCATCCGCCGCCGCCTGCAGCACGCCGACGCCGGTGCCGCCGGCCGCGGCATAGACCACGTCGGAGCCCTGGTCGATCTGCGTCTTGGCGATCTCGCCGCCCTTGGCCGGATCGTTCCACGCCGCCGGCGTGTCACCGGTCATGTTCTGGATGACGTCGGTCGCGCCGGCAGACTTGGCGCCGCCGACATAGCCGCATTCGAACTTGCGGATCAGCGGAATGTCCATGCCGCCGATGAAGGAGACCTTCTTGGACTTCGAGGCCATCGCCGCCATGATGCCGACGAGATAGGAGCCTTCGTTTTCCTTGAAGACGAGCGAGCGGACATTGGGCATATCGACAGCATCGTCGATGATGGCGAAGTTGAGATCGGGATATTCCTTCGCGACCACCTTCAGCGCATCCTCCCAGGCAAAGCCTGCCATGACGATCGGGTTGCGGCCGTCCTCGGCGAAGCGGCGCAACGCCTGCTCGCGCTGCGAGGCATTGGACACTTCGAACTCGACATAGGGAGTGCCGGTCTCGGTCTTGAACTTTTCGGCGCCGTGATAGGCAGCCTCGTTGAAGGATTTGTCGAACTTGCCGCCGAGATCGTAGAGGATGGCCGGCTGGACATCCGCGGCGAAAGCCGGAAGAACCATTGCGGTAGCGGCCAGGAGGCCGAGAACGATACGTTTCATGTGATCCACACCCTGTCGGTTATTTTTTTCCGTTACGCGCCGCCCGCCTGCCCGGTTCTCCGGCAGGCATGCGACATCAGCCAGGAGCGTACTCCCCTCCCGCTCCAGGCAATCTGGCACGGCCCGAAACAAAATTCACGCGGAATTTTGACCTTTTGGAAAAGCATTGCCCAAGGCAGTGACGGTCATCGACGGTTGCCCCGGTGGCGTCGCAAGTCCGCGGGAACAAGCCGTCATCCCGGGGCGAATTCTCCGCCTCGCCGCCGGCGCCGGTAGCCGATCGCGTAGAGCAGCAAGGCAAGTACTGCGAACACGGCAAAGCCAGGCTGGGCAAGCACCCAGGCGATGCCGCCATCCCAGACCATCGGATTGGCCTTGGCGCGCACGAAGGTCTCGAAGGCGGCGCGAGTGTCGGGCGAAACGGCGAGCCAGCTCGAATTGAGCGGGGTCATGACCAGTGTGGAGGCCGCCACCGAGCGCGTCGCATCAAGCACCGCCATGATGACGGCGACCGAAAGTGCGACCATGGCCGCGAGGCGAAACAGAAAACGGAACATCGAAATCTTCCTCCGGTCCTCAAGCTCCTCCCGAGGACCTTCCGGTCAAGACGAGGAATAGAATGCGTAGGCCCAGCGCGCAATCGGCCTACGCGAATTTGAAGCCCCCGTCCGCCTATATCGCCGCCTTTCGGCTGCGCCGGTGGACGAGCCAGACGGCAAGGATGCCGCCGGCAATGGCGCCGACCACCAGCCCGGCAAGGCCGATGAACACGGCAAAATAGCCGCAGCCGCCCTCGAAACAGCTGATGTCGGTGAGTTCGGCAATCCCCGCGCCCAGTCCGAAGCCGGCGACGGCGCCGACGACCGCGCCAAGAATGATGCCGAGCAGGGCTGCGGCAATCGAGGCGAAGGCTGACGGTGCTTGCCCTTGCCGCGCGGTATAGACGGCCGCGGGTCCGGCATCGCGGCGCAGCAGGTAGATGCAAAACAGGCCGATGCCGATTTCGGCTGCGGTGATGGCCAGGCTTCTGGCGGAGAAGACGAATTCCGGCACGGCCAGCACATAGGCCTGCCTTGCCAGCAGAAAGACGATGACGGCGATCTGCCAGAAGGTGAATTGGCGAGGGAAGTGCGCCGAACGGCCGAAGGCGAGGCCGAGCAGATAAAGCCCCCACAGGATGGTGATGATGTCGAAGGCCAGCGCGCCAAGGACGAAATAGAAGACCGTGTCCGGCAGGCCGGAACTGCCCACCAGCCACCAGGCCGAGACCAGCCCATAGACCGACAACGCCATGACGAAGGCCAGCCAGACCACCGGGATGAAGGACAGGTCCGAACGCCCGGGCGGCGGCAGCCCGCCCGGCACGCCGCTGCCTTGCACGCCTCCGGCCGGCGTTCCGCTGGCCGGCTGTTCATTGCTCGATGTCATGTCCGGACGTTGCCCCCGCAAAGCCTCCGCCTCACTCGACAACTGGCCCGGGGCGAAGTCAAGCGAAGCCGTCCCCACGGCCTTGCCTGTGCACACCATTTGCAACCGAGGCGCCGTTGAAGCCGAGGCGTTGGCTGTCCCGCGAAACAATGCATGCCGGCAAAGCGAATAGACTGCCGTTATGGCTTGGCATTCGCCGCCGGATCGACTAGATGAGCCCCGCGCCTGTTTGATTGACGGGCGCCGGGAAGGGCATCCGCTGGTTGGCGGCGCCCGTGACGCGGGTCTCCCCGCACTTCCCAAAGGGATGCATCTCCCCAACCCGCGCGGCAAAACCGGCCGGCGCGAATGCAAGGACGGAGAGGTGGCCGAGTGGTTGAAGGCGCACGCCTGGAAAGTGTGTTTACGGGAGACCGTAACGCGGGTTCGAATCCCGCTCTCTCCGCCAGCTATTCAATAAAACTGATTAAAATCAACCTGATAGAAAACTGTTAGTAGAGACCCACTTTATGGCTCGCCAACAGGCTGTTTGCTTGAAGTGCGGGACGCGCACCGCGCTTTTGCGCTTCATCGGAGCCCACAAATAGCTGCTCTTAGCCCTTGGTGGCCCCGAGTTGACGCTGCCTACGCAGAACTCCCTGCGCATCACCCGAAGGGGCAAAACATCTGCACTTCCCCCGATGTCCAGCTAGGAGATGGACAGGATCTCGAGTTCGCGCTGCCCTAGATGGACAACATCTCCAACGGTTTTGCCAATCAGCGCGATGGCAACCGGTGAACCATGCGACATGGAGGCCTGAGATGGGTTGGCCTCATCCTCACCGACGATGCGGAAGGTCTGAGTGCGGCCATCGTCCCGCTCGAAGGTAACGGTGTGACCGAAGGTGATCACTTCATAGGAGGTCGGTGCAGACATAAGCTGGGCTGTACGGACGCGTTCGGTATAATAGCGTATATCTCGGACCGGAACCGCCGACTGCCGCCGCCTTTCGTTGACATCGTCCAGCGCGTTGGCGGCCTCGAGAGCCTGCTGGGCGTGAGCCAATTCATCCTGCAACATCTTGAGCCCCGCCTCAGTGACGAGGTTGATCCGATCGGAGATAGGCCGAGCCGGCAATATGGTTTCCGCCGCTGCCTCTGCGCTTTCCTCCTTTGCAAATGCTACGCTCAATTGGTCAAAACTCCCTGTCGAACACCGTCATTAATCAGATAACGCAGGGCTGACCGCAAAGCTGCAACAATCTGGCGCCTGGCCTCGGCAGGAACGTCCATACGTGTGCGCAGGGCAGGCTCCTTCCTTGCATTCGATGCTGGAAGCGGGCGATCCTTTTTTCGTCCCGGACCCTCACCCGATGCCTAGCGGCAGGTGCGTCGCTATTCGCATGGGGCCGGATCGACCAAACAGATTGAGCAGTCCTATACCTCCCCGAACTCAGCTTCGTTCCTTGGCATCGGGTGCCGCTCGTAGTCAACGGACGGCAGGAGCATGACTTCGGTCTCCTTGCGGCCGAACTCTCTGCCGATCTGGAGCGCCGCATGGCGATCTAAAAAAGTTGAGATGCTGTGTCGGGTCTGTGGGCGGCCAACCGTCTTGAAGAAGGCGAGACTCGCCGGATCTCAACAACCCAAGGAATGATCGATGAGCAAGAAGATTTTTGTGAGCCTGCCGGTGACCGACGTGAAGGCATCCATGGCGTTCTATGAATCTCTCGGCTTCAAGAACAATCCCGGGTTTACCAGTGAGACGGCTGCCGGGATGGTGTGGAGTGAAGAAATCAACTTCATGCTGCTGAGCCGTGAAAAATGGCAGACCATGACCACTCGCCCCATCCCGCCATCAACGTCCAGCGAGGTAATGCTGGCGCTATCCCTGGACAGCCGCGAGGCGGTCGATGCGATGGCCGCTGCAGCTGCTGCGAACGGTGGCACCGCCGACATCAATCCAATCGAAGATCATGGGTTCATGTATACGCGCGACCTCGCTGATCCCGATGGCCATGCCGTGGGCGCGATGTGGATGGATGTTTCCGCCATGCCTTCCGGCGACAAGGCGGACTGACATCGTTATTCGATCAGCCTTGAGGCAGTAGGCACGCTTGTAGTGGAGTGAACAACTAACGGACGTTGAACTTCCAGTGTCGTGAGTTGACGCGTTCCGGTCGTCGCATCCCCTCGCCCGAAAGAACCTCCTCGCTCCATCAAAGACATGTGGTGGCCGAGCGCAGTTTCCTTTTGGCCTCATCCTTTCAAAACGGATGCACAACCCAACAACGCAGGCTATGTTGCCCCGTCGGGCCTACGTCATCGAAGGGGAGGGCATGACATGCAGGCAATGCCGATAGCGCATCAAGCCGCGCAACCCGAGGTCAGGCCCATATCCTCCTTGACCGGCTATCCGGCCGCCGTCCTGTGCTGGCTGCTCTCGGCCGGTGTCTATATCGCGGCCAAATGGGTGGCGCCTGAAATGCCGCCCTGGGGCCTCTGCTTGTGGCGGCTGACGCTTGCTTGCGCGATCCTGCTGCCGATTGTGCACCGTCATCACGACGCGATGATAGGGCTTTTGCGCACGCGCGCTGTGGAGGTCGTCGCCGTGGGGGCGATCGGCCTCACGCTGTGCCAGGGTATGATCTACCATGGCCTCGACGACACCGACGCCACCACAGCCGGTATCATCATGGCGCTGTCGCCTGTCATGACGATGGTGCTCGCCCGTTTCGTGCTTGGCGAGCCGCTCGGGCTGTGGAAGTCGCTTGGCGCCTTGGTTGCGCTCGCCGGGATGATTTTCATCGTTGCGCACGGGAACCTGACGGCGCTGCTGCAACTCAAGTTCAACGCCGGTGAGTTGTGGATCGTCGGCAGCGCCTTCTGCTGGGGCCTGTACACCGTGCTTTTGCGCCGCGCCAAATTCGGCATCGAACTCCTGCCGATGGTCGTGCTGCTGCTCGGCGCCGGTGCGCTGGTCGCCTTGCCTTTCCATGTGTGGGAATTGTTCAACGACGAACGCTCCGCCATGAACGTCCACAGCATTCTCGCGCTCGCCTATCTGGCAGGCCCCGGCGGCGCCTTGATGTACTATCTCTACAACAAAAGCGTGGAAACGCTCGGCGCGAGCCGGGCGAGCATGCTGCTTTACCTTCAGACGGTGTTCGTCGCTGTGCTCGCCTATCTTCTGCTGGGCGAGGAGTTGCACGATTACGATCTGGTCGGTGCCGCCTTCATCGTCGCCGGCATCGTACTTGCCACCGTGATCAAACCAAGGTCAGCTTGACCGCCGGACCGACAACGCAACTTGGCAAGCGGTTGCTTGACCCGCGACCATGCTCCTGCCGCGTGCGATGTTGCGATGTTCGTCCGCAGTCGTCCCGCAGGCGCTGGACCCGCTGATCGCAAAGGTGGGTGGGTTATCGCGAGATTTGCCTCGTCGCAGGATTTTCGCGCCACTATGTCAAACTTTATTGCTGGCAACGGTCCCCCGGCAGATAATCCCTTTGCTTGGCGGGGGTGGGTAGCCGGCGGCCTGCGCGCTTCTTCCGTATAGGGAGAAGGCGCGGGTCCTCGGTTAAGTTTGGTCGGGGCCCTAAAGACTTTTGTGACTTGAAGAACTGATTTCGGCGGTCCCATAAATTCGTGATTGTCCACATTGCGCGGGAGGCAGTGCGAAATGGATGATGTAACATTCAACGTCTGGGCTTGCCCCTGTGTTGAAGTGACCGAGGCCTGCGGCGAATGGTTCGTCCGCGTGGTCGAGGATGACCAGGAACTGACCCGATCATTCGATCTGGAATCGTTCGCACTGGCCTATGCGGAAGGTCAGCGCATACGGTTGGGGCTTGCGGACTTCAGGCGATTGTAGACACCTGTAGCCTTGTATCAGGCAAACGGCTGGACGCCTCCCCAAGGTGATAGAGGGGCATTGGCCACTGGCAGGCCTGTATGCACTAGCCAGCTGGGGGGCGAAAAACAAAAAAGGCCTCTGCGCTGGGTCAACGCGCTGACCCTTGCCAGCTGATCGACAGGTTGCCCTGATCACGCGGGAACCTTTTATCGGCGAGTCGATTTGTCTGCATGTCCCGAGCCGTCGAACCACCCATATTGCCAAAGGATAGCCCAGACCGGGCGGCCAACTGTGAAGTCGCCTTGGAAGCCGCATTCGCAGCGCTGGTGACTGCGTCGGAAGCGCAAGGGTGGACGCCGCACGAAACGGCTTCCTCCCTCCTGAAAATCGCTACGGAGCATGCCCAGCAGTTCACGCCTGTGCCCGCTGAGCCGCCGAGATGGCAATCACGAAGAGGTATATTGATTACGTGTGCCGCGCTCGTGTTTTTGCTGTGTGCCGTCATCGTTTGGTGGGTGGCGAGGTGAGCGCGTCGATCGGCGACAAGGTCCGGATCAAAGAGTTACTCCGAAGTCGAAGCAGTGACCGACCAGGTGTGTTACCGAGACAGCAGTGAAGCCGTCGGCAACTACGGCTTCTTGAGGGGTTGCCGCCCTCAAGAGCTCAAGCCCCTTAGGCAGCCCATCGCGGTGCGCATGGTCTAATCGGCGCGCTTGACTTCTGCGTCCGCTGTCTCGTCCTTGAAATTGACTTTCGTGCCCTTCTGCACCATGGAGGCGAGGTCTTCGGCATCCCAGTTGGTCAGCCTGATGCAGCCATGCGAGAACGTCGTTCCGATCTTGCCGGGTTCGGGCGTGCCGTGAATGCCGTAGCTTTCGATAGAGAGATCGATCCAGACCGACCCAACGGGGTTGTTCGGCCCTGCGGCAATGGTGAAGGGCCGCTTGGTCCTTACTCCCTTGAAGGCGAAGTCCGGATCATAGTGATAGGTAGGATTATGCGCTACGCGCTTGATCTCTGTCATGCCGCTTGGCGCCGGCTTCTCGTCGCTCCCGATCGATGCGGGGTAGACTGCGAGCCATCTGCCGGAAGGATCGAGCACGCGCACCTGGCGGGCGCCCTTGTCGACCTCGACACTGGCAACGCCCGCAGGAGCATCGCCCCGGCCAACATCTGGCACCATCAAGGTCACGCCGGCCCTCCCGAAACCGGCGCGGGGATTAAGTCTTCTCAGCAATTGTTCGCTAATATGGAAGCGCTCCGCCAGCTTCTCTACCGCGTTGCGGTAGCCCAGCCGCGGCAGCCGGGCCATCCTCTCCATGCGGGCCGGAATCCGCTTGGTAAATGGTCCGCGCACATCCTTACGTGTCACCTCATAGGCTACCAGAACCGGGCTGGCGGAGGTTGTCATCAGCTTATCCCAGGTCTCCCGCGTGAGCTTGCCATCGGACTGGAATCCGTTCGCCGTCTGAAAGGCGCTAACCGCCTTGGCGAAGTTCTCGGAGAGGCGGCCGTTGATCAGGCCCGGCGAGAATCGGGCGCGATCCAGAAGAATCTGCGCTTTCAGTATAGTTGGATTGTCACCTTTGGGTTGGCCGACGCCGAATTGGGCCTGATTGACGGCGGTTTGGTCCAGCTTGGCCGCCTCCGCCCCGTCGCAAGCGAGGGCGAGCGCGGCGGCGAAAAGAAGGAGCCTAAACATCGAGTCAACTCCGGAGCTGCACAGGACCTCCCTTATGACGCGGAACGGCCTTTCTGGTTCCGTTCGCCGACAGCTGATTTCATCGGCAAATCTTATGGAAAGGGTCGCCACGTCGATGTGGCGAGCCTTTTCAGTGCGACGGGCACTGGTCACCTCAGGAGTGGCGGCTTTTGCCGGTGCCAAGTCAGCCGGTTGAGGTAACCCCGGCCTAATTGATTGGCTGGGGCCGGCGTGGACATTGGGTCGATCGGCAATCGCGTTCGCATCAGCGTAGCCGGTTGTGATTACGGCTGGCCAATCCGAGCGGCGATTGCGCGGAAGCGGATGACATCCACCCGAGGCGGTGCATGCAGGCATGGCTGGTGGCTACCGCCTCTACGTCTGCCTTCCCGAATCGAGTTGCACCCCAAGTCGCTCCTTCCTTCTCCACCGCACCACGGCGCGATAACTGGTTTGATCCACGGGCACGTGAAGCACGAAACGGTCGGGAATTGCGATATCGGCCTTCACCCGTAACTCCGCACCGTGGGCGTGCTGGTTACAGACCAGGCAATTGATAGTGGCGTCGCCGGATTGGATCGTCGCTTCCTTCAGAACAAGGTCCCGGATATGCGACCGTCGCTCTACTGGTGGGTCAGTCGGCACTGGCTTATTCCTCTGATTTGACGAACTGAAACCCATCATTCTGGAACGCGGGTTGGAAGGCGCTACCGGCCCAGCGGTTGCCTCGAAAGACTGACGAGCTCGGCTTCGTCGATCACGCCGGCCATATAGTTCGCGATAATCCGGGATGCGAGAGCATCGCGTGCTTCCGGCGATTGACCGTCGCGCTTGAGCTGCTGAAATACACGCCCCAACAGGTCGAGTTCGGATGGCCGGAGAATTCCAGCCTCCGTGGCCTTGCTTCGAATGGTCACGTGTGATCCTCCACCGCGGTCAACAAACATACGACCGCGGCCAGGAAACTCAACTGAACTGTTGGGGGCCGCCGTCAGGCGGCGCGGATCTCAATACCGCTTCGGACCGGTGAGGCCCTCAGCCAGCGGCCGGTGCCGACTTGCGCCGCGCGTCGCTCACCGTCAGCCAGACCGCGGAGACCAGGAAGTAGAAGGCGCCGAACGCGGCATAGGGCGCGACGTTGGTGATGTCGATCACCGCCGCAGTGCCCGCCATCTTCACAAAAAAGATGCCGGCCAGCGCCGACTGGGCGCCGCTCAGCACCATCGCCCACTGCGCGCCGGACTTCCAGCGTCGAATCGCGGTGGCGAGCTGGAAAAGGCCAGACAGGACCGCCCAGACGCCGAACACCGCCAGGACCGCATTCATGGACTTGCCGAGGGCAATGGCGACCGCCACCGTGGTGACGACGCTGATGACGAAGTTGAGCAGCTGCGTCTTGTTGCGGCTCAAGCCGCCGCTGCGCTGGGCGTCGACGAAATTGGCCAGCGCATCCCAGGCGGGATAGGCGACCAGCATGATGGCGGCCAGGGACGGCATTGCCTTGGCGACCGTGAACGCCAGGAGGACCCAGGCGGCCGCGACGGCAAAGCGTATGAAATAGTAGCTCTTGAGCCAGGTGGACTGGTTGGTTTCATTTGTCTTGGCAAGCATTCTGATTTCCTTCGTGTTTGACGTAGTATACCTACTAGAAGGTAGGCATGATGGATGAGTTGCGGGAATAATTCGGTGGAGGTTTCGCTCCTCTGTCGGCGCGAATTCCCTGTTAGTGAACCTTCGCCGATAGACGTTGCACGGTCGGCGTCAGGATGGCGTCAAAGACGGCAGGGTTGCCATAGGCACGCGCCGACAGCATCGCGCCATGGACAGTCGCCATGAACCCCTCGGCCTCCAGCCCGGCAGAGCCGGCGAATCTGAGAACCCCCTGTTCAGCGCCCTGCTCCATGACCTTGGTCAACCAGGACGACAGAAAGCGAAAGTAAGTCCGCACCTCGACGGCAACTTCAGGCGGGAGTGCCGGGAGTTCGCTGGCAAGCAGCGCGCAAACGCAAAACGGGACGCTCGCGTCTTCAATGCATCTTGCCCAGTGCCCGGCATAGGCTCGAAGCAGTGCAAGCGAGTCAGGGACCTTACTTTCCAGATCTGCCATGGCGAGTTCGGTACGCTCGCGATGGCGGGCAACAAGCGTCCGGACGAGATCGACCTTGCTGGGGAAATGATGGTGGATACTCGCCTTGCGGATTCCCACCTCGCCGGCGATGTCGGCATAGCTGAATCCGTTGTAGCCGCCCGACACGATGAAGTTTCGCGCCGACGCCAGAATTTGATCGGAGGTCATCACAAGATTGGTCATGGCGCTTACCTACCTACTAGTAGGACAGCTGTCAATCCCGAATTTCAAAGCAAGGAAATATACGCCAAGGCCTGCGACCGATCTGGCAATCCACCCCAGAATGAAAGCCCGCCGGCTAAGCCGGCAGGTGCGATAATCCCGCAGTCCATCCCGCAACGGGACAGACCGCGCCAAATTCACCTCCGGCTGCCCCGCTAGAACCAGCGGCGGTCACGTTCCTGGGTTTGCCCCAGCAGCAGGCCGATTAGCAGCCCGGCAATGCCACCGAGTACGAAAGCGCTGCTGATGGTACCGGGATTTTGCTGGACGGTTTCGGACACTGTCTGCGCCTGCGATCTCAGTTGCTGGGCTGCTCGTGCCGCGCGTTCGGTGGCGCCGCCATACCAGCCGCCTGCCTCTTCGACGGCTTCTTCGGCACGGTCGGCAAGCGTCCTGTTTATCTTGCTGATCTCGCGCTTCAGCGATGCGACCTGCTTCTCCAGGGCTTCCTGGGCTTCTCGGGTGGAAATCTTCGGGGTTTCGTTGTCGGCCATGGCTGTTCCTTTCATTGAAGTAAGTTGAACGGCCAACGGACAAGGATGGTTCCGCTGCCCGCGCTCACCGCTATTCGCTTGGCCACCGCTAACTTTTGATATTGAAAAACGCTTCGCGCGAGACTTATAAAAATAGACGTTTCCCATTGCTCTTGAGGAGAATTGCGATGGACAACGTCCACAGCAACAAAGTTGAGCCATCCGCCATCGAAGTGGTCGAAGCCTGCGGCGAATGGTTCGTCCGTGTGGTCGAAGACGGCAAGGCAACCACAACGTCGTTCGAACTCAAGGCGTTCGCCCTGACTTTCGCCGAAGGCCAGCGAATGCGGCTGGGATTGGAGGCGGTGACGCGGATTTAGCATTGGCTGCGAATGCTTGATCGGCACGAAGACACTTCCCTCATTGGCGGCCGAGCCCCTGCAAAACGACAGCGACATGCTTTTTGGGAACAGTCTCCCGATCCAAAGGTTGTGTCTGATGGAGGGCACGCCGTTGTCGAATCCATCGAGCCATTCTGAAACGCTGCGAGCGGTCTCGGACCTGGTCCACCGCGCCCGGATTGTCATCCGCGATAGCGGGCATGCCGTGGCGATGTTCGAAATAGACACGCTGCTGCAGGTCGCCCAGACCGAGGTCGCGCGCAGCCTCGAACGCAACGATCGCTGAACCTCGATAGGCCACCGAGGGCGGTGTTCATTTGCGGGTCGTGAAGGCCTTCATTCCCTTTTTGATGGACTTGCGCGCCGCGTTGGCGTCCTGCCAGCCTTTGAATCTGATCGTCTTGCCCGTTCCCAGCACCGACGACAGAAAGAACTGTTCGATCTCGCGCCTGAGATGCTCGGGCACCTGGTCCGCGGCGACCGGCTCGTCTTCGGCATCCTCCTTGCGTGGGCAAAAGATGTAGCGGTCATTGCGCAGGGCCGCTCCACCCTTCTCCTTTTGCTTGACCGCAAGGCGCCCAGCAGATCGCAATTGATGACGATGCCGGGGGCTGTGGCCGCCTGGTGGATGACCAGCCCGTCGAGGGGATCGCCATCCTCGCCGAGTGTCGAAGGGATAAAGCCCCAGTCGTAGGGATAGGTCATACCGACCGGCAACGGGCGAACATAGGCGAAAGCCTGGATGGCCGGGTCATAGGCCATTTTGGCGGCAGCCCCGCGCGGGGTCTCGATCACCACTCTGACCATACCCTTGGTCGTGGTCGGCAGTTTCAGGTAGTCGGGCATCGGCGTGCTTCTCTCGAATCCGGTTCGCTTGGATGGAACTTCAGGACAGGAAGAATGTTCCGGAGGACAGGCCGCCGCTAAGGAGATTCTGACAGGGAGATTTCAGGGGAATGACAAGAGCTGCTCTGCATCTGCTCAAGGGCGTCGGCTATCTGATTTCGACCGCCAGTGTCGTCCTGCTGGCCATCGTGAGCTGGTCGAGCGCTTCACAAAATCCACTGCTGGTCGCCTGCCTGCTCGGCGGTGCCGTGGCATCGATCGTCGGCATGTTCTGCCGCTGGCTCACCTACGAGATCGAAAAGCGCCAGGACAAAAAATAGGCGCGTCGGCAAGTCCCTTGTTGCACGTCGGGCAAAATGAGCTCGGTTTTGCGGCAACGACATGCATCAAACGAAAGACCTCAAGCGCGTCGCATGAATCCGGTTCGACCCGACGCGCTTAGTTTGGGTAGCGCCTACTTCCGCACAATCCAGTCGAGCATGGCAGGATCCGCGTCATCGTGGTCGGTCATCGACCGCACCATCTGCGCGGCGCCGTCGCGCCATTTATGCTCTGGAATATTCTCCTGCAGGACCCAGGCTTTGAACGCCTCGCGGATCACATCGCAGTCGAAGGCGGAAACGGAATCGCGGAAGTGGAGTTTTGCCATGGGAGCCCCGCATTGTGGCGGGAGCACCTGATGTGGCTACCAAGCACCCGTATGCCGTTAGAGGCGGGCGACAAGCGATCCTCCGCTTTCTGATGGCGCGGTCAACCACATATGTGAATCAAGACCGGCCAGGTACACGATTCCCCGGTTGACGGGACTGCGCGAACCCCTAGCGTCCCCGAATCCCTTCACCCTCTGACGGCCGGCGCCCAGTCCCTGTGGACTGTGGTCGAGATGTGCAGGGTAAACAGCCTCCGGCCCTCGCCATCGCTGACTTCCATGCGCCATTCCCGATCGCGTTCAAAGTTGCCGTCCAGATCGCGTAATATGTGTCCGGTGGTCTGTGTTGCCTGTTCCCAGGCAGCCTCGATATCGACCAGTACGACGCCGTCTTCGTCGCGCAGCAGCGGTTCATAACCGGTGTCGAAGAAATATCTGGGCATCGGGACTGCCTCGAAGTTCTATCCGCAACCCGGGATGGGCTGGTCTTGCCATAAGACAGCAAATTTGCCGCACCCGCATTCACATGCGTTAAGGCCCCTATGCATTGAGGCCCCGCGCAAAGGCTCAGTCGCTGAACGCAGGTTTTTTGCGCAGATGCAGGTAGTTCGGGTTCCACCCGGCCTCCTGCTCGAGCCCCTTGGGGTTGAGCACCGTCAGCTGGTCGCCTTCGAGGCTGATCAAGGATTTGCGGCGAAGCGACTGCAGGACCCGGTTCATATGCACCGGCGTGACGCCCATTGTGTCGGCCAACTCGACCTGCGTGAGCGGCAGCGTGTATCTGTCGTCCGACACCAGGCCGACCGACCGCAACCGCGCCAGCAATTCGCACAGCAGATGCGCAATTCTCGGCTCGGCCTGTCTCTGGCCGATGTTGACCAGCCACTCGCGCAAGGTACCCTCATCGACCATCGTGCTCATCAGCATGGCTCTGGCGATCGCCGGGCGGTCAAGCAGTTGCTGGATGGCCGAGCGGCTGACATCCACAACCTGGCATGCGGCAAGCGTTCCGACGGAATGATCCATGTGATCGAGCAGATAGGCATGCAGATCGCAGAGGTCACCAGGCACGAGGTAAGCCATGATCTGGCGCCGGCCGTCCTGCAAGATCTTGTAGCGGCAGGCAAATCCGCTCAGCACCAGATGGACGTCGCCCGGCCTGTCTCCTTCCGAGATCAGATCGACATAGGCCCGGACGGTGCGGGTCTCGCTCACGATCGAGTCAAGCAGAGAAAGATCGGCTTCGTCGAGGCGCCCGAAATTGAGAAGCTTTCGACTGAGAAAGTTCACGCCCATTAGTCCAACTTGCGGTGAAATCCCCTGCAGGGTTCAAGCCCGGTCCGGAAGCAGCACTAACATATGATAACCTGTGGCCCAAAAGGCGGCAACAGGACCACCTCTCATGAGGGTTGTCGAAAAGCGGGAATGACTTGCCCAACAGCGCAAGGTTGGCAAAATGGAGCGCCCGAGCTTAACATACGTTGAAGCGAACAATCCAAATAAGGGCATAATCACTCCACGGGATCAAATCCGGACGCGGCATGCCGAGGCAGGCGCGCAGCGCCCGCT
Organism: Mesorhizobium sp. PL10; assembly: GCF_053714315.1. NCBI lineage: Bacteria > Pseudomonadati > Pseudomonadota > Alphaproteobacteria > Hyphomicrobiales > Phyllobacteriaceae > Mesorhizobium > Mesorhizobium sp. PL10. The sequence goes on along the minus strand of NZ_JBSKBR010000004.1, from coordinate 12,010 downwards.
CCGCAGGAGGGCAGCCCTATGCCGATCGGCGTCTTGAACAGCGAAGAGCTTGCGCTTTGCAGGCGTGTTTTCCGGCATTGGTCCAAATCCAACGGCATAGTCGATCCTTTGCCGCGCGACGATCTGGCGTGGGAAATTCTGCGGGCGCACGGCTCCGGCGCAGATACTTATGCCAAGCTGGTTGCTGCCATAACCACAAGGACAGGCGAAGCCTGGTATGGCAATGCCATCGTCAGCGGCCTGCCAACGATGGGCGACAGCGAAACATCCGCCGATTTCTAGATCAGTGCCGTTGGGAAACTTGTGATGAAAACTGAAAACGATATTCCGGTCGACCTGCCTTACGACACGGAAAGCTTCGCAGAAAAATTTGGACTCTCGATGCGCGCCGCGGAGATCGTTCTGTGTGCCAACGGGCCGTCCAAGATCGCATGCGATGCGGCGGCACGCGCTTTCGTTGAGGCAGTGGCGATGCGCAACAGGCAGTGGCAGCGTGACTAGAGCAATTCCAGGAAGGGTGTGAAACGGTTTTCCGTCCGGAACTGCGCAAGGACAAAGATAGAGTAGTTCGCCATTGTCGTGAAACGGTGAGCTGCTCTAGCCAACACACACAGGGCGGAGGCGGGTTTTGGTCGAGCATTTCATATCGAAGAGCGGCATCGGATATCCGGACGACCTGACGCTGTTGAAAAAAGTGTACGACCGCATCCGCGCCGAGCGCAGCCTGGACGAAGGTTGCGCGGAGGCCGCCGAGCTCGCAGCGGCGGCGATGGAGCTTTTCAGGCGCGGTGTCTTTGAGGAAGACGCGCTTTACGGCGAGCTTAGCCAAGTCTGACAGTGCCGCTCGGTCGCCGTTCCAAAAAGCGGTGAGCCGCCCAGGCAGTGAGGGCAGCCGCCTTTCTTCATCGGTTGCAGGAACCTGTGTATGGCGGAGGAGTTGACCCCCCGTATCCCGCCTAACAGGCGCCTCTAACAAGGAAGATATCAAATGGCACCGAGCAAGACATCCAAAGACCTGAGCGACCTCTTTCACGACACGCTGAAGGACATCTATTTCGCCGAAAAGAAGATCCTCGCGACCCTGCCGAAAATGGCCAAGGCAGCACAAAGCTCTGACCTGAAGGCAGCCTTCGAAAAGCACCGCGGCCAGACCGAAGAGCACGTGACCCGGCTGGAGGGCGTGTTCGGAGTCATCGGCAGGAAGCCGGTCGGCAAGACCTGCGCCGCCATCATGGGCATCACTGAGGAAGGTGCCGAGATCATGGACGAGTACAAAGGCGCCGCGGCACTCGACGCCGGCCTGCTGGCGGCAGCACAGGCCGTCGAGCATTACGAGATTTCGCGCTACGGCACCTTGCGCACCTGGGCTTCGGAACTCGGCTACAACGACGCGGTCAAACTGCTCGACCTCACGCTGAGCGAAGAAAAGGAAACCGATACGACGCTGACCCAACTCGCGGAGTCCGCGGTCAACGTCGCGGCGGAAGCGGCATAGGGCGCGTTTCGTTGGCATGAATGGCTGCCGTATCGCGGTAGCCCTGGATCAGCACCACGCCGGTGATGACTATGGCCGCTACGGATAGAGCGTAGGTCACCACATTGGTGAGGCCGAACGGAACCAGGGCCGTGCAGATGATCATGGCAAAGATCATCACATAGAAACCGGGAGGCCTTGAGAGGAAGTCAGCCGCGAGGAATAGAAACCGGTTCATGCGTCGATTTACCTGGGCTCGATAGTTGAGATCCATGCGTGCCGCCCTCTCGGATTTTCTGCTCGAGGCAAAACACGTCCCGGAAATTTAAGTTCCAATCACCAGCCACGAAACACCCGGCTCGCCAGCCACCGACTTCAAAAGCCAGGCGCGCAAAAAAAGGCCCGCTGGCGCAAGCCAGCGGGCAGAGCTTCTGGAGTGGCTGGGCGTGTCTGCCAGCAGTAGAAAAATTGACGTGCGGGCGGAAAGTTCCGCGCCGGCCACGTCGCGCGAGGGAAGGCAGGGTGAGGCAACTCCGGCCGATGGATTCCGGATTTGAATCGCCCTGGGATAATCACTCGCACATCCGTGCCCTAACAAAGGATCAGTCTTATGAAAACTCATCGGAAGGTCGAAAAATCTACGTCGACATGACGGTCGAAGAGAACCTCCGCCTCGGCGCCTATGCCCGCCGCGACGAGGCAGCCGTCGGGGCCGATTTCGAAACCAATGCTCTCCTTCTTCCCGATCCTTGCCACCAGGCGGCGCGACCCGGAAGGCTCGCTGAGCGGCGGCCAGCAACGCGGTCGCCAAGCCGCTGCCGATCATGCTCGACTGCGTGAGCCCGCTAGTCGCACCCATCCATCCATGTCAAACCGCAAGATCGGTCGAGCGCGAGATGTCCGAACGGGCCTATCTGGTGTCGCCACGCAGGACGAGACGATGAAGGCGGCACTTGAACACGACCATGCCCGGATGCAGCGGGTGTTGGACTATATCGACCAGCATCTGAACGACGATCTGGATCTGGAATCCTTGAGCAGCGTTGCGGCGTTCTCGAAATTCCATTTCCACCGGCAGTTCACCTCAACCTTCGGGGTGTCCGTGCATCGCTATGTCCAGCTCGCCCGCCTGAAGCGCGCTTCGTACCGGCTTGCCGAGAGCGATGCCCAAAGTGTCACCGATATAGCGATGGATGCCGGCTACGACGCACCGGATGCCTTCGCCCGTGCCTTTCGGCAACGGTTCGGACAATCGCCTTCGTCGTTCCGGAAGTCTCCCGACTGGGGGTCGTGGCTCATGGCCTTCGGGCCGCTCGAAAAAGCAAGGACAACGCTCATGCAAATAATCTTCGAACCCGACGACGTGACGATCCGCGATGTACCGCCGACGCCGGTGGCGATCATGGAACATCGCGGCGACCGGGCGACGCTTCCTGACACCATCCAGCGCTTCATCGCCTGGCGCAAGGCCGCCGGCCTGTCGCCCGAGACAAGCCCGACCTTCAACATCTTCCGTTCCGAAAGGGAGCCGGCGGTCGCGGCCGATTACAGCATGGACATCTGTGCCGGAACCGACCAGCCGATCGAGGACCCGCAGATGAAGGCCGGCGTGATACCCGGCGGACGCTGCGCGGTGCTGCGCTATCCCGGCAACACCAACAATCTCGAGCCGGCAGCGCTTTACCTCTACCGCGAATGGCTTCCGGCCAGCGGCGAGGAAGCCCGCGACTTTCCGATCTACTGCCAGCGACATCTGTCCTACTTCCCGAACGGGCCGCTGCGCGAAGTGGTGCTTGAGCTTTTTCTGCCGCTGAAATAGCGCGGTGGGGTGGGGCCACGGCATGGTGAATCGCTGGTGGAGCCATCATCGGCGTGAAATCGCATAGTGCACCCACGCGGCAGCGTCACGCTGAAATCAGCCCACCTGCGCGACGCGCCGATCATCGATCCCAACCCGTTCGCCGGCGATCTGGAACGCGCCATCGACAGCATCGAGATCCGCCGCGAGATCCTGTCGCAGCCGGTCTTCGTCAAATACATCAGCCGCGAGTACATCAGCCGCTAGCATCTGCCGGGCGCGGCGATGCAGGGCCGCGCGGCTCGTAGCGCCCCACTTGGCGCTCGAACCAACACTCAAAACGGCAGTTGCCCGAACGTCCTCAACCGGCGCTTGCGCAACCCACGCAACCCACTGGAAACCCCCGGTTGCGCCGCCTTTGGCGGCGCCGAAGCGGCGATGCGAAAGCGCTTTTGCGCCAGTTCCGCGATCACACCATATGAACCGATCCAACCTCTGCTAGCTTGTTGGGCGTGGGACTTGTCCCGCTTTGGCCGGTGCTTCAGGCAACCCCATCCCAACCCCCCGCCCCCTGTGGCGCCGGCCATCCCCTCCCCTCGCAAGGAAGACAGCGCGCCTCGGTGCGCGCGAACTCCGCTCACGCCTGCGGCGGTTTCTTCTTTTTCTTGGCCGCGGCGCGTTCCTTTCATCCGCAAACGGATCGGGATCGGTAGCCGCCAGATCGCTCCACGTCCCGACGTCCGCCGCGGGGAAGAAAGGCTGCCGGCGGTTGTGGATGCCTGGCCTCCCGAGCTTTTGATGGCCCGGCTTGCCAAACACCGCCATGCCCCCATAGAACGGCTCAGATCATCGCCCTGCTTCAAAGGGCTGTTGTCGGCCCATTTGCCAAGGATACCCCCGATGCCTGCGACACCGTCCCCTTGGTCAAGGCTGTGACAGATCGCGCTACCCTCGCCAGCCTCGGATGGGTGGAGTTTTTCGGCGATCAGCTTGAACCTGATGAGAAAGACCTCATCCCGGCGCGCATCGCCTCGGTGCATCGTGACCGCCTGGCCGGCCTGTCTCTGGCAGGGCCAACGGATCTGACGCTACCGCCCAATGCCAACACCGGCGACTATGCCGTCGGCGATTGGGTGCTGGTCGAACCCCATACGCATCTGCTGCGCCGCCGCCTGACCCGCAAGACGGTGCTGGAGCGCCGCACGCAGGGCGGCAGGGTGCCGCAGCTGGCCGCTGCCAATGTCGACACGCTGTTCATCGTCACCTCCTGCAATGCCGATTTCAACATCGCCCGGCTCGAGCGCTATCTAGCGCTGGCCAACGAGGCCGGAACGACGCCGGTGCTCCTGCTGACCAAGGCCGATACGGCTGACGACGCCGAGGCGTACCAACGCCAGGCCGCGTCCCTTCAGCGCGGACTGGCCGTGGTGATGCTGAACCCGCGCGTCGCCGATGCCGCAACGGCCCTCGCCCCCTGGTGCGGCGCGGGCCAGACGGTGGCGCTGGTCGGCTCCTCCGGCGTCGGCAAATCGACGCTGGTCAACACGCTGGCCGGCTCGGCGCAGCAATCGCCGCAACAGACCGCCGGCATCAGGGAGCACGATGCCAAGGGACGCCACACCACCACGGCGCGATCGTTGCACGCCATTGCCGGTGGCGGCTGGGTGATCGATACGCCCGGCATGCGCACGCTGCATGTCAGTGACGTCGCTTCCGGCATCGACACGCTGTTTGCCGAAATCACCGAGCTCGCCCCGCTGTGCAAGTTCCGCGACTGCACCCATGTCCACGAACCAGGCTGCGCCGTGCAGGCTGCCTTGAAGGCCGGTACGCTCGATCCCGAGCGCCTTGCCCGCTGGCGCAAACTGTCCGAGGAGAACCAGGGGAATACGCCGGTTCAGACCGGGCCGCGCGGCAACAAATCTCCCGGCGGTCGCCCAAAGCGGCGTTGAGCGCGCAATTCGCAAAGCAATGCGGATCGGTTCGCTGCTGGACCCAAAGCAATCGCATAGGGTGGCGCCACTGCCGCTAGACCACGGCAGTCATCGGTCCACTTCACCCAAACCGCGCCGCCGTCCACGCGCCACCCGCCGCATTCGACTCCACCGCCGCCGCAACAAACTTCACCCCGCGCGCGCCATCGATAACATCCGGCACCTGCGCGGCCCTTGCTGCATCGACCACACCGCCCGACCGATGCGCGCGAATAATGTCGGCGGCGTCGCGGTAGAAATTGGCGAAGGCTTCGATATAGCCTTCCGGATGCGCCGCCGGCATGCGCGAGACCCGCTGACTTTCGGCGGTCGAGCCATGGCCGCCGCGCACCAGCGTGCGGGTTTCCTCGCCATATGGCGAGAAGCGCAATTCCTCGGGCCGCCCGCCCGACCATTCCAGCCCGGCTCTGTCGCCGTAGATGCGCACGGAGAGGTCATTGTAGTGGCCGGGCGAGGTCTGGCTGGCCAGGATCGTGCCGCGCGCGCCGCCGGTCCAGCGCACCAGCACATGCGCATTGTCGTCGAGCCGGCGTCCCGGCACGGCGGTGAACAGATCGGCCGAAACAGCCCCGGCCTCGCAGCCGGAGATATAGCTTGCCAGGTTGAAGGCATGCACGCCGATATCGGCCAGCACCGCCGACTGCCCGGCGCGCGCTGGATCGGTGCGCCACTCCGCCTGCTTCTGGCCCTCGGCGTCGATCGGCTTCGTCAGCCAATCCTGGATATAGGCGCCGTGCACGGAAACGATGCGGCCGAGCGCGCCCGCCGCCACCATCTCGCGTGCCTGCCGCACCATGGCGTAGCCGGTGTTGTTCAGCGTGACGACGAAGCGGCGCTTTTTCGCCTTCGCCAGCGCCACCAGAGCCTCGGCATCGGTCAGCGTCGTCGACAGCGGTTTGTCGCAGATCACGTCGATGCCGGCCTCAAGAAAGGCGGTGGCGATCGGCGCGTGCAGATGGTTCGGCGTGACGACAACGACCGCCTCGATGCCGTCGGGCCGCGCCGCTTCAGCCTTTGCCATGGCGCGATAATCGGCATAGCTGCGTTCCGGCGCGATGCCGATCTCGGCGGCCGAGGCGGCTGCGTTCTCCGGATCGGACGACAGCGCGCCGGCGACCAGAACGATCTGATCGTCGAGACGCATGGCGAGGCGATGCACGGCCCCAATAAAGGCGTTGCGGCCCCCGCCGACCATGCCGACCCTGAGCCGCTTGCCCGCCGATCCGTCCGATGTTGCATAGACCATTTTCAAGCTCCTCCCGGCAGACCGCTTTCGAACACATGTTCCAATTTTCATATTGTAAAACGATCGTATCGCGCTAGCCTGAAATCATGAGTGGGGCAAGCAAGGGATCCGGACGATCGATCGCCGACGAGGCGGCGACGCGCAAGCGCGGACGCTCGCTGGCGGCACTCGGCTACATCCAGCCGCAGACCTATGAGGAGCTGCGCGCGGTGCTGTCGTCGGGTACGGTGCATTTTCCCAAGCGGCTGCGCCAGGTGGCGATCTTCCTGTGGCAGCATCCGAGCGACGTGGCGCTCGGCACCATCGCGCAGGTGGCGGCGCAGGCCGGCGTGCAACCCTCGACGCTGGTGCGCTTTGCCCAGATCTTCGGCTATTCCGGCTTTTCCGATTTCCAGGGCCTGTTCAAGGAGCACATCAAGGGATCATGGCCGGAGGGACGCGGCGAGCCGCGCACCGAGACCGAGCCCAATCTGCATTTCCTGCACGGCATGGTCGGCGCATCGCAGGCCTCGCTTGGCCGCATCGAGGCCGGCTTCAACGTCAAGAGTTTCGACAAGATGGTGGCGCTGCTGGCGGCGGCCGACCTGATCTATGTCATCGGCTCCAAGCGCGCCTTTCCCGTCACCGCTTACCTGTCGCTGACCCTGTCGCAGCAGGGCGTGCGCAATGTGCTGGTCGACAATGTCGGCTCCTCGGCGCTCGACCAGATCGGCTGCATCGGCGGGCGGGATGCGGTTCTGGCGGTCTCCTTCAGTCCCTACAATTCGATCACGCCCGACCTCGTCGCGGTGGCGCATGAGCGCAAGGCGCGCATCGTCACCGTCACCGACAGCACCTTCAGCCCGCTGATCCGGCTTTCGGACAGCTGGCTGGAAGTGGTGGAATCCGACTTTGCCGGCTTCCGCTCGCTGGCGGCCTCGCTCGCCGTGGGAATGGCACTGGTCCACGGTGTCGCGTCAAGGCGTGGCGAATGAGGCGCCGCTGGTCCAATTGACTATCGGGAATTGCCGTTCCATATTCGGAAAAATAGAAACTTTGTTCCGGGAGTAGGAATGGAGATCCGGCTGGACGGCAAGGTGGCTTTGATCACCGGGTCGACGCAAGGCATTGGCCGCGCCATAGCCGAGACGCTGGCGCGTTCCAGCGCCACTGGCCTTCTGGTCACCGGCCGTGAGAGGGCGCGCGGCGATGCCGTCGCGGCTGAGCTTTCACAATTGGGCACGCCGACGATCTTCGTTGCCGCCGATCTCGCCGATCCGGCAGCCCCTGCCCTCCTGGCGCAGGCCTGCATCGAGCGCTTCGGCCACATCGACGCCCTCGTGAACGCCGCCGGGCTGACCGACCGCGCTTCTTTCCTCGACGCCAGCCTCGACGATTGGGCATCGCTGTTCGCCGTCAACGCGCGCGCGCCGTTCTTCCTGATGCAGGCGGCGATCGCCGACATGAAGAAGCGCGGAGAGCCCGGCGCGATCGTCAACATCCTGTCGATCAACGCCCATTGCGGTTCGCCGGAGCTTGCCGTCTATTCCGCCACCAAGGGCGCGCTGGCGACGCTGACCAAGAACGCCGCCAATGCCCACCGCTTCGACCGCATCCGCGTCAACGGCATCAATGTCGGCTGGACCGACACGCCGGCCGAACGCATCATGCAGGCCGAAACGCTGGGCAACGGCCCCGGCTGGCTCGACAAGGCCAATGCCGCGCAGCCTTTCGGCCGGCTGCTGACGCCGAACGATATCGCCAGTCTCGCCGTCTTTCTGCTCTCCGACGCCGCAGGGCCGATGACCGGCGCGGTGATCGACCAGGAGCAGGCGGTGATCGGGGCGAACCGGTGAGCGCCATCGAAACGCTTGGGCCGGCGCTGCTCGACCGCTTGCCGGCATCGGTCCAGACGCCGTCCTATAACCGCACGATGCTGGCGCCCGGCATGGCGCATCTCGGCGTCGGCGCCTTCCACCGCTGCCATCAGGCCGAATACATCGACGATCTCATCTCGCTGCGCTTCGACCGCTGGGGCATCGTCGGCATCAACATCCGCCCGCCAAGCCTTGCCGGCACGCTGGGACGGCAGAGCGGCCTCTACACGCGACTGATCCGCGAGAACAGCCACATCGAGGCGCGCGTCATCGGCAGCATCGTCAGGGTGGTCGACAGCCAGGAAAGTGCCGCACCCGCGCTCGGTGTGTTGGTGTCTCCCGACATCGAACTGGTGACGATGACGGTGACCGAGAAAGGCTATTGCCACATCCCATCGAACGGCGACCTCGACCTCGACCATCCCGATATTGTCCATGACCTCGCCAACCCCGAGACACCGCGCAGCGCGCCCGGAGTATTGGCGCGGGCGCTGGAGCTGCGCATGGCCACGCATGGAAGGCCACTCACGCTGCTCTCCTGCGACAACATTCCGGCCAATGGCATCATCCTCGGCAATGTCGTGCGCAGCTTTGCCGAACGGCGCGGCAATGGGCTGGCGGACTGGATTGCGGCCAATGTCGCTTTCCCCTCGGCCATGGTCGATCGCATCGCGCCGGCGGTAACGCAGGCCGACCTCGACAGCGTCGAGCAATGGTTCGGCTACCGCGATGGCGCAGTCGCTGTCAGTGAGCCGTTCCGGCAATGGGTGATCGAGGAAAAATTCGCCGGCCGCATGCCGCGCTGGGATCTGGTCGGCGCTACGTTCGTCGACAATGTCACGCCCTTCGAGCATCTCAAGATGCGGGTGCTGAACGGCGCCCAGACATCGCTGGCGACGCTAGGCGTACTGGCCGGGCTGGAGCACACATCGGATGCCATGGCCGACCCGCTGCTGTCGGACTTCATCAGGCGCATGCTGGTCGAAGAGACTGTGCCGACGCTGATGCCTGTGCCTGGCATCTTGCCGCTTGCCTATGTCGAGCAGAGCCTCGGCAGGCTGAAGAACACCGCGATCCGCCACCGCAACCACCAGATCGCCACCGATAGCTCGCAGAAGATCGTGCAGCGCCTGCTCAACCCGATCCGCGACCGGCTGAGCCAGGGCGCCAGCATCGGCCTGCTGTCGGTGCCGGTCGCCGGCTGGATGGCCTATCTCATCCAGGCCTCGGACCGTTTCGGCAGACGCTGGCCGGTGTCGGATCCCTATGCGGATAAGGTCGCGGCGATCGCCGATGCCACCGGCCATGATGCGCAGGCGCTGGCGTCCGCAATCCTTGCCATCGACGGGATATTCGACCCCGGCCTTGCCGCTGACGGGACCTTCCGCGCAGCTGTCACTTCAGCGCTTGGCGAACTGCTTTCGGACGATCCGATGGCGGCGGTCCGACACAGTCTGGAACAAGATGAGGTCGCGAGGTTGAAGCGATCCAAACAATCGGCATTATAGGTACCGGTCGTGAAGCCACGACCAGGGGAGGCACTATGAAACTTGGATTGCTCACCGCGCCCTTCGCGGAGACGCCGCTTGGTGAGGTCGCCGGCTGGGCGCACTCGGCCGGGTTCGAGGCGCTGGAGATCGCCTGCTGGCCGAAAACCTCCGGCGCCACGCGACGCTATGCCGGCACCAGCCATATCGATGCCGCTTCCACCTCCCCTGCACAAGCCAAGGACATCGTCGCCGAGTTGGCGCAGAAGCAACTGACAGTCTCCGGCCTCGGCTATTATCCCAACCCGCTGCATCCCGACCCCGCACACCGCGAGGCGGTCATCGGCCATCTGAAGAAGGTCATCGTGCTGGCCGCCAATATGGGTGTGTCCGTGGTCAACACATTCTGCGGCGGCGATGCCTCGAAGGCCGTCGACGTCAACTGGCAGGACGCCCTCACCGTCTGGCCCGAAATCGTCGCTCATGCGCGTGACCACGGCGTAAAGCTCGCCTTCGAGAATTGCCCGATGATCTTCAGCTATGACGAATGGCCGGGCGGGCACAACATCGCTTACTCGCCGCAGGTCTGGCGCCGCATCCTGGAGGCCTGGGGCGGCGATGTCGGCATGAATTTCGACCCCTCGCATCTGGTCTGGCAGATGATCGACCAGAGCCGCTTCATCCGGGAATTCGGCCCCTACATGCTGCATGTCCACGCCAAGGATCTGATGATTGATCATGATGGTTTGTATGAGCGCGGAATCCTGTCAGCCGGGATAGGCTGGCAAGTGCCGCGCATGCCGGGGCTGGGCGATGTCGACTGGAGCGGCTTCTTTTCCGGCCTCTACCGCGCCGGCTATGACGGCTCGGTCATCATCGAGCACGAGGACAGGCGCTTTGAAGGCAGCGACGATCGGGTCAAGCGCGGCTTTCTGCTCGCCCGCGACGTCCTGCGACCCTTCGTCAAATGATGATGAAAACGTCTTGGTCTGATCCTTCCGAGGGTCCGGCCCTGAAACTGAAAACAATGTGGAGGAGTACTGACATGAAGAAAATACTGACCATGGTCCCGCTGCTTGCGGGCGCTGCCTTGCTGGCCTCGGTGGGCGTCTCGTCGGCGGAAGGCAAATACACGATCGGCATTTCCAACACCGTGCAGGGCAATGGCTGGCGCGAGGAAATGGTCTGCGCGATGAAGGCGCAGGCGCTGGCTTCCGGTGAAGTCGCCAAGCTCAACATCGCCCACCGCAACACCGACGCCGCCGGCCAGCTCGAAGACATCCGCAATTTGATCAGCGCCAAGGTCGACGCCATCGTCGTCAACCCGGCCGATCCGGCCGGCATCAAGGCAGGCCTGGAAGAAGCCACCAAGGCCGGCATCGTCGTCGTCGCCGTCGACCAGGCGGTCACCGAGCCGTCGGCCTACATCATCTCCAACAACCAGGAACAGTATGCCTATCTCGGTGCCAAGTGGCTGTTCCAGCAGATGGGCGGCAAGGGCGAGGTGTTCTACATGCGCGGCGCCGCCGGCGCCTCGGCCGATAGCGACCGCGACAAAGGCTTCAAGAAGGCGCTGGCCGAAAACCCCGACGTGAAGGTCGCGCAGGAGGTCTTCACCGGCTGGCAGCAGGACCAAGCCAAGCAGCAGATGCTGTCGTTCCTGGCCACGGGCACGCCGATCAACGGCATCTGGACCTCCGGCATCGACAACGTCATCGTCGACGCGCTGGTCGAATCGCAGGCGCCGCTGGTGCCGGTGGTCGGCGCCGACAACGCCGGCTTCGTCGGCCAGCTCAGCTCGGTCAAGGGCCTCGTCGGCGCCGCCGTCACCAACCCCGGTTCGATCGGCGGTGCGGGCGTCACGCTGGCGCTGCAGATCCTCGACGGCAAGAAGCCGGCGCAGCAGACCGTGCTGGTCGACCCACAGCTGTGGGACAACGCCACCGACGAAGGCAAGGCCAAACTGAAAGCCGCCGCCGACCCTTCGCTCAGCCCGGAATGGCCTGTCTCGATCTCGATCCCTGAGTGGACGACCTACACGAAGGAGCAGATCGTGGCTTGCAAGGGGCCGGGAGAGTAAGGGCTGCGCCTCTGCCTTCTCCCCCTGTGGGAGAAGGTGGATCGGCGCGCAGCGCCGAGACGGATGAGGGGTGCT